>CAMBFR010000092.1 GCA_945865815.1 Candidatus Sulfopaludibacter sp. SbA3
GATCTTCATGGCCCGCTCCCAAGCTCGGGCCGGATATAACGCCATCCGCTCTTAACCTCCAGTGCGGATGTGACGTTACGTCGACCCTGCCCTTCAGACCGGACATTTCATTTGCTACAGGCACCGGACAGATCATGTGCTACCGACAGTTTGCCTAAGTGTGTTGCCTCCGGCATGGGCACAGTCCACCGGTAACACGGCGCTTACCTACATTTCAGGTTCCTCGGTCAAAGTCGAGCAGATGATCGGGGACTGCGACTGGCAGGTGAAGGCGACAGACGGTTCATGCTCCCGCACAGCGAGCCAGACCACGACCCGCTACAACATCCATGGAACGGATCTCGGCAGTTCGTTCGAGCACGACGGCAAGGTCATCTTCCTCTTCGGCGACACGATCAGCCAGGACGTCAGTGCGGTCGAATACGGAGCCGGTGACTCATTCGCGTGGAGTACAACGGCGGATCCTGAAGCTCCTACTATGCTCAACTTCTACACAAACTCGAATGGCACGCCGCGGTTTGGCCGCCCAGGTCAAGGCATAAACATGGGCGGAAACAATGTTCCGAATTCAGGGATCAGCCTCAGCGACGGCATCTACTTCGTAGCCAACATCGGTGCGGACACACCGGCCGGTAAACCCAGCGATCGATCCATTCTCATTCGTTTCGATGAACAGGCCCAGACCTTTACTGCCGGCCGTACGCTTTCAGCGTTGCCGGGGCAGTTTATTTTTACGTCGGTGCACAAGTTCGGAAGTGATGTCGTGATCTTCGGCACTGGCAATTACCGGGCCTCCGACATTTACCTTTCGACCGTGCCTGCAAGTGCATTCGCCACCGGAGCAGGAACGAAATACTTCGCAGGCCTCGTCAACGGCCAGCCGACGTGGACGACGAGCGAGAGTGGCGTGGTACCGGTCATCCAGGACAATGCCCTGAATGGTCCTGCCTGGCCAAACGATACACCGAGCATCGGCAACACGTCCGTCGTGTATTCGGAAGAGCTGAAACTCTGGCTCATGACCTACGACGGCGGTCAAACGCCGCAGGCCACGACCAAAGGCGTGTACTTCACGTACGCCCAACAGCCGTGGGGACCGTGGGCCGCTCCGCAACTCATCTTAAATCCGGATAGAGACAACGCGCGCGGTAAGTTTCTGCACGACCCCTCGGTCGTGCCCAATCCTCCGGGTGATGGATTGAATGGACCAACGATTGGCGGGAATGATCCGGTCACCACTCCTGGTGGATTGTACGCGCCGTATCTGATCGAGCGGTTTACGAGAGTCGCGGGCGACAGGTTGAAGATTTACTACGTCCTCTCGACCTGGAATCCATACACCGTCGTGAAGATGCGCTCGGAATTCAGGATCACTCCGGACAAAAGCTTCGCAGTTACGAATCGGGGTGGGGCTTCGTTCACGAGTGGCGGAACGGGAAGCGCGATCTCGGTCGGTTATGGCCGAATCCAGGCAGACAGTGGATTTACCACGCCCTCCGGTATCGCCATTTTTGGTTTTCGGCAGGGTAATGTTCTCGTCAGCGAAGTAGGCGTCCCCGCAGTTCCCGCGCGAAGTTCAGGACGTCTGTATGCCGAGATCGCGGGCAGTGTGAACGCCGGTCTGGCGATAGCGAATCCCCATTTGTCTCCAGTAACGATCAGCTTCCAGTTCACAGATGCGGCGGGCAATCCTGCGGGCGCCGGTACAACCACGATTGCTGCGAATCAACAGATCGCGCAATTTCTCGATCAAACTCCATTCAGGGTTTATCGGGCTGCCACATTTCAGGGCACATTCAGTTTTACATCGACGCTGCCGGTGGCCGTAGTCGCATTGCGAGGTCTCACCAATGAGCGTGGCGAGTTTTTGATGTCGGCGTTGCCGATCGTCGACACAACTGCCGTGCCCACGACCGGAACGGTTACCGTTCCACATTTCGCTGATGGCGGTGGCTGGACTACACAGGTCCTGCTGGTCAATCCAACCGAGGAACCCGTGACGGGCAGTCTTCGGTTCCTGAATGCCTCCGGAACGGCAACGACTGTCACCGTTGGGAGCCAGACCGCGAGCTCCTTCAATTATTCCGTTCCCCGGCGCAGCTCGCAGAAGATCTCAACGGCCGGACTCGGCGCAGCGGCAGCGTCTGGTTCGATCCAAATCGAGCCGGCAGGAGGCGGGGCAGTGCCGGTTCCTCTGATTGTGTTTTCGTACAGACCGGCCGGCATCACGGTTTCCGAAGCCGGTCTTCCGGTGGAGACCAGCAATGCGTTTCGTGTATATGTGGAGTTGGCTGCATCGATGGATAGCGGAATCGCCGTCGCAAACACGTCAAGCGCGCCAGGAACGGTGACGTTCGACATTACGGATCTTTCCGGAGCGCCCGTCGCTGGCATCTTGCCCGCAACAGTTACACTTGCAGCATTCGGACAGACAGCAAAGTTTCTCAGCGACATCTTTCCGTCATTACCGAAACCCTTTAAGGGCACATTGCGGATTACCACGACATCGTCCGGCGTGTCCGTAGTCGGGTTACGCACGCGCGTTAACGAACGCGGAGACTTCCTGATCACAACGACACCGCCGGCAAATGAGAACAAACCTTCGACGACGGCCGAATTGTTCTTTCCTCAAGTCGCCGACGGCGGCGGTTTCACGACGCAATTCATTCTATTCAGTGGGACTGCAGGCCAATCGACATCCGGCATCCTGAAACTAATCAAACAGGATGGCACGCCGTTCGGCATCCCTCTGAACTAGCCGTAGTCGGCTAAAGGTGCCGCGAACATTATTCGCGATTGTGTTTGTGTAGTATCTGGTTCTGGCTCAGAAGTTTCTCCTTGTCTTGCCCCGCTGTATCTTTTCGGCTCAGCTGAGACCTGCCGGCTTTACTTTCGAGTTGAATGTAAAGCGAGGAAAACACCGATGGAAGTGAAGGTATCCAGTAAGAATCAGATTGTCATTCCGCGCGAAGCGCTTAGGGCGAAGCCTGGCAGTCAATTGTTGGTCGTGGTCCGGAACGGCAGCGTTACGCTCCTGCCCAAATCCAAGGATTACGCAAAGGCGATTCGCGGCTTGGCGAAGCCCTTTCCTCGCGAATACTTGAAAAAGGAGCGCGGATCCTGGTAGCTGAGAATAGGCCTCTCGCGAAATGTCTGGCGCGTCGCGATCGGATTGCGCTCGACACGTCACTGTTCTGGACAACGTGCTGAACGTCCAAAAATGATCGCGAATTAGACCGCTGCTCAGTACGAAAACAGGCGTGTGTATTTGATGACGAACGAGCGGCCCAGAAGCTCATCGGGTGTGAATGGCGATGTGTCGCGGCGGTCGTTATAGACGACGAAGAACCCGGTGCCGCTGCGATCGAGCAGGGCCAGACGGATATTCGAAGAGATCGACGACGTCTGGCGGTTGTACTGAATGAGTCCCTGCAGGCTGGCCAGGCTCGTGAACGCGTAGGTCACCTTGACCGGGATGAGGTCGTTCTTGAAGTTGCCGACCGGCATCTTGATGTCGTCCCTGGTCCAACCGATCTGCGAAATGAGCCGCGCGCCGGCGCGAAGTCCGATCGACAGCTGCCAGTGGATCTGGCTGCCGTCATAAAATTGGCCGATCCGCTGGCGCAGCGAAGCGCTGACGGGCGCGCTCGGATCCGTGTTGCCCTCGAACATTCCGGCCGTCCAGGCGTACTCACCGGCGGGAATTACCACCCGCCGTCCCGTGACATCCTGATACACGTTAAACGGCCTCCTGGGCCGATCCTGCTGCGTCTCGATGAGGTAGCCGAAGCGGGCGCCCCGCCGATGATGGATATCGAAGAAATGCCAGTGCCCCTGCGAACTCTCGAGCCTGTTGTCGAGATTCGTATAGACGGTAAAGTTTGTGTGAGGCGCGATACGGCGGATCCACGGCCACTGCTTTGGCTGATGGGTGAGATTGTATCGGGCTTCGACACGGCGGAACGCCCGCCGCGGCAGGAACCCGGCCTCCGGGTTGAACCTCTCTCCCACCTGCGCGACACCCACACTCGTGTTCTGGAACGAGTTGGCGTAGGTATAAAACAGGCGGCCTGCATAATCCGATCCGCCCTTTCTCTGCGGCGAATCGGTCCGGGCAAGAAACGCGAAGAGCCTGCCGTTGGTCGTCGCCTGCCACGCGAGATCGACGCCGTAAGCCCGGTTGAAATCTTCGGCCGGCGCCAGACGGCCCACGCCCTGCCGGTTCACGAACATGGCGCCGAAGTTGGAGCGCCCCAGCTCGCGCTGCAATCGAAGGACGCTGAAATTGTTGGCGGGGGCGATCGTCTCACCGGTCCGGCTGTTGACGGCCTCGTTGGTCTGCATGTTCAGGAGACCGACGTTGTAGCCTCCCAGCTTCCCGCTCAGCCGCCCGCCTGCCACGATGTCGATCGGCTGGCCGCCGGACGAGAGGCCGATGCGCCGGGAGAAGAACAGGTCGATCGACTGCGACTGGCCGAGTTGAAAGAGCTGCGCGTTCTCGAGGAAGAACGGCCGCTTCTCGGGAAAGAAGAGCGGGAAACGCGTCAGGTTCACCTGCTGTTCGTCGGCTTCGACCTGCGCGAAATCGGTGTTGAACGTGGCATCGAATGTCAGCCCGGCGCGTACGCCCCATTTGAGGTCAAGTCCGACGTCGGCATTTCGATCGACGGTGTCGGTCCGGAGTGTCCTGTCATCGTTGATCGAGCCGATGGCATACGGCAGCAGCTTTATCTCGCGCCGCTCGGGCAGACTCAGGCCGTTGAGTTTGGCCGCCACCGACACGCGCTGGAGGTTGTAGCCGCGCGGCACCGGCGCCAGAAAGACCTGTTCGTTCTTCCGGCGGATATTGCGCATGGCGTTGACGCCCCAGGTGCGGTCCTCTCCGGGGTTGTACCGGAGGGTCTTGAGCGGAATGGCAAACTCCGCCTCCCAGCCCCGCTCCGTTGTCTGGGATCGCACGACAAAATCCGCATTCCAGTCCGTATTTATCCCGCCGCTGAAAGTTCGCCCCGCCTGACCCTCCGCCATCACCTGCCCGTCATATTCGATCCCGAACGGGTTGGTGCCGAAGACGAACGCGTTTTGTCCGTCATTGAAAGTGTCAAGGAGGATCTGGATCGAGTCCGTGTCGCCGAGGTCGGCGTCGCGGCGGCTCTCGCTGACGACGATTTTGTCAGGCTCCGAGTCGAAGCTGGCAACGGCCACGTAAAGATTCTGGAGATCGATGAGAAATCGGATCTCGGTCCGCTCGGTCGCGGTCTGGCCCTCGTTCGGCTCCTGTTGAATGAAATTGCTGAAAGCCGGCGCCGCTGCCCACTCTGCCTCATCGACACGGCCGTCAACGTTCGGGCGCTCACCATCGCCCAGACGGCCGGCCGTGAGCTGTGGGACATCCTGAGCAAATGCGAAACATTGGCCTGCCAGCACACATACGGCAAGGATCAGAGCGTTGCGCGTCGACGATATCATCAGGAACTCCTTCAAGATGCCTAATTTGGGGACAGGCCACTCAATTCCTTATTTTCATCAATGAAAGCATTCACTCGAAGACAGGGAATTGAGTGGCCTGTCCCCGAATTAGACCACAACCATTACCCAGTCAGTAGCGCGTCCAGTGCGGCGGCCAGCTCGCTTTGAGTATGGGAATCGCCTGTTTTGCCAGCTACGACAATACCGGTACGGAAGGTTTTTTCGGCTTCGTGGGGAAGCGACATCTTCTGGTAGAGCTGTCCCAGTTGGTAGTAGGTTGCGACGTACTCCGGATCATTCGACTTGACGGTCTCGAGTTCGCGGCGCGCATCTTCATACTGCTCCAGCTTTGCGTATTCGAGTGCCAGCGCATAACGCGAGAAGGAGTCCTTTGGATCCTGGGTCAGGAAGCCTTTTAGAGTTTCAATTCGTGACATGTAAGAAGGAACCTCTCCTTATGTTTCGGCCCATTTGCCGTGTCCTTCCCAAACGCGCAGGGTCAAGGGAAACGAAAGCCGTGTTTGCAGCTTTTCATGGAGCAGGCTGCAGATGTTTTCTACCGAAGGGTAGTCGAGGAAGTTATTCCAGGATTGATGATCGTATTCGACGAGGACATCGCGGGCAGCCTGCTTGAGATCGGCGAAGTCGATGACCATGCCGGACTTAGGTTCGCCTTCAATGGCAATTTCGATCTTGTAGGTGTGCCCGTGTAGTGCGCCGCATTTGGGATGGCCGGGGAGAAAGTGAGCGCAATCAATGTATTCCGTCACACCGATCTTCATGGCGTGAGAATAGCACACCCCTGCGGCAGGGTTTCTGCCGCAGGGGTGTGCTATGGGGTGCTTTCAGGGGAGAAGCTATCTGCCTCTTCCGCGCCGTCCACCCGGCAGCATTGGCAGAACCGTCTCGCCGTCGGGCGCTACCTTAGCTTCAAGCTCTTCGATTTCAAGTTCGAGTTCGAGTCCTTCTTTGCTATTTGTCATCGGGTCCATCCGATTTTCCCTCCTGGTTGATTTAAGGTTCTTTGCGGGCTCGAGCTGAAATCTGTCTGCTGCTCTAAAGCCCTCCTCACTAACAGGCCGTATTTATGCCTTCAGGGCGAAACCTTGTAAAGGGGGGAAGTGAAAATTCAGCCGTTATCCTAAGACTTTCGCGGTGTGCTCTGGAGTGTGGCCTAAAACAGCACACCCCCCGGCAGGGCTTCTGCCTAGGGGTGTTAAATCGTTTGCTTTCTACGAGAAACTATCTGCCTCTTCCGCCGCCCTTCGGCATTGGCAGAACGGTCTCGCCGCCATCGGGGGCTACCTTAGCTTCAAGCTCTTCGATTTCAAGTTCGAGTTCGAGTCCTTCTTTGATTGTCATCGGGTCCATCCGATTTCCCTCCTGGTTGATTTAAGGTTCCAAGTGAGCTCTCAAGCTCTCTTCACTTACTGGGTCATGTTTATGCCTTCGGAGCAAAACGTTGTAAAGCGAAAAATACAAAAAAATTCAAAATATTTTCAATGAGGGATTCCGGCCGGATTTTACAGGTCCTCCGGGCCGCACACGTATCCCTTTATCGCGGAGGCGGCAACTACCAGGGGATTCGCAAGGTAGGCATCCCCGTCGCCCATGCGCCCGGGCATGTTGCGGTTGGTCGCAGAGATCGCCACCTGGCCGGCCTGGGGCCCTCCCGGACCGGCATTAATACATGCGCCGCACCCGGGTTCTTCAATCATTTGAACACCAGCGGCTACCAGAATGTCGTGAAGGCCCCGGCGCCTGGCTTCCTCGCGAACGTTTTGGGAGCCGTATTGGATGCAGGTGGGAACCGACACTTTCCGTCCCTTGAGGACGCCGGCATACATCGCTATGGATGTGATGTCGCCTGCCGTGCACGACCCGGCATAGGCCATATCCACGCGCGTTCCCCGCACCTGGGACAGCGGCACTCCATTGCCCGGGTGTCCTGGTGTTGCAACGAGAGTCTGGACGGCCGCGAGGTCGAGTTCGATCGTCTCATACACTTGGGAATCGGTATCGGGAGTGACGAGCATCGAGAGAACGTTATCGCGCGTTAACCCCCGTGCCTCGACCAGGTATTGAATCAATGGTTCCGTCGGTTCCATGATGGCCGTCAGGGCATTACATTCGGCGGCCATGTTTGCCAGCACCGCCTGTTCCTCAAGTGAGAACTCTTTTAATCCGGGCCCGACAAACTCCATGACCCTGCCGGTAAAGACGCCCGTCAATTTAGCGTGATGGGCAAGATGAAGTATCACGTCCTTTGCGGTGCACGACGGCGCGACCTTCCCGGTGAGACGAATCCGTAGCGTCTCCGGCACGCGGCCCGCAACTTCGCCGTGTTCCCATATGCAGGCCAACTCGGTATTCCCAACGCCGTAAGCCAGCAAGTTCAGCGCGCCCGCGGAGCACGTGTGAGAATCGGTTCCGAGTATGACTTGGCCGGGCAAGGCAATTTCTTCCCTAATGACGGTGTGGCAGATTCCAGTGCTTCCGCCGGAAGCCGTTCCATGAAACTGAATACCGGTTTCTTCAGCAATCTGTCTTTGAACCTTGCGGAGATTCTCGATCCCTGCCAGCGCTTCGGCGGTAATACCCGGCAGGTCCGGCGCGAGCGTGAGATGGTCTGGAAACGTGTGGATCGAAGCGGGCGTCTTTACTTTCGGACGGCGGCCGAGGCTGGCCATGATCATGGCAGCGGTTGGAGCAGTTGTGTAATCGTGAGAGAAGCCCACGTCCACATGGACAAACCCTGCATCCCCGGGCTTGACGCTCCCGTGAAGGGTTTTCATGTGGCTTGCGAGGATCTTCTCCGTTATGGTCATCCGCCGCGCGGGAGTATCGATGGGCCGGTCCGGTTCCCGCCCCCGGGATCGGGCTTCCATGTATCGGAAGAGGCCGCCGTGCCGGACAACGCGCTGTGACAACGCATCGAATGACTCCATCAGTTCATCGACGGCAACCTCGTCGCCCGCCGCGAGCGTGCCTGCAAGCACAGGATCCGTTACAGGAAACATTCCGTTGTTGATGAGGTTCTGACGATGAATCGGCGCCATGCTCGGCGCGAATACGATTCCGATGCCCGCATACAACAGGGCAAGGGCGGCTACCTCGCGGGAAGATCCCTCGCCCCAGCCGTCGCCGGCCAGGATCATGCCGAACCCGCCGTTACGAATATCGCCTGGTTCGACCATGCCACCACCGCCCAGAGACCGCAGAACGAGCGTGCCGAGGCGATCGTCGTAGTGGAAGCAATCCGGATTGGCTTTGATGATGGCGTCGGTGGAAACGTGACTGTAAAGCTCGGAAGTGGGAGGTATCGCCTCGAGCGTTTCCCGGCGAAACTGTTTCTTCAGAAGGTCACGGTTGGAAGTGAGGTAGAGCGGCCGGCCTTTGAGTTGAATGGTACGAACAAACCCTGCGGAGTCCAGGAAGACATCGACGTTGCCGACCGTTCGGATAGCCGGATCGCCCATAGCTTTGTAATGTTATCAGACTCCCTTTTTTAGTTCCTGCATCGCTCCGATGATGAGCGCCTTCGAGTCTTCGATCTGCTCCATTACGATTCGAACGTCCATTGAGGGGAACTGCGGCTGCCGCGTGCTCCGGCAGTAAACGCCGTGTTGTCCGACCAGTGCGAGGGCATCGGTGAGGATGTCTAGCGCCGTGGCCAGCCCGCCCCGAACCGGTCCCATCTGAAATTCATAGCGCTCGCGCGCCTCGCGATAATTGTCGAGCACGGCGTGTCTCCTTGGCGGTTCGCCCGGGCTAGCCAAAATACTCATTGAACCGCTCGGCGAGATCGACGAGGGTTTTGGCGCCGAATCCGATCGCGCCGGCTTCGTAGTACTTCCATTCCTTGTCGCGCAAATAGGGGCCTGCGATATCGAGGTGCGCCCAGGACGTGGATTCCGGCACGAATTCCTGCAGAAACAGGCCTGCCGTGATGGCGCCGGCGACTGGGCCTCCAATGTTGTTCAGGTCCGCGCAGGGGGTCTTCAGCAGTTCCTTGTACTCTTCAGGAAGCGGCAACTCCCAGAAGGACTCGCCCTGATGCTGGCCGGAGCTGATCACAGCCTGGATCAGTTTCGGATCGTTTCCCATGACTCCCGCGATGCTCAGGCCCAGCGCCCGGACGACAGCGCCGGTCAGTGTCGCGATATCCAGGACGTGTGTCGCCTTCTCTGTGCCGGCGAGGTGGAGCCCATCGGTCAGGATCAGACGGCCCTCGGCGTCGGTGTTATCCACCATGATCGACTTGCCGTTTTTGGCGTAGAAAATATCGCCAGGCCGGCCCGCATTCGCATCCGGGAAATTTTCGGCCGTGGGAACGATGCCGGTGACGTTCACATCCGGTTTCAGCTTGCCGATCGCCTTCATTGCGGCAAGGACGGCGGCGCCGCCCGACATGTCGCCCTTCATCTCCCACATCTTGTCCGCGGGTTTCAGCGAGATTCCCCCGGTATCGAACGTCACGCCTTTTCCGACGAAGGCGACATGCTTCCGGGCCTTCTTCGCGCGGTACGACAGCCTTATCAATCGCGGAGGATACGCGCTGCCGCGGCCAACCTGCAGCAGGCCGTTATAGCCTTCCTTCTCGAGCTTCTTCTCATCCCAGACTTTCACATCCAGATCCGATTCCCGGGCGATTTTCTGCGCAGCCTCGGCAAGATACTGCGGCGTGGCGACCGCGCCGGGCTCGTTAATCATGTCGCGGGCTTCGTTAATGGCTTCCGAGACGATCGTGTATCGATCCACGTAGTGGCGGTTCTGCTTGTCATGGGTTTTAAGGGCCGCCAATGTCAGGCGGATCTGATTGAGGCTGGATTTTTCTTTCTTGTACTTGTCGAAGCTGTAGCTGCCAAGGATTGCGCCCTCTACGGCTTTTCCAATGAATGGAGCCGCCGCATTCGTGTTCAGCGCAACCGTCACCTTTTTCAGGCCAAGGTCATTTGCGCAGCGTATCGACCGCGCAATGCAGGTTTTGAGGTTTTCCCAGACGTTAAAGGCCGTGCTTAGCGAGGTTGAGAAGACAAGAAGATTGCCCGCCGGCCCGCGGCCATCCAGAGCCGTGAAATATTCCTTTTTGAGCCGTTTCTCTTCAAAATCCCTGGCTATGCGGCGGACGGTCTCGTTCAAAGGCGAGCCGCTGAGGTCATAGAGAGACGTTTCCTTGTCGATGATGATGACCAGAAGGTCGGTCTTGATCTGCGATGGACTGTCGTATGTGAGTTCGATCTTCATGGGGTCTCCTCCAGATGCCGGACAACCTTTAGAATGTAACAGAGATGGGCCGCAGCCGCGAAGCGCGGACCTGAGCTGGCCGTCCACAGGGTCATTCTGGGTGGCGTGCGACCCAAGAGCCATCTCGCCCTGCAAGACGCCGCCCTCCAGAAGCCAACAGGCTTAGCCGAGTTCCTGGGCGAGCTGCGGAAGAGCAAGTCGGTTTCGGGTTACCACTACATTCCAGCTCGCGCCCCGCAGACCAGGCCGATTCCGGAATCCCTGAACAGTAAAATTCGCCAGGTTCTCGAATCGCGAGGCATCGAAGCGCTTTATTCGCACCAGGTACAGGCCTACGAGCGCGCGCAAAGCGGCGGCAACGTGGCCATCGTCACTCCGACCGCCTCGGGCAAGACACTTTGCTACAACTTGCCGGTATGGCAGCGCATTATGGAAAATCCGGGCGCGCGGGCGCTCTACCTCTATCCGACGAAGGCGCTGACCTACGACCAGCTCGACGATCTCATGGATTGGTCCAACGCGCTTGCGAGCCTTGCGAGCGATGAGAGCGCCATCGGTGTTTACACCTACGATGGGGATACGCCGCAGGATGCGCGAATGGCCGTTCGCGAAAAGGGCCAGATCATCCTCAGCAACCCCGACATGCTCCACAAGGCCATCCTTCCTCACCACACGAAATGGGCGCGGCTCTTCGAGAACCTGCAGTTCGTCATCCTGGACGAGTTGCACACGTACCGCGGAGTTTTCGGCAGCCATGTTGCGAATGTTTTTCGAAGGCTGGCCCGCATCTGCGAATTCTATGGCAGCCGTCCCCAGTTCATCTGCACGTCGGCAACGATAGCCAATCCTCAGGAATTGGCCGAAAAGCTGACGGGGCAGCCGTTCGAGCTCATCCGCGAGAGCGGCGCCGGCGAAAGCGAAAAGCACCTGTTCTTTTACAACCCACCGGTCGTCAATGCGCAACTGGGAATCCGGCGGTCGTACGTCAAAGAGGCCGAGCACGTGGCGACTGCGTTCCTGAAGCGCAATATTTCGACGATAGTTTTCGCCAACAGCCGGTTGATTACCGAGATCCTGGTTCGCTATCTCAAGGAATCCGTCGAGCGAGGACCGGTTCCAAAGGACGTTGTAGTGGGGTATCGAGGCGGATACCTGCCCAACGAAAGGCGCCGGATCGAGCGTGGACTGCGAGACGGCCGAATACGAGGCGTGGTTTCCACAAACGCGCTGGAACTGGGCATCGATATCGGAAGTCTGGATGTTGCCGTCCTCGCCGGCTATCCCGGTACGGTCGCGTCCACCTGGCAGAGAATGGGACGCGCCGGCCGCCGCAGCGGAATGTCGGTGGCCGTGCTGGTTGCATCGAGCACGCCGCTCGATCAATACATTGTGAATCATCCCGAATATTTCATTGGCCAGCAGCCGGAGATGGGGTTGATCAACCCGGACAACATTCACATCCTGATCAGCCATCTTCAGTGCGCGACATTCGAGCTGCCGTTTGCCGCCAACGAGCTGTTTGGAGGGCACGATGTCACGGAGATTCTCGAGTACCTGAGCGAGCGCGGTTTCATTCACAAGGCGGGAACCAAATGGCATTGGACCAGCGAAGCGTATCCCGCCGACACGGTCTCGCTCCGCAGCATCAGCTCGGACAATTTTGTTGTGGTCGAGACGACTAATGAAGCTCGCATCATCGGCGAAGTGGACTATTCGAGCGCATTTTCCACATTGCACGAAAAGGCGATTTACCTGCATCAGGGCCAGCAGTACTACGTTCATCAACTGGATGTTGCCGAACGCCGCGCCTATGTGAAGCAGGTGGATTCCGACTACTTCACCGACGCGATTACGTACACGAAAGTGAAGGTCCTTGAAAACATGTCCACCATTGACGCGCACAATCACGGCGAAGTCCATGTTGCGCATCAGGTAGTGGGCTTCAAGAAGATCAAGTTTTTCACGATGGAAAACGTCGGTTCCGGCGATCTGAATCTTCCGACGCAGGAAATGCATACGACGTCGTATTGGCTGACGATTCCACGTGAGCAATTCGAATCCCTGCCGTTTCCGCCGGCCGAAAGGCTGAATGGCTTGCACGGCCTGGCCTACGCCCTCGCCCAGCTCTCCTGCGTGTTTCTCATGTGCGACCGGCGGGACCTCGGCTCCGCGGTAGACACCGGGCTTGAGGACCGAACGTTCCAGCCAACGATCTTCATCTATGACAACTATCCGGGAGGAATCGGGCTGAGCCGGCCCCTGTATGAGATCCGCGAACAGGTGTTCGCCGCCACCGCCCAGCTGATTCGGGAATGCGCGTGCGAAGACGGATGCCCGTCGTGTGTCGGACCAGCGGCGGGAGCAAAGGAAGCGGCATTGGCAGTCCTGGCATTGGTAAAGAATGGCACGCTTTCGTAAGGCCCTGTTGAGCCTGGGCGCGGTTAGCCGCAAATCCGCAACCCGAGATCCCGAAGCTTCAGAACGATTTCTGTCATCTCTTCCATCTTTGAATGACGAACTGTCCTTTCTTAGATCCCGGCCCGAAAGACGAGCAACGCAGAACGCCACGGCATTGTCCGATCCGTTGCCGGCCCTGCCGGCCCTGCCGGCCCTGCCGAAAGGTTCTGTTGAATCGACTCCCTACGGCTCTCACTACGTTGTCCGCGAGGCATTCCCGGATGATCATTTCCATGGAAAGGTGCGGCTGGGGCGTTTTTCGTCCGCCAATCTGGAGCGTCTCATGGCGCTCATGCAGGAGACGCCTTGCGGCTCAACTCACGAACAGGTTGTCTTTCTCGACACGGAGACCACAGGCATGCAGGGCGGTACCGGAATGTGTCCGTTCCTCGTCGGCGTCGGGTACTTCGAAGGCGATGAGTTCCAGATGGTGCAGTACTTCATCCGCGATTTCGACGAAGAACCGGCCATGCTGCACTCGCTGGGAGAGTTTTTAAAGCGATTCCGGCTGGTCATCACTTACAACGGCGCCGCTTTCGATGTGCCGCTTCTGGAAACCCGGTTCACGCTCGCCCGGCAGGAAAACCCGTTCGCGGGATTGGCCCACTTCGACATGCTGTTCCCGGCCCGCCGGTTGTGGCGAAATGGACATGGCAGTTGCCGGCTGGCAGCGCTCGAGCGCGAGCTTCTATCCTTCGTGCGCGGGAATGACGACGTTCCCGGAGCGATGATCCCGCGGGTGTATTTCGACTACCTTCAGCGCCAGTACAGTCGGGCGCTGAACGGCGTTTTCAAGCACAACGTTCACGATGTTGTTTCTCTTGCGGCGCTCACGATTCACGCCTGCGATCGTGTGACCTCGGAGCCTGCGCCTCTTGATGAGCCTCTCGACCTGTATTCGCTCGCTCACCTTCTCGATGACTCTTCCGAATGGCGGCGTTCCATCGATCTTTATGAAATGGCTCAGGCCGGCGATCTTCCGGAGCCATTCCGGTCGAAGACGCTTGAAACGCTGTGTGTCTTATACCGGCGAAATGGAGACCTCGATCGTTCCTACAGCATGTGTACTCAGCTGATGGCCGCTGAAGAATTCAGCCTGATCGGTTACGAAGGCGCAGCGATCTATTTCGAGCGGTCGAAGGGAGATCCGGAATCCGCCTTGTGCGTCCTGGAAGAGGGCCTGCGAAGGCTGGAGCACGATGCCGGCAGGAAACGGCCCCGCATCATTCTTCATGCGCGCTGGCAGCGGTTGCAGCAGCGGGTCCTCAAGGGCATTTTGTAAATAATTCGACAACGTAATCCGTCAGGCAGTCGTAGAGAAGGCGCTGAAAGGTCCAGGGGAACTGCGAGCTCTTCAATTCTCTCTCGGAGAATGTAAATCGATACTCGGGCGATAACACGCCTGCAACCTTGGAGCGAATAAGAAGTTCAACGGCGTCATCGCCCTTTTCCCGCGCGGTGAAATCAAAAAATGGATGTTCGTACTTGTCGAGTTCGTCCTGGACGACCTGGAGGAGCGCGATCATTTGTCCTTCTTCAATAGCATGAATGCTATCCAGGTAAACAACGCAATGGTTCCGAGGACGGCTGCAATTGCGATAGTCCACTGAAGGACGCCGAAAATTATTCTCATTGGTTCAATTAATCCTGGGTTGACCGTTGAAAGTTACATCCGCGCGTACGTGATCGGCAAGTCACAAAGCGGCATCGGTGCCGGCAGTAGTATCGCTTTCTTGCCGAGCGCCGTTCAGCCGTGTGTGGGTAGTGGGTCAGTTTGGAATTCCCGGTCCGGCCGGGCCCGGAATTGTGGTATGGCTGTCAATATGTATGAGTATATGGTAGCTTGGCCTTTGTGGACTTCGAATGGGACCCACGAAAGGACGAGCTCAATCGGGATCGCCATGGAGTTTCTTTCGCAGAGGCACAGTACGCATTCGCTGATCCTCAAAGAGTCGTTGCGAAGGATGTGAAACATAGCAACGTGCAAGAAGGACGATTTTTCTGTTTCGGAAAAACAGCGAACGGAATATTGACGATTCGCTTCACTTATCGCGAAAGCAAGATTCGAATCTTCGGAGCGGGATATTGGAGAGAGGGTAAGCGCGTTTATGAAAGGCAAA
The DNA here is from genome assembly GCA_945865815.1 of Candidatus Sulfopaludibacter sp. SbA3. Taxonomy (GTDB): domain Bacteria; phylum Acidobacteriota; class Terriglobia; order 20CM-2-55-15; family 20CM-2-55-15; genus CAMBFR01. Next base: position 15,294 of record CAMBFR010000092.1, read on the forward strand.
ACAAGATACCGGAAGGCGCCGAAACGAGTCGGTGAGGCAATAGCTCAAGCAGAGGTTGTGACGGATTTCCTGCCAGGTCCGGATAAGCTCGTTTTCAAAGAAAGCACGGTTAAGATCACACTGGCTTTGAGCAAGAGGAGCATCGATTTCTTTAAGGCAAAAGCCAGTCAATACAACGTTCCTTATCAAACAATGATCAAGAAAGTCGTCGATCTTTATACCGAGCAACATCAGAAGTGAGTCAACAGAAGGAATCTGGCCAGGGCGCGGTAAACCTTCAGACCGCCTTGTCTTCGGAATAGCAAAGGCTTTCGATCGGACACTCCGCGCATTTGGGCCGCAGCGCGGCGCACTTCGCGCGGCCGTGGTGAATCAGCAGATGTGACAGCAGTATCCACTTCTCCCGCGGAAAGAGGCCCATCAAATCTTCCTCGATCTTTTCGGGACGTGTTTCCTTCGAAAAGTCCAGGCGCCGGGAGAGCCGCTGTACGTGAGTATCGACCACAACGCCCGCTGAAATGCCATAAGCCACTCCCAATACGACGTTTGCCGTCTTGCGGGCCACGCCCGGCAACTCCAGCAGTTCCTCCATCGTTTGCGGAACCTTGCCGCGATGCTTGTCCGCAATCACCCGGCAGGCTCCGCTGATGCTCTTGGCCTTGTTGCGGAAGAATCCGCTGGAGTGGATCATCTCCTCCAGTTCCGCGGTATCGGCTTGGGCAAATTGTTCCGCCGTTCGATACTTCCTGAAGAGGGCCGGCGTGATCGTATTGATCATCTTGTCGGTGCTTTGCGCCGACAAGATAGTGGCGATGAGCAGTTGAAGCGGATTGGAATGGTTCAGCGCGCATTTTGCGTCCGGATAGGCTGATTGGAGTCCGGAGAAAATCCGTTCCGCGCCAAGGCGGGGGCTCGGTTTACGAGCCACTGGATTTGGCAGGCTTGTCAGCCTTTTTGGCCTTCTCGGTCTTTTCGGTTTTTCCGGCGGCCGCCGATGGTTTCTCACTGCCGCTCGTCTCGCCGCTCTTGCCGCCCTCTTTGGCCACGCTGGGAGAAGCGTCGCCGTCTTTCGTCGGCTCCTTGCCCGCGGCGCCGGATTTGGTTCCGTAATCGGTGACGTACCAGCCGGTCCCCTTAAACTGGAACGCTGAAGCGGAAATTTCCTTGGTCAGCTTTCCTCCGCATTTTTCGTGTTTGCGGAGAGGCTTGTCCGACATTTTCTGGATGATCTCGATCGTTTTTCCGCATTTGTCACAGCTGTATTCGTAAATGGGCATGTCGATTTAATAGCATACTTATCCGGCTGGTGGAACAGGGGCTGACCGAACCTGTCGGTAGCACATGATCTGTCCGGTGCCTGTAGCAAATGAAATGTCCGGTCTGAAGGGCAGGGTCGACGTAACGTCACATTCGCACTGGAGGTTAAGAGCGGATGGCGTTATATCCGGCCCGAGCTTGGGAGCGGGCCATGAAGAT
>CAMBFR010000093.1 GCA_945865815.1 Candidatus Sulfopaludibacter sp. SbA3
TGTGCAAAAAAATCGAAATGACCGGCCCGACCGGGATTTTCGCGCCCGTGCCTTTGTGTTAAATTACGGTTCCATGTCACGCCCCCTTGTCCGATCTCTGGCTCTCTGCGTGGTTGTTGCCGGCGCATTCCTGGCCGCCTATTCGCAGCAACCACCAACGGTTCAGGTCGGCTACGCGGTGCTTACGGCGGGCACAGGGCTGCCTGTGCCGGTCGCGGCCGCTGTATTCACCTATACCAATTCCCAGGGAATCATTGTGAGCCAGGCTGGTGTCGGCTCTGCGCCACCACTGCTTCGGAGCCGCCTGTTCATCGACCAGAGGGGGACGCGGACGGGCGTTGCGCTTGTCAACACGGCGGCTCAGGCGGCCACCGTAAACCTGGTCTTGCGAGACCCGGCGGGCGCCATGGTGGGCCAGCAGAGTCTGTCGCTGATTGCGGGAGAGCACCGCAGCAAATATATCGACGAACTATTCCCGGCGTTGCCGCCCAATTTCATCGGCAGCATCACCTTCGACAGCAACCGCGCGCTGAGCGCCATCGCGCTTCGTGAACGCACGAATGCGTACAGAGAATTTCTGTATTCGACTTTGCCGGTCGTCGATTTGGGCGCGGCCGGCGGATCGCAACTGGTGTTTCCGCATCTTGCCGCCGGCCTGGGCTTTCGAACGCAGGTGATCCTCGTCAATCGCGGGGCCGGGAACGCCACCGGCACCGTACGATTTTTTGCGACCAATGGATCTCCCCTGACATTGCGCGCCAACAACGCGGATATCACAGAGATGCAATACTCGATTCCTCCCGATGGCGTGTATCAGGTCGAGTTGGATGCCGCGGCTCCGGGACTGGCCACCGGATACGCCGTGCTGAACTCGGCTGCAGGCACCAGCGCGCCGGCGGGAGCGATCATTTTTCGTCTTCTGACCAACGACACTGTGGTCACCGAAGCCGCCGTGCCGGCTTCGCCGGCCACCACATTGTCACGGGTTTACGCCAGCTACCTGGGCGCCCGCACGGGCGTCGCGATCGCGAATCCGTCTCAGCAGACCGCCAACGTCAGCCTGAAGCTGATGGACCGTTACGGACTCGTCGAGTCCACGGCGAGTCTTTCGTTGCCTGCCGGAGCGCAGACTGCGCGTTTCGTGGACGAATTCTTCTCCGGCGTGAGCGAAGGGTTTTCGGGCTTGATGGAAATTCAGAGTTCCGTCGCTGTCGTTCCCCTCGCCATAGACCTGCGCGTGAATTCGCGCGCGGACACGATCCTGACGACGCTCCCCGTCGCAGACCTGACGGTGCCCGCGAGCGCCGGTCCGCTTATCCTTCCACAGATCGCCACGGGTTTAGGCTTTACCACACGGCTCATCCTGATGCATGCCGGTTCAACCGCGGACGCTAACGGTCAAGTCCGGTTCGTCCAGTCCAACGGCACCCCGATGGTTCTGCCGTTGGGTACGGCGACCGGTGACAATTTTGCTTTCCAGGTGCCTGTCGGAAGCGGCAGGCAGCTTTACCCAGGCACCGGGGCGGCAATTTCCAGCCTCACGCTGCTCGATGCGACGACCGGACAACCGACAACCGAACTTTCGCTGGCTGAAGGCACTACGATACGGCCGCGGCTCCGCATCGTCGACAGTACGGGAGTGGGACGCGACGACATTGACGGGTCGTTTCAAAGTCTGAAGCAGGACATTGCGAGCGTCGACGCAAGCGGACTGGTTCGGGGAGTGAAGGCCGGTTTTTCGACGATCACCATCAGCGCCGGCGGCCTCATCACGACGGCCGCCGCGACCGTTGTGAAAGTAGATAGCGGAGTGCCGGGATTCAACGTCCTGGGTGTTGTCCAGGATCTCAGCCAGGGTTTCTACCTTGCGGCTCCCGAGGACCACACCGTCCTGCGGCTGGAGAATCTCGCGCAGGTTCCCGTTGTCTATGCGGGCACGAGGCTGAGCCCGGGCCTTAAGAATGACGCGCGGCTGCAATCGCAGTTTCGTCAGCCGTCTTACCTGGCCCTGGATCAGTCGAGTGGAGATTTGTACGTCAGCGACACCGCCAATCATGCCATCCGGCGGATCCGGGCGAGCACTCCGGTCGCGACCATCGCGGGAACAGGAGTGGCGGGAGCCGTCGACGGCGCTGCATCCCAGGCGAGGTTCAGCAGCCCTCAGGGAATTGCCCTGGACGGACGCGGCTTTCTGTGGATTGCCGATTCAGGAAACCACACCATCCGCCGGCTGAATCTCGTGACTGGAACGGTGGACACGGTTGCCGGGAGTGCCGGCGTGCCGGGAGGCGTGGATGGAACCGGGGGGCAGGCCCGGTTCAGAAATCCGACCGGCGTCGCAGTCGTCAATGAAACAGTGGAAGAACAGCTGGAGCGCGAACTGCTCGGCCAGCCGCCTCCGCCGGTCGAGGTGGTCGTGGCCGATACCGGCAATAGCGCAATCCGCGCGGTGGATGCGACTGGCATTGTGACCACGATCTCACCTGGAACTTCGTCCCCGCTCCAGCTTCCGGCGAACAGGCCCGACTTTGGCTTGAGGAACAATGCGGACTCGCTTCCTCCAGTGACATTCAGTGGACCGAGAGGAATTGCGGTTGACGCTTCGGGCAACATCTACTTCACGGAGCCGGGCGCCGGCCGTGTGCGGGTCATCCTGCGAACCGGCTCGCGCGCCAGGTCCGGAACTGTCCTCAACGTCACGCCTTCGTATACGGGTGGGGCGCCGCAGTCGCTTGTGGTCGGTTCGCGCGGTGACGTCGTCATCACCGATCCTGCTTTATCCTTGCGGAGAATCCAGTCCGCAACGCCCCAGATCACGGCGGTGGCGCCGGAACGCATCAGTGCCGCCGGAGGCCAAACGCTCGTCATAACCGGCGCCAATTTTTCTCCCGATGTGAAAGTGACGATCGCCGGAACTCTCGGCCGCAACATTACGGTCGTGGACACCCAGACGATTCGCGTGACCACACCGGCCCTGCCGAGCGGCAACGCCGCGCTGGCCGTTGTAACGCGCAGCGGCAGTGCGCAAGCGGCGCTGGTTGTACTTACGCCGTCCTCAACGGAACTGCTGGCAGGCGACGTGACAACGCTGGCCGGAGGCAGCACGCGTTTTGGCGATGGCGGGGCGCCTGCATCGGCGGCGCTGGTGGCGCCCGGGGCGATGGCATTTGGCGGAAACGGCGTGGTCTATGTGGTCGAGCGGCTCTATCATCGCGTCCGCAAAATCGACCTGGTCCGCGGCGTCATCACAACGGTTGCGGGTAACGGGCAGGAGGGCTTCGCAGGTGACGGTGGCCAGGCAGTGGCCGCCACGCTCAGTTTTCCCGCCGGGGTTGCGGTCGATCCTTCCGGAGACCTGTACATCGCCGACACGGGTAACAACCGAATACGCGAGGTCGCTGCGCGAACCGGCATCATCACCACGGTTGCCGGCAACGGCGTACGGGGATTCGGAGGCGACAATGGCCCTGCCCGATCCGCGGTTCTCAACCGGCCCGATGGCATCGCCGCCGATTCGAGCGGCAACGTTTTCATTACCGACAGCGGGAATCACCGCGTCCGCAAGATCGATGAGACGAACGACGTCATCACGACCGTGGCCGGAAACGGCAGTCCCGGCTTCTCCGGTGACTTCGGTCCGGCTACAAGCGCATCACTCAACCTGACGTCGGCCCAGGTACGAGGACTGGCAGTTGACAGCCAGGGAAATCTGTTCATCTCCGATACGGGGAACGATCGAATACGTGTCGTGACTCCGTCGGGTACCATACTGACCTACGTGGGCGCCGGAGCCAGCACTCCTTTTGGAATCTCCGGCACGCTTACTTCACCCACTGGTATCGCCATCGATAGCGCCGGAAGGCTTTTCATCGCCGATACGGGAAACCAGGCCGTGAAACAAGTCGGCTCAGCTTTCCGCCAACTGCTGACCGTGGCGGGAAATGGAACTGCCGGCTTTTCCGGCGATTCCGCGCCTGCCATCACGGCGCAGCTGAATTTCCCGGGCGGCGTTGCCGTGGATTCCTCCGGGAATCTGCTCATTTCGGACCAGTTCAACTACAGAATCCGGCACGTGGATGCGAAAAGTCAGAAGATAGCCACTATCGCGGGAACGGGAAGCGATGCATTCGTCGGCGATGGAAAAACCGCCACCGATGTATCGCTGGGTCTTATCGACGGGGTGGCGGTGGACGCCGCAGGCAACCTGCTTTTTACCGATCGAGTGACCCAGCGGATTCGCCGCGTGGACGCTGTTACGCGCAGGATAACGACGCTTGCGGGTAATGGCACGCTCGGCAGCAACACGGCCGGCACCGCCGTCAATGCCGTGCTGAACTCTCCGGCGGGTATTGCCCTCGACTCCGCCGGAAACGCGTATTTCTCCGACAAGGATAATCACGTCATCAGAAAGATCAACATGGCGACCGGCGAAATAAGCACGGTTACCGGTACCGGCAGCGCAGGCTATTCCGGAGACAACGGTCCGGCGGTTCAAGCGCAAATCAACCTGGGGGGATCGCTCCAACGCCGAGGCATTGCGCTGGATAAGAACGGAAATCTTTATTTCTCAGATGTGGGAAATAGCCGCATTCGGCGTGTGGACGCGGCCACGGGGGTCATCAGGACAGTCGCCGGCAACAGTTTCGACAGCTTTACCGGGGACGGCAGCCGGGCTGTCACCGCCGGTATCAACACGCCTGCAGGGCTCGTCATCGACGGTGGCGGAAACATCTATTTCGCGGATTCCTTGAATCATCGCATCCGCAGAGTCGATGCGGTGACCGGAGTGATCGCAACTTTCGCCGGCTCCGGTCCCAGTGGCGCCGGACAAGGCGCATTCGACGGGGACGGCGGCCCGGCCATATCTGCCCGGCTTAATGTTCCTCTTGGAGTCGCCATCGACAGCTCGGGCAATCTATACATCGCAGACGCGTTGAATAATCGAATCCGCAGGGTGTCCGTGGCAGGCGTAATCACAACCATTGCCGGAACGGGTATTGGCAGGTTCTCAGGCGACGGTGCAAGCGCAACTCGGGCGAGGTTCAACTTCCCCTCGGACCTCGTTTTCGACGCATCCGGAAATCTCTATGTCGCGGACACGCAAAACTACAGGGTACGCGTCATCCGCGGTCCCCTGCCCTGACACTGGGTTTCTGAACTAGTCCGGTACTCTCAGAACAGTATTTTCCGGATCCAGCAATACGCGAGTGGGTCTGGTCTTCACCGCAAAGGTGAAGTCTCCGGCATCGCCATTGACATCAACGCGGCCCAACAGCGTTTCATCGGCATACACGGGCACCGGCATCGTGAAAGTATCAGGAACTTCCCGCTGCTCAATCTTTCCCTGAATCACAAACCCGTCACTGGCCTGTTCCACTTTGTACTGGAGCTCATACTTCGGAATGCCGGTGCCAAACACCCACTGATCGAAGAACCAGTCCAGACTCTGCTTTGTATGTTTCTCCGCAATGCGTTTGAGATCCCAGGTCGAGGCCGGCTTTCCGTCGAACGTCTCCAGAAACTCACGGACCATTCTTACGAATGTCTCGTCACCCATCAGCGTCCGCAGCATATGCACAACCCAGGTTCCCTTGTTGTACACCGAATCCATGTACGCGTCCGGCGAGTCCGCCGACACCAGCCGATACCCAATGGACAGCGGCCCGCGGCTGTCGTTGGTAAAGCCGTCGTTTCCCTTCTCAAAAAGCGCCTCCCGGGCGCCGTCAAGGATTTCCCGCACGCGCGGAGAATCGCCGTACTTGTGCTCCACGTACATGACGCCGGCATAGTTTGCGAACGCCTCGGATATCCACTGGTCGCGATAGCCGCTCCATCCCACCTTGTTGCCGAACCATTGATGGGCAATTTCGTGGGCACGTATCAGTTCGGTGTACAGGAACAACGACTCCGACCCGATACCGAGCCTTTCCCGTTGTGTCCGGTCGAAAAATGACAGCGTCGACAGGTACACCAGCGAAGGCCAGCCCTGGGAGTAGTTCACCGGAAACTGCGATACCGTCAACCGGCTGTACGGAAACGGGCCGAACAACTCGGTGAAAAATGAGACGGTGGCTCGCGTTTCCTTGAGCACGTTTTCGGCGAACGCCCTCGTGTCAAACACCGAATAGTCCGGCTGGACGCTGACGGGAAGGTTCCCAAACGCCGGGCCTCGCCGCGTTGCCGCGGATGCCGTGCGGATTGCCGCCTCCAATCGCACGGCGCGATAGGCCATAAGTTCCTTGTATATGGTTTCGACATCGTTGTTCGCACTGACGAATATCGAAACAGGCCCTGTTTCGTCCGAGAGAATCGTGAAATCGCCGAGGTTGAATCCGGCAACACTGAAATCGGAATCGCTTTTCCAGATGGAGTGCCTCAGCCCGGCGTCGTCCCATTCCCTCTGGCGGCTGCCGGTCGCGACGAGGCTGTACTTCGCCGGATAGTGGAAGGTCAGGTTGTATGCAGCCCGGTCCTGCATGCCCAGGTTCGGGTACCACAAGCCACGATCTCCAACGTAGAAGATTCCGGCGCCGCGCTGTTCGATCACGTCGCCGGCGTAGTCGAATTGAAGGGTGATCTCCTGGCCGGCGCTCAGGGCCTTCGGCAACACGATGACGAATGCATTGACGTCCTGATAGTTGTAGACAGGAATCGGAGTTCCCGGCGCGCCTGCGATGCCGGAGACCTCCGAAACCGCCGACACCTGCAACAGGCGGGAAAGATCGAAGCTCAGGACTCGCTCACCGGAGCGCGTGCTGCGCGCCCGAATCGTCGCCCTTGCGGTGAGACGCATTTCCGGCGAAATTGCCGCATCGATCTCGTAGGAGAGCACATCGAGCGGCAGCTTGTTCTCATTTGCCACGGCCTCCGGATCGCGCGCTTCGGCGCGGCGGTTGAAACTCGCCCAGATTTCGTAAGGAACGGAGTCTCCAACGTCGCGCGGTTTTACGATGGCCACTTCCTCGGTGAGGCGTGGATCGTAGGTGACATTGAACCAGCCAAGCTTCTCTCCACTGAGCTCGCCGAAAAAGAAACCTTCGCTTCCGGACTCCAGAAAATCCGGCAGCAATCGATAGTGCAGCCAGCGGGACCGCTCCGCGATCGCGCTTTCCAGCACGCCGAACTGTTCGGCGTCGCCGGGCTCGAGATCCTCGATCGCACGGCTGCGATACTCGCGCATGATTTCGTCATACGTGCCGTCGGTGAACCGAAAGAACGCGGTCCGGAATGCCTCATTGAGAAGCGGCGAACCGGTGAAGCGATGTATCTGCTGCTTTTCTATGGTGCCGGGAGGAATTGAAATCACTTCCCCATTACCTACGAACACTGCGCCCGTAACTCTGCCCCGGACCGGTTCGAGGAACGCGATGGTTCCGCGAGTCAATGAAATCGAAAGAGCGTCACGCCGGAGGGTGATGTCGCGAATTCGGTAGATCTGAGTCTTGTCCACTCGAGCGCCGGAGAGCTGGGAAAGGATCTCATCGGGCTCACTCTGCGCGAAGGCGGACAGTCCGCCGGCCAGCAGGAAAAATAAGGTAAGGGCAAGCCGCATCGGGGGATTGTATCAATCCCCCGTGCTCATTTAAGAGAGATTAGTCCGATACCACTCGATCGTTTTCCGAAGTCCGTCTTCAAACGTAACGAGCGGCTTGTATCCGAGCTTCTGCGCCGCCTTGCTCACGTCCGCATGCGAGTGCAGGATATCGCCGGGCCGCGCATCCTTGTAGATGGGCGCGATGTCTTTTCCGGTGATCTTGTTGATCTCCCGCAGAATCGAATTCACCGTAATGCGGTCGCCGCACGCGACGTTGAAGACTTCTCCGGCAACGCCGGGAGCCGTGCACGCCAGAAGATTGGCGTCCACCACATTCTGCACGTACGTGAAATCGCGCGATTGTTCGCCATCGCCGTAGATCACGGGCCTCTTGTCCTGAAGAACGGCGGGAATGAATATGGCGAACACTCCGCTGTATTGCGACGATGCGTCCTGCCTCGGACCAAATACGTTGAAATAGCGCAACGAGGCAGTCTCCAGCCCATAAGCCCTTGTGAAGACCTGGCAGTAAATTTCGCTGAAGAGCTTCTGCGCCCCGTAGGGAGAAAGCGGATTCGGCATCATGCCCTCGTGTTTCGGGAGCTCCGGGCTGTCGCCGTACAAGGCGGATGATGACGCATAGACCAGCCTGCGGACTTTCGCGTCGCGGGCGGCAATCAGCAGACGAACCGTTCCATTGACGTTCGCATTGTGCGTCGCCGCCGGATCATGCATCGATTGCGGAACGGATGCGATTGCCGCCTGGTGAATGACGTAATCGACGCCACGCAGGATCCCTGCCAGATCCGGAGCGTCCGCCAGGTCGGCCGTAATGATTTCTGCGGCGCTTTCGAAAGGTTTGAGATTCGCGCGCTTTCCCGTGGAGAAATTATCGATGACCTTCACCGTCTCTTTACGGCGAACAAGCTCCTCAACAATATGCGATCCGATGAAACCGCCTCCACCGGTAACTGCGTATACAGCCATGCATTGGACCTTTCATTCAGCGAGTCTTGGTGTAGGTGGGCAGCCTGTAAGCCGAATTCTGTACCCCATTGCTGAGGCAGTGATCATTCATCTAGGCTTCGAGTCTCCTCGAAACTCCAGCGGCCTACCCGGAAACTCGGACGGGCCGTCCTTTGACGCCTTGCGGCGCCGCGCTTCCCTATTTGGCCTTGCTCCATGTGGGGTTTACAAAGCCGATCCGTTGCCGGACCGCTGGTGCGCTCTTACCGCACCTTTTCACCCTTACCGCTTGCGCGGCGGTATATTTTCTGTTGCACTTTCCGTCCCTTGCGGGCCCTCGAATTACGAGGCACACTGCCCTGTGGAGTTCGGACTTTCCTCGGCATCTCTGCCGCGATCACCCGGCTGCCCACCAAACAGTTAAGGATACCTCTTAGGAATTTATTCGCTCCAGAAATTTATTCAACTCCGGGGGGATCGGAGAGCGGCATTCCAATGCCGCGCCGGTCATCGGATGTGCCAGCTTGAGCTCGGCGGCGTGTAGAAAATACCGGCCCAACTTTCCGTACTTCTTCAAAAACTGAGCGTCCTGGCGCTCCCCATACACGTTGTCTCCCACGACCGGGTGTCCAATGGAACTGAGATGCACTCGAATCTGATGGGTTCTCCCCGTCCGGATCTTCACCTCCAACAATGAAAATCCTTTGAACTCCTGGATGACTCGATACTCGGTATGCGCGGAGCGTCCACGCCCCACGCGCGCCGACATGCGCGTCCGGATCGTGGTGTGACGGCTGATTGGCAGTTCGATCACAGCCGATGCCTTCGCAGGCCGGCCATGAACGAGGGCGATGTAGGTTTTCTGAACCTGCCGGTCCTGAAATGCCTTGCCGAGCCTGGCGTGGACGGAATTATTCTTCGCCACCAACAGCAGTCCGGACGTCCACTTATCCAGCCGATGAACGATGCCGGGACGCATATCGCCGCCCGTATCCGATAGATTCTGAAAGTGAAACAGCAAGCCGTGAGCAACCGTGCCGCTTCGCGCTCCCGCGCCTGGATGCACAACCAGGCCGGCCGGCTTTTCGATGACGGCCAGATACTCGTCTTCATAGTGGATCTGGAGAGGGATTTGCTCGGCTTTCAGGACAGGCGGCTCGAGATCCAACGCGGTCACGGAACTGAGATCGACTTCGACGGTTTCTCCACCGCGGATCTTGTAGCCGGCCTTCTCGGGCCGTCCGTCGATCTGGATCGCGCCTGAACGATTCAGCAACTGAATCTGGGAACGAGTGAGGTTCTCCAAATGACGCGTAAGAAACACATCCAGACGGGACCCGCGCTCATCAAGCCCGGCTTGGACTTTCATTTTTCAAAATCTCCATACCCAGCAGAACGACGCCAATCGTGATGGCGGAATCGGCAACATTAAAAGTCGGCCAATGATACGCACCAACGTACAGCTCAAGAAAATCGATAACGTAACCGTAGGTGAGACGGTCATACAGATTCCCGAGCGCTCCGCTGAGGATCAGGCTCAGCGCGAGTTGCAGAAGGCGATTTCGAACCGGGCTTCGGACACTGTACACCACTACGATTGCAGCGGCCACCGAGGTGAACGCGGAAAGCAGTATCGATTTCATCGGGGAACTGATCGAAGAAAATATGCCGAAGGCCACGCCGGTGTTTCTCACATACGTAATGTCGAAGAACCCGTCTATTACAGAGATCGATTGGTTCACGTCGAATCGCGCGTCGATGAGAGTCTTCGTCCAGCGGTCAAGAACTATGATGGCGGCTACCAGCAACAGGTACGGCAATCGCGCCAGGAATCCGGATGCCATGTGTTCAAAATTATAGCACTTGCAGCGATGTGCCGACTTCTTGCCGCAGGTCTATTATGATATTGTCATAGCGCATTCTCAGCCGAGGTTTCGACAAACAGGATGACGAACGACAAGAAGAATACGGAGCCTGGGGATAGACTATACACTGCGGGAATCGACTCTTCCTTAACAGAGCCCTGGTTTGTATCGCTCGTTCGGCAGATACGGGATTTGCGCTTCGAGCGGTCACATCCACAACCAAGACTCGAAGTCCCCAGAGACCCGGCGGCGCTCGACAAACTGCTGGATACCCCATCGGTTCTTTCTTCTTTGATCGCACAGATTCGCGGCGTCATCGACGACAGGGTTCTGCCAAAAAATGTCGTCACGACAGCCGAACCCGTAGAGGTGGAAGAAATCTGGTCGAAGCCGCGCACGGGCGGGCCCGGATTGATCTCGATCGGAATCCACGCCCTGGTTGTGATCCTGGCCCTCATTCCGTGGGCTTCTGCTCCTCCGCTGCCGGAACTTACCGAAACGGCCGTGCTGTTGGCGCCACCAGACGCCCTGATTCTGAATCTTCCCGCATTGGACGACACATCGGGCGGCGGCGGTGGCGGCGGCAAAATGCAGGTGACGCCTCCATCTCTCGGCAACATACCTCGGCCCGCGGACAAGCAGCTTGCTCCTCCCGATCCGGAGCCGACGAAGAACCCGGATCCGGATCTCATCGTCGAACCTACAGTGGTTGCCCCGCAACTGGCGGAATTGCCTCGAGTCAACCTGTTGAACCTTGGAGACCCGCTGGGCATGCCTGGACCACCTTCCTCCGGGCCGGGCTTTGGCGGCGGAATTGGAACCGGGCGAGGCCGCGGAGTTGGCGAAGGCTCCGGCCCCGGCGTCGGTGATGGCTCAGGCGGCGGTTTCGGCGGCGGTGTGTTCCGCGTCGGCGGCGGCGTGAGTCCGCCGACAATCATCCACCGCGTGGAACCGCAATACTCCGAAGAAGCGCGGAAGGCGCGCTATCAGGGTACGGTCGTGCTGGAGGCAATCGTCCGGAGAGACGGCACCGTCGATATCATCCGGGTCGTCCGGAGTCTCGGTTTTGGACTCGACGAAAACGCCATCCAGGCGCTCAAACAGTGGAGATTCCGGCCCGGCACTCGAAACGTGAACGGCACCGCCACTGCGGTCGATATCTCGCTGAACATCGAAGTTAACTTCAACCTCAGATAGATCAGATAGATCGCGGATCTTGAACGCGGGCGTAAAGCCCGCGGCTACGCGTGTGCGTGGCCGCGGACTCTACACCCGCGTTTTGCTTTCGTGTTACTTTTGGTCGGAGGCTCTTATGAAGGACATCGTCATCATCAGCGCAGTCCGCACGCCTGTCGGAAAGTTTCAGGGCGCGCTCAAGTCGATGAGCGCCACAAGACTCGGCTCGATTGCCATCAGGGCCGCAGTGGAGCGGGCGGGCCTTTCTCCTGAACAGGTCGATGAAGTCATCATGGGCAACGTTGTATCCGCGGGCCTCGGCCAGAACCCCGCGCGCCAGGCGGCGCTTGGCGCGGGCCTGTTACCCGGCGTTGCCGCAATGACCATCAACAAAGTCTGCGGATCCGGGCTGAAAGCCGCCGGACTTGCAGCCCAGGGAATCCAGGCCGGCGATTCCGGGATCGTTGTCGCCGGCGGCATGGAAAGCATGAGCAACGCTCCCTACCTGCTGCCGAACGCGCGCGAAGGCTACCGCCTCGGCCACGGCACGATCGTCGATTCGATGATCCATGACGGCCTGTGGGATGCTTTCGAAAACGTTCACATGGGAATCACCGGCGAAGCCGTATCGGAAAAATACAGCGTCTCGCGCGAACGCCAGGACGAGTACGCGCTCAACAGCCATCGCCGGGCCATTGCCGCCATACGCGCCGGAAAGTTCAAGGACGAAATCGTTCCGGTTTCGATTCCGCAACGCAAAGGCGAGGCAGTGATCTTCGAGACCGACGAGTCGCCGCGCGCCGACGCCAGCATCGAAACCCTGCGGGCCCTCAAGCCGGCATTCAAGAAGGACGGGACCGTCACCGCAGGCAACGCTCCGGGCGTTAACGACGGCGCGGCCGCCGTCGTGGTTACTTCGGCCGAACGCGCGGCAGCCCTTGGAAAAAAGCCGCTGGCGAGAATCGCCGGCCAGGCCGTCAGCGGTGTCGAGCCGATGATGGTGATGATGGCGCCCGTGAAGGCGGTCCGGAAGCTTGTGGAAAAGATCGGCTGGAATCTGGCGGACGTCGATCTGTTTGAATTAAACGAAGCGTTTTCGGTCCAGGCCATCGCGGTGATGGAACAACTCGAATTAAATCCCGAAAAGGTCAACGTGAATGGTGGTGCAGTTGCACTGGGACACCCTATCGGCGCCAGCGGCGCACGCATTCTCGTGACGTTGCTTTACGAGATGACCCGCCGGAACTCGAAACGTGGCATCGCCACCCTATGCCTTGGCGGCGGGAACGCCGTAGCCATGGCGGTGGAAAGGTAGTTCCCAGACCTTGAAAATAAACACCATCGGCGTAATCGGTGCGGGCACGATGGGCAATGGCATCGCCCATGTCGCCGCCCTGTCCGGCTTTAAAGTCATCCTTTATGACCTCGAGCAGCAGTTTCTTGATCGGGCTATCGCCACAATCTCGAAAAATATGGACCGGGAAGTCGCGAAAAACAGGATCAATGCGGCCGGCAAATCCGCGGCGCTTGGGCGGATTATGCCATCAGTCGTGCAGGGGGCATTGTCCGAGGCGGATTTCATGATCGAAGCCGTTGTCGAAAATGCGGAGGTGAAAGCCCGGGTCTTTGAAGCGATGGATCGAATTGCGCGCCCCGATGTGATCCTGGCGTCGAACACATCGTCGATTTCGATCACGAAGATCGCGTCGAATACCAAACGGCCCGGCAAAGTTATCGGAATGCATTTCATGAATCCGGTGCCGGTAATGACGCTGGTTGAAATCGTGCGTGGCCTGGCCACCTCGGACGAAACCCTGCAGACCACGAAACAACTGGCGGAGTCGTTGAAAAAGACGCCGGTCGAGGTAAACGACTACCCGGGCTTCGTGTCCAACAGGGTGCTCATGCCCATGATCAACGAAGCTGTTTATTGTGTGATGGAGGGCGTGGGCACTCCGGAAGCCGTGGATTCCATTATGAAACTGGGCATGAACCATCCGATCGGACCACTGGCCCTGGCAGACCTGATCGGCCTGGATGTTTGCCTCGATATCATGGAAGTCCTCCAAAACGGCCTGGGAAACTCGAAGTACATGCCCTGCCCACTGCTTCGTAAAATGGTGGATGCCGGGCACTTAGGCAGGAAAAGTGGACGAGGGTTTTATACGTACTGAAATGAAAACTGAAAATTGATTGATGAATAATGATTAATGCGCCTGTTCGGCGTCTGAGCGCATTGCATCAATCATTATTCATCAATCAATTTTCAATTCTCATCCGCAGCAACAAGGACCTGCTCTGTCCGTCTTAACAGGAAGCTGTACATATGATTCATTGTCAGAACTGCACCACGAAAAATTCTCTGGATCGGGAGTTCTGCTGGAAGTGTGGCTCGAAACTGCTTGTTCACTCGGGCGCACAGCCATTCGACTCGGTAATTCCCTTCATGGAGGAACATGTTCTCGAGCGAATCAGCGCCCTGGAGTACACCATCAACCTCCTGAACAAGCGCGTCGATTCGATGATGGAGACCATCGAGCGGGTTGCAGCCAGCAACTTTATCGATCACACCATGATTGAGACTCTGACGGACTCGCTGGAGTCCGCCGGTATCGAACTGGAGAATCTTGAAGCCGAATGGCGCAAGCGTATCGATTCGCGCATCCTCGAAACAGAGGAGGTCGACCGGCTCGGCGCGCGCATGCAGCGCATCATGGACGAGTACCGCGGTTCGGACCGCAAGCAGTTCGGACTCTGGATCGAAAAATCCTACGACTTGCTGGTGGCTGAGCGCTCGCCGGAAAGTCTGCACTTCCTGAAGTCGGCCTTCGAGCACGATGCCGCCAACTACGAACTGGGACAGCTTCTCGCCGAGGTCTATTTCCAGGCCAGGGAATATGCGAGCGCCCGGGAATGCCTGTCGATTGTCCTGGCAGCCAAACCCGGTCACTTCGAAGCCAATTTCCTGATGGGTCTCATCCATCAGCACAAGGGAAACCTGAACGAGGCGCAGGCGCAATACGAAATGGCAATCGGGTTGAAAGACGATTCCTCGGCCGCGCATGCCACGCTCGGTTCCCTGCTGGCGGAAACCGGGAATAGAAAGGATGCGCTGAAGCATCTCGCCACGGCGCTCAAGCTGAAGCCGAGCGCTCCGGTCCACTTCCTGATGGGCGCGGTGTACTACGGGCTCGGGCGGCACAAGCGGGCTATCGAACATTTGCGGAAGGCCACGCGCCTCGATCCGGAGTTCGGCGAAGCCTTCTATCAGCTTGGCCTCCTGTGCCTGGAAATGAACCAGCTTCGCAAGGCCCAGGAATGCTTTAAGACGGCCCAGGCCCTGAATCCCCGCGAAACGCGCTATCGCAAGCGATTGCGAAGTTTCTCCGAGGAATCCACCGGCCCCGATCAACTCAACGGACTCATCCGCGACGAACTACGCCTGGTCAAGTGCTGGGGAGAGAAGCGGGCGAAATAAATCCTCAAAGTAAGGTTTGAAAGAAGGAACTATGGCAGAAGAAAGAACTGAAAAAAGCAGGGCCATCGATCTGGCTCTCACACAAATCGAGAAACAATTCGGCAAGGGGTCGATCATGCGGCTCGGTGTCATCGATCCCAATGCGGTAATGGACGCGATCTCCTCGGGATCGATTTCGCTGGACCTCGCGCTCGGCGTCAATGGTTTTCCACGCGGCCGCGTCATTGAAATATTCGGACCTGAATCCAGCGGCAAGACAACCCTCTCGCTTCATGTGATCGCCGAAGCGCAGAAACTCGGCGGCACCGCGGCATTCATCGACGCAGAGCACGCGCTCGACGCAAATTACGCCCGCAAACTCGGCGTGGACATCGAAAACCTGCTGGTCTCGCAGCCCGACAGCGGCGAACAGGCCTTGGAAATCGCCGAAGTCCTGATACGCAGCAACGCCATCGATATTGTCGTTATCGACTCGGTCGCAGCCCTCGTTCCCCGCGCCGAGCTCGAAGGCGAAATGGGCGACGCGCAAATGGGACTGCAGGCCCGTTTAATGTCGCAAGCCCTCAGAAAACTCACCGGCGTCGTCTCGAAATCCAAGACCTGCCTGGTCTTCATCAACCAGATCCGCGAAAAGATCGGCGTCATGTTCGGCAATCCCGAAACAACAACCGGCGGCCGCGCGCTGAAGTTTTATTCCTCGGTGCGCGTGGACGTCCGGCGTATCGCTTCCATCAAGGACGGCGACGAGGTGGTGGGCAACCGGACAAAAGTGAAGATCGTGAAGAACAAGGTCGCCCCGCCTTTCCGCGAAGCCGAATTCGACATCCTGTACGGCGAGGGCATATCGCGCGAAGGCGATCTTCTCGATCTCGCCGTCGAGAAGAATATCGTCGACAAGAGCGGCGCATGGTTCTCGTTCCAGGGCGAACGCCTCGGCCAGGGCCGCGACAACGCGCGCCAGTTCCTGAAGGACAATCACGACTACCGCGGCCGCATCGAACTCGCGCTGCGGGAGATCCTCGGCCTTGCCGTTCAAACCGTTCCCGTGGCCGCAGCAGCAGCCGCTTCTTCCGATAACGGCCACAAGCGCCGGAATTAGATCGAACGTTTTTAGTCTACCTGTGGGGGCGGGGGG
>CAMBFR010000094.1 GCA_945865815.1 Candidatus Sulfopaludibacter sp. SbA3
ACCCCCCGCGCCCACAGCGTACCTCCCAAATCCCAGACCACGGACCCTTCAACGCGCCCACGCCGCTGCCCAGCCGCTGCCAGCCTGACCCAAAATGGGAAGTACCGCCACGTGCTATATTCAATGGTTCATGTACTACCTTGGCGTCGACATTGGGGGAACGGCGATCAAAGCCGGCGTCGTCGACGACGCCGGCCGGATTCTGGAGTCCGGCCGAATACCGACGGTCACCAATGACCTGGGCGCCTTTATTTCAACGCTATCCGGCCTCATCCGCGGCTTTCAAAAGAGCGTTCAAATTGGTGCTGTCGGCATCGGCGTGCCCGGACTGCGTTCCTCCAGGACGCACATCATCGAAACATCCCCGAACATTCCCTGCCTGACGAAGGTTCCCCTGGAAGCAGAGCTGGCAAATCAGCTCCAGGTGCCCGTGATAACGCAGAATGACGCAAATGTCGCAGCGTATGGGGAGTTTCTGTTCGGGGCCGGCCGTGGCGCACGACACATGGTGCACCTGACGGTGGGGACGGGCCTCGGATCGGGTTTCATCCTGGACGGTAAGCTGTTCGATGGGGCCCTGGGCTACGCCCCCGAATTCGGACACACCGTGATCGATCCCGACGGACGCCCATGCGCCTGCGGGAGCCGGGGCTGTATTGAAACCATCGTCTCGGCCACGGGCATATTGATCACGGCGCGGGAGAAAATGGCGAACGCTCCTCCAACATCCGATGCGGTCTTCGAGGCGGCGCGCCGCGGCGACCGGGCGGCTTTGGAAGTGTTCGAAGAAACCGGAAGGTATCTCGGAATCGCGTGCGCAAATCTCATCAACTTGTTTAACCCGGACATGATTGCGATCGGCGGAGGCGTTATGGCCAGCGGCGACATGTTGCTGGAGCCCGCCCGAAGAGAAGCCCGCCGGCGCGCGTTCGGCCCCTCTTTTGACCACTGCGCGATAGTACAATCAACGCTGTGGCCTGAAGCGGGTGTGATCGGAGCGGCCATGCTGGCCCGTGACCGGCTGAATTGAAATATGCCCTTATCTCATATTCGTAATTTTTCCATCATCGCGCATATCGACCACGGCAAGTCCACGCTGGCCGATCGATTGCTTGAAATGACGGGAGCGCTTACCAAGCGCGAAATGTCCGCGCAGGTGCTCGATGCCATGGACCTTGAGCGCGAGCGCGGCATTACCATCAAGGCCAAGGCCGTCCGGCTCAACTACCACGCGCGGGACGGAGAAGACTACATTCTCAATCTCATCGACACACCGGGCCATGTGGATTTCAGCTACGAAGTTTCCCGCAGTCTGGCCGCGTGCGAAGGTGCGCTCCTGGTTGTGGACGCCTCGCAGGGAGTCGAGGCCCAGACGCTTGCAAATACGTATCTCGCGCTGGATCATAAGCTCGATATTGTGCCGATCATCAACAAGATCGACCTGCCCGGCGCAGAACTCGACCGCGTGCGCGAACAGCTGAATTCCATCATTGGCGTCGACCCGAAGGATGCTCTTCTCATCAGCGCCAAATACGGCCAGGGCGTGGACGAAGTCCTCGAGGCGATTGTGAAGCGGATCCCGCCGCCAAAAGGCGATCCTGAAGCTCCCCTCAAAGCCCTGCTCTTTGATTCCTGGTTCGACGTATATCGCGGAGTGATTATCCTGATCCGGCTTATCGATGGCCATCTTCGCAAGGGCATGAAGATTCGATTGATGGCGCAGGGCCAGGTTTACCAGGTGGACAACGTCGGAGTACTCACGCCTAAATTGAAAGAGGTCGATCAGCTCGAGGCCGGCGAAGTGGGCTACGTGATCGCCAACATCAAGGTCGTGGCCGATACCAAAATCGGAGACACGATTACAGATCATGACCGGCCCACGGCTGCGGCATTCCCGGGTTTTCAGGAAATCAAGCCGATGGTTTTCGCCGGCCTGTATACGGTTGAGCCCAACCAATACGAGGGACTGCGGGACGCTCTTGAAAAGCTGCGCCTCAACGACTCGTCTTTCTTCTATGAACCCGAAACTTCAACCGCTCTTGGCTTCGGTTTCCGATGCGGGTTCCTGGGCCTGCTTCATATGGAGATTATTCAGGAGCGGCTTGAGCGCGAATTCCAGCTCTCGCTGATCACGACAGCGCCGGGCGTGCGCTACCGGATAACGAAAACCACTGGCGAAGTCGTTGAAATCGACAACCCGACGAAGTTTCCTGAGGCGCAGTTCATATCGAAGATTGAAGAGCCCATCATCACGGCGCTGATCATGACATCCGACGAATTCGTCGGACAGATCCTGAAGCTTGTCGAAGACAAGAGAGGGATCCAGAAAGGATTCGAATACGTGGCGCAGGGCCGCGTCCTCTTCACGTACGAGATGCCGCTCAATGAAATCGTGCTCGACTTCTACGACCGGCTGAAATCGGTGTCGCGCGGGTATGCTTCGTTTGACTATCACGTTTCGGGTTACCGCGAGGCGGACCTCGTCAAGCTCGACATTCTCGTCAGCGGCGAGCCGGTCGATGCCCTCTCCTGGATCGTTCACCGCGACTCTGCATTCCAGCGTGGGAAAGCCCTCACCGAAAAGATGCGAGAGCTGATTCCGCGCCAGATGTTCGAAGTCGCCATTCAGGCCTCAATTGGCAACCGCGTCATAGCCCGTGAGACGATTTCGGCGATACGCAAGAACGTTATCGCGAAGTGCTACGGCGGCGACATTTCGCGAAAGCGAAAACTCCTCGAAAAGCAGAAGGAAGGCAAGAGACGCATGAAGCGTGTCGGCAAGGTCGATATCCCGCAGGAAGCCTTCCTGGCCGTCCTCAAGGTTGGGTCCTAGACGGAGATTTTGAAATTGGACGAATCCTGCACCTCAAATCCGAAATCCCGAAATCTTGAATTGGACTGGTGATCGTTGGCTCATCCTGTCCAATCTGATATTTCGGGATTTCGGATTTGAGGTGCAGGATTCGTCCAATTTCAAGATCTCCCAAACGTCGTCTTCGTCCACGTTGACAATGGCAGACGGCTCGGTCAAGATCACGCCTCAATATGACAACACCACTATCAACTCGAATCTCCCGCCGCACTCTGCTCCAACGCGGCGCGTTCGTCCTGTTCTCAGCAGCGCTGCCTCCGGGGCTTCAGGCGCAAACCGTCAGTCCGGTGATGGCGGCGCTCAGCGGCTACATGGCTGCTACGAAGGACCGCGGGTTGCCGCCCGAGGTCATTGAAAAGGCGAAGCACCACATTCTCGACACGTTCGCGGCGATGATTTCCGGATCCGAACTGCCGCCGGGCCGGGCTGCGCTGGCGCTGGCCCGCTCGCAGGCGGGCCGCCCTGTCTCCACGGTCGTGGGCTCGAGCATCATGACCGGGCCGATGGACGCCGCACTCGTTAATGGGGTCCTCGCGCATTCGGACGAAACAGACGACTCTCACGGACCGTCACAGTCGCACCCGGGCGCCTCAATCGTACCCTCGGCCCTTGCCGTTGGAGAGGATCTGGGCGCAACCGGCGAACACTATTTGCGCGCCGTGACGCTTGGCTACGACATAGGCTGCCGGCTCACGATGGCGCTCGGCGGGCCCACCTTCAGGGACGAAAGCCGCCGCAGCACCCATGCGTTTGCGGGAAATTTCGGATCGGCGGCGGCAGCGGGATGTATGGCGGGGCTGACCGCGCAGGAGATGCGCTGGCTGCTCGATTACGCATCGCAGCAGGCGGCAGGATATGCGATATGGGGCCGCGATACCGACCACATCGAGAAGGGGTTCGTCTTCGGCGGCATGCCGGCGCGCAACGGGGTTACCGCAGCGTTACTCGTCCGCTCGGGCTGGAACGGCGTTGACGATGTGTTCTCGGGTGTGGACAACTTCTTTCAAGTCAACTCACCCAAGGGTGATCCGGCCGGACTGATCGACAAGCTGGGCGAGCGGTACGAAATCGTCAACACCGATATTAAGAAGTGGACGGTCGGCACCCCGATTCAGGCGCCGCTTGACGCGATCGAAAACCTCCGGCTCAGACGTCCGTTCGACGCGAACGATGTGCGGAGCGTCGTCGTTCGCCTGGCTCCGTCGGTCGGCGCCGTCGTAGACAACCGCGATATTCCCGACATCTGCCTGCAGCACATGGTGGCGGTGATGCTGATCGATAAGACCGCATCCTTCCATGCCGCGCACGACAAAGCTCGTATGCAGGACGCCGAGGTGCTCCGCCAACGGACCAAAGTGAATTACGTACCCGACGCCGCACTCAATCGTCTGTTGCCTGTTCGCGTGGCGATCGTCGAGATTACGCTCACCGACGGTACGCGGCTCTCTGAGCAGGTGGAGGCGGTGCGCGGGACAGTACGCAACCCGATGCCCCGAAACGAGGTGGTTGACAAGGCCAGGGACCTCGTCGCCCCGGTGCTCGGGACCGCAACCGCGCAGAAACTGATCGAGACCCTGCTCACGATTGAAACCGTCAGGGACATCCGGACGCTTCGTCCCCTGCTCCAGAAGTCGTGAGCCAGGCCCCTTCACGGCCGCTGTGAAGGCGTACCTGCTATAATGCCCGTATGAAATTTCAGGTGCAGCGCTATCTCGGCTCCCTGGTATTTGTGTTTTTGCTGTTTTTTTCCGTGGCGTTAGGGGCAACAGCCGGGGTGCTCTTCGTTTATAACAGCGATCTGCCGCAGGTGAATTCGCTCGAAAACTATCGACCCAGTGTCGTTACCGAGGTTTATGCCGATGACGGCCAGGTCATTGGCAGCTTTGCCCTCGAGCGCCGAATCGTCGTGACCTACGAACAACTTCCCCAGGCCTTGAAGGACGCCGTCATCTCGGTGGAAGACCAGAACTTCTACGAGCACTGGGGCATTGATTTCTACGGCATTGCGCGGGCCGGACTCAAGAATCTTATGGCTGGCCGCGTCGTCGAAGGGGGAAGCACGCTCACGCAGCAGTTGAGCAAGAACCTGTTCCTTACACCGGAACGCAGTTTCCGCCGCAAGATCCAGGAAGCGATGCTCTCCATCCAGATCGAACGCAACTACACCAAACCGCAGATCCTCACGATGTACTGCAATCTGGGTTTTCTGGGGCATGGCCAATACGGATTTGCCGCCGCGGCCGAGTACTATTTCAACAAGAACGTGAAGGACCTGACCATCGAAGAGGCTGCCCTGCTGGCCGCCTTGCCGCGGTCACCGAACAACTACTCACCGATCACCTATCCCGAGCGCGCGCTCATGAGGCGGAACTACGCCATCGATCGTATGGTTGCTGAAAGGAAAGTCACGGCGGTGGAAGGCGAAGCGGCCAAGAAACGGCCCGTCGTCCTGGCGCCAAAGAACCGCCCGGACGAGCTCGCGCCCTACTTTGTCGAAGAGCTTCGCCGATATCTCGAAAATAAATACGGGACATCGGCTGTCCACGAAGGCGGCCTGAAGGTCTATTCGACTCTGAACGTCGAAATGCAGCGCGCCGCAAACGCGGCGCTCGTCCAGGGACTCCGTGCATTCGACAAGCGTCAGGGCTGGCGCGGCGCCGAAAGAAATCTCCTCGCGCAGCGCGTCGTGGACCTCAATACGATCGAACTGGATGACTGGAAGCTGCCGATCCGAACGAATGACGTTGTCCCGGGCATCGTGCTGGACGTCAACGCAAGGAACGCAACTATACGGATTGGCGAATACAAGGCTCAACTCGCCGTTCAGGACATTGGGTGGACCAGGGCAAGAACGCCGGCGGAAATCCTCAGGCGCGGAGACGTGGCGTTGTTCATGGTGCGGTCGATGAACTCGGCCGATAGAAAAGTCGAAGTCACGCTCGAACAAAGGCCCAAAGTGCAAGGAGCACTGGTAGCAATCGATCCGCTGAACGGTGAAGTGAAGGCAATGGTCGGCGGCTACGACTTCGATGACAGCAAGTTCAACCGCGCAACGCAGGCGCTGAGGCAGACCGGTTCGGCGTTCAAGCCCTTCATCTATGCCGCGGCAGTCGATAAGGGGCTGCGGCCGGACGATACCGTCCTCGACGCCCCGGTCAACTTCGGCAGCTACTCGCCGGGCAACTATGACGGAAGATTTGAAGGAACCATCACGATCCGGCGGGCGATCGCCCAATCCCGGAATATTCCCGCGGTAAAGACACTCGCGAGCATTGGGATTCCGGCCGCGATTCCCTACATCAAGCGGTTTGGGATTACTTCAAAGATCGAGCCGTATTTGCCGATCGCACTGGGCGCAACGGACGTCACATTGATCGAAATGACTTCCGCTTATTCGGTGTTTCCTAACGACGGCGTGCGCGTCGTTCCGCGGCTGATTCGCCGCGTCGCCAACTACGATGACGACATCCTTGAAGAAGAACTGCCGGAACTGCGCGACGCGATCCCTGCCGCCACAGCTCGAATCATGGTAGACCTGCTCCAGGAACCTGTCCGTTCCGGAACAGCTACCGCAGCCCGGCAGCTCATGCGTCCGGTGGCCGGCAAGACCGGCACAACAAACGATTTCACGGATGCGTGGTTCATGGGTTTTACAGCTTCACTGACCGCGGGCGTCTGGGTTGGATTTGATGAGAAGGTGCCACTGGGCGACGGGGAAACGGGCGGAGTCGCCGCGCTGCCCATCTGGCTCGATTTCATCCGCGAGGTTTACAAGGACAAGCCGGCCGAACCGTTCCCGTTTTTGAAACCCGGATCCCCCGCGCTCACGACGGCTGCTCCACGACTCTCGATCGAAGTTGAGACGGAGATCGTATCTACAACGAGGCAATCCCAATGAAAACACTTCTGGGAATGGTTTTGTTTGCGGAATTGTTCCTCATCGCCCGGCCTGTTCCTGCGCAGTCGGTGGCGGATCTGGCGCGAAGAGAACGGGAGCGAAGAAAGGAACTCGCAGGGAAGGTCTACACGAATTTGGATCTGCCCACGGCGACGGCTCCAACCCCTGCCACGCCGGCGGGCGAGGTTAAGGCCGGCGAGGCGAAGCCTGACGAAGTTTCGGCCCAGCAGCCGGCCGCGCGTCCAGCAGGCCCCACCGATAACAAAGGCCGTGATGAGAAATACTGGCGGAGCGCTTTTCAGGCGGCGAGAGACGCAGTCAAGTCCGCTGAGGATGACGCTCGCATAGCAGAACTCAAGGTAAATGACCTGAACAAGCAACTGATGACTCAAACCGGCTTGTACAATCGCGAATACCGCCTGGCGGGCGATATCGAGGCTGCAAAGACGGCGCTGGATCAGTCCCGTCTGAATGTGGGCCGCGCAAAGCAAAAAATCGCGGACCTCGAAGAAGAACTACGCCGTTCGAATGGCCTTCCTGGCTGGGCGAGCTAGTACGCTTGATATATCTCGGAATTGACGGCGGAGGAACGAAGACTGTTTTTCTCGTCGCCGACGATCAACTCCATGAGTTGGACCGCTTCGAGACAGGACCCTCTAACTGGTTTTCCTCCGGCGAAGACGCATCCCGCAAAGCCATCAACGAAGGAGTCTCACGCCTGCAACATCGTCCGGATGCCGTCTGCGCCGGATTTGCGGGCGCCGGACGCCCTGAAAGCCTCGCTTTCTACACCAGTACCTTGCAGTCTTTGCTCCCTCACGCCCGCGTCCTTGTGGAGTCGGATGCCTTCACCGCATACATCGGGGCCATCGGACCGGCGCCTGGAGTGCTGCTGATTGCGGGTACGGGATCGATATGCCTGGGACGGAGGGCGGACCAAACGACGGTTCGTGTCGGAGGCTGGGGTTCCCAGTTCAGCGATGAAGGCAGCGGCTTCTGGATTGGCCGGGAGGCCGTTCGAACCGCACTCATTCTTGCGGACAGGCGGGAACAGTCGGATTTCACAGGCGTCGTTACACGATCATTGGGAATCGCATCCATTCACGACATCGTGTCGGCCTGGAATTCCGGGCGCATCGCGGTGCCACACGTTGCAGCGCTGTTTCCCGAAGTTGCCAGGTTTTATCCCTCCGAACCGGCCGGCCGAATTCTCAGGGAAGCGGCGGCGCATTTGCGCCGCCTCACCGAAAGCGCACTGGACCTGGTCCAGGTTCAGGATTGCGCAATTTCGCTTGCCGGATCGGTGGCGCAGCATCCGCTGATGCGAGGCCTGATTGGGATCGATTTCACGGACCCGAAGCATCCGCCTGAATGGGGCGCGGTGATCTGGGCTCGACAGCGGCTCACCGATCTTCGAGGCTGAGCTACTTCTTCTGCTTTCGCAGAAACCGGTGCATCGCGGGAATATCAAACGGCTTCGAAAAGTATGTCAGGCCGTGATCGTCAAAGAATCGAATCGTCTCGGGATTTCGGACTTGGCGATTCCGCCTCCCGTATCCCGCACTTTGATGAAGATGCTTTGGCCGGCGGCAGACCTTCCTGCCGATCAGGCAGTTCGATTAATGACAAATTCCGGGATGCTGACCAGCACGTCTCGATAAATGGAGGGAGGAAAATCCTGAAGGGCGCGAATTGCGCGGCGTGCGTACTCTTCGGCAACAATGCGGGTCCGGTTCAACCCGTCCCTCTTCTGTACAAGCGTCAGGATCTCGTGCGCATCAACCGACCGGAAATCGCGTTCCGTCAGAACAGTTTCAATCTTTCTTACGTCATCAGGCTGGCTGTCCTGCATCGCGAAGTACACGGGAAGCGTCACTTTACCTTCCTTAAGGTCGCTTGCGACCGGCTTTCCAAGGACTTCCTTGGAAGAGCTCAAGTCGAGAATATCGTCAACGAGCTGAAACGCCATTCCAAGGCACTTCCCGACGTCCGCAAGCTGCTCGGCCGAGCCGTGGTTCAAACCCGCTGCCAGAGCCGGCAGTTTCATGCACCCGGAAAACAGGTACGCTGTTTTCCGTTCGACGATGTCGAGGATCTGCTCCCGGGTCAATTCGCTCTTACCGAGCAATGTGAGCTGGAGCAATTCTCCTTCGACCATCTTCTGGGTAATTTCAATCAGCGTGTTGAGCACTTCCAGATTCTTCTCGCGCAGGGCCACTGCAAACGACTGCATATAGAGCCAGTCACCGGCAAGAACCGTCATTGAGTTTCCCCAGCGGGAGTTCGTCGAAGGCCTGCCTCTGCGCGTATCCGCGGCGTCGATAATGTCATCGTGGACGAGCGTTGCGTTGTGAATGAATTCAACCACCGCGGCAAGCCGGATCACCGTGGGATTAACCGGACCAAGCATCTTGGCCGTCAGCAACAGCAGCGCCGGCCGGATTCTCTTACCTCCGGCATTCAGGAGGTAGTCTCCGATCTCGAAAATGGGACCGATACCGGAGCGAGTGTAGCCACGCAACTCTTCCTCGACCTGAACAAGCTCAGGCGCAATCAATTCGTAGATCTTATGTGGCGTTATCATGCTCGCGTTCCCAAAGGCCGGGCCGCGGCCATTTTACGATGTTTTATCAAAGAGTTTCTCGAAATTGGCGGAAGTCTGCCCGGCGAACTCCTCGAATCCGACGCCGCGCAACCCGGAAACGAAGCGGGCCGTATCCAGAACGAACGCCGGCTCGTTCCGTTTGCCACGGCGCGGAACGGGAGCCAGATACGGACAGTCGGTTTCAACCAGAATCCGCTCTGCAGGTATTCGTCTCGCTGTCTCGGCCAATGCCTGAGACTTGGGGAATGTGACGATCCCGGAAAACGAGATCATGAAGCCCAGATCGAGCGCAAAGTCAGCAAGGCGCTCGCCTGCGGTAAAGCAGTGAATGACGCCGCGGTCCGGAGCTGCTTCCCGCAGAATAGCCTCGGTATCCGCATCCGCATCGCGAGTATGAACGATCACGGGAAGGCCCAACTTCTTCGCGAGCGATGCCTGCCGCCGGAATACTTCTCTCTGGATGTCGCGTGGAGAGGAGTCGTAATAATAATCCAGACCGGTTTCACCTATCGCAACCACCCGGCGATGCACCGCCAGCCGTTCAAGCAGAGCGTAGTGTTCCTCATTGACCTTCGATGCATCGTGCGGATGAATTCCAACGGTGGTCCAGATCCAATCGTGAGCCTCGGATATCGGAATGCCGCATCCCATGTCATCCGGACCACGGCCATTGCCTATAGTCAGAATCTTTTGGACTCCGGCCGCCCGCGCCCGCTGAATCGCGGCCTCCCGGTCTTCGTCGAAGCGGGCATCATCAAGATGGGCATGAGAGTCGATCACTTCGTCACTTCAGGCGCGCCCCATTCTGCACGTCTTCATTGAAGCCCGCGAGAATGGGCGTGTCGTCGGGTCCGAGCGAAGCGGCGACAATCATGCCGTTGGACTCCAGGCCTCTCATCTTGCGGGGCAACAGATTCGCAACGACCACAACCTTGCGGCCCACGAGTTTCTCCGGATCGTAGGCCTTGGCGATGCCCGCCAGAATCTGGCGCTTTTCGAATCCGAGGTCCACAACCAGCCGCAAGAGCTTGTCTGCGCCTTTGACGCGTTCGGCCTCCACCACAGTGGCAACCCGCAGATCGATTTTGGAGAAATCATCGATGGTGATAGGCGCACCAATCGCCTGTGCGGTGATCGCTGCCGCAAGCGGCTGTGCAGGCGCCGGCGCCTCAGGGGATGGAGCTGCCTCTCCAGCAGCGGCAGTTGCTCCCGAGCCGTGCTTGGCATCCATCAGCGCGTCGAGCTTATCCAGGACAGCTTTCCGGTCCATTCTGGGGAACAATGAAGGTCCAGGGCGAATCGACTTCCCTGTCAGCGAGGCTCCCCATTGCAGGGAATCCAGCCGGTTATCGCGAATCCGCCCGTCAAGTCCAAGCTGGTCCCAGATACCCTGCGAGGTTTGAGGAAGCACCGGCGCGAGCAGAACGGCAACGATTCGGAGCGCCTCGGCCGAATGAAAGAGGACGCTATCCAGGCGTCCGGCTTCCTCCGGTTTCTCGGCGATCGCCCAGGGCTCGTTTTCCACAATGTACTTGTTGACCCTGGCAATCAATTCCCATACGTTTTCCAGCGCACGCGAGAAGCTGTAATCGTCAAAGTGGGCGCGAAAATCCCGAATCACTCTCGCGGCCAACTGCTCCACTTCGTCGTCGCCTTTTGCCTGCCCAGAAGCGGGAACCGTCCCTTGACGATACTTGGTGATCATCGCGGTCGTCCGGCTCAATAAATTGCCGAGGTCATTGGCCAGATCGCTGTTCCACCGCTGAACGATGGCGTCGTAACTCAAATTGCAATCCTGTCCGAAGACCATTTCGCGCAGCAGGTAGTACCGCAGCAATTCCGGCCCGAACACTTCATTGAGAATGAACGGATCGATTACATTCCCTCGGGACTTGGACATTTTTTCGCCGCTCGCAAGCCAGAAACCATGGCCGAATATGCATTCGGGCAGCGGAAGCCCGGCAGCCATCAGGAAAGCCGGCCAGTAGACGGCGTGAAACCGGACGATTTCCTTTCCCATGAGGTGTATGTTTGCAGGCCAGTACCGTGCAAACTGATCCGGCCTGTCGACCAGGCCCAGCCCGGTCAAATACGCCGTCAACGCATCGAACCAAACGTAAAAGACGTGCGCCGGATCGTCAGGAATGGGAATTCCCCATCGAAATTTCGAGCGGCTGATCGATAAGTCCTTGAGTCCCCCGCGAACGAATGTGGCGATCTCGTTACGCCGGGATTCCGGTCGAATGAATCCCGGATTCTTGTCATAGAGGTCCAGAAGCTGGTCTTGAAACGCCGAAAGTTTGAAGAAGTAACTCTCTTCAGAAATCCATTCTGTCGGCCGGTCGCAATCCTGGCACTTCGCCGGCACGGCCGGATCGGATTCGGTAGCAAACAGATTGCAGTTGATGCAGTACCATCCCGAGTAATCGCCTTTATAGATATAGCCGTTCGCCTTGGTACGCCGATATAGCTCACCCACGGACGCGTGATGCCTTGGATCAGTCGTTCGTGTGAACTCGTCGTACTCAATACCCAGCCGTTTCCATAGATCGATGTACTGCTCATAGACGCGATCGGCCAGTTCCTTCGGCGCAATTCCCTGCTTCAGTGCCGCACGCTCAATGTTCTGGCCATGTTCGTCGGTACCGCAGAAGAGCTTTACGTCGAATCCCATCATCTTCTTGTACCGGCTGATTGAATCGGCCACGATCGTGGTGTAGGCGCCCCAACTGGGCGGCGCGTTGACGTAGTAGAGCGGCGTGGTGATGTAGAAGGTCTTATTCATAAACGTCTAGTATAGCTTGGAAGCTGCTGGACACTGTAGGCGCGGCTACTCGCAGACTCATCAAACGTGTTCAGCCTGCCTGTGTCTCGTTGAGTCAGGTTGTTGCTTGAAGATTCAAACTGATCCTACCCGCCGCACCATGTCGAGATAGGTTCGCGTCGCTTCAAGCTGGACTATTTTCAGAGGAATATTCCTCTGGCGGGCAATACGGGCGCAGTCTTCATATTCCGGCGCGAAATTGACGATCCGGCCGTCGAGCGTCGAAATCTTCATGGCTACCGCTCCATATTCGGTTTCGACCGACACGATTGTTCGATCGAGGACGGTACGATTGGCGGAATGAAAACGCACACCGATGGTCGTGGTTTCCTCAAAAATCGTCTTCGTCAGGGCACCCGCCAGATGCGGGGGCGCCAGCACCTGCAGCAAATGGCCTGGCCTTCCCTTTTTCATCTGAACCGCGGTAGTGAAGACATCGAGCGCGCCCGCGGCAATGAGCTTCTCGGTAACGTAGGCGAAGTTCTGCGGACTCATGTCGTCAATGTTCGCCTCGATCACCGTCACGTCACCGGAGGGCTCTGCCGCCGCGACTGGCCGTTCCTCGCCAAGCATCAGCCGGAGGCAATTCGGAAACTGGCCCAAATCCTTGGTTCCAGCGCCGTATCCGACGCGCTCGATCGCAAAATCATCGAGCGCTCCGAACCGCGTAACAACCGCAGCGAGAATGGCCGCGCCGGTGGGCGTCACCAACTCGGTTGTGGCGTGCTTCGAATAGACTGTCGCGGCGCGCAGCAAATCCGCGGTGGCCGGGGACGGCACAGGATAGATCCCGTGCTGGCAATGAATGAAACCGGCGCCGACATTGATTGGTGAACAGACAAAACGCTCAATTCCGAGCGCATCAAAACCGATGGCCGTTCCAACCGTATCGACGATCGAGTCCACCGCCCCAACTTCGTGAAACTGCACGTCCTCAGGCGGGACGTGATGCACTCTTCCCTCGGAGATCGCGAGCCTGGTGAAGATCTCAAGGGCGATGCGTTTGGCGCCCGTGGTCAGGGAGCTGCCGCCGATCATGGCAAGAATATCCGAAGCTTTCCGGTGTTCGTGGCCCTCGTGCTGGTGATGATGGTCGTATGGATCGCGGTGCGGATGATCGCGTGCGCCATCAATCGAAACGTCGAACTTCATTGCGCTGATGTTTGCCCGAACCGTACGCGAGCTCTTCAACTGGTAACCTTCCACAGGAAGTTTGCGGAGTTCGGTCTTCAGATAGTCGAAATCCAGCCCGATATCGAGAAGCGCCCCGATCGTCATGTCTCCGCTGATGCCGGAGAAGCAGTCGAAGTAAAGAGTGCGCATAGGCAACAAATACTAACACCAATTTGCTAAGATGCCGGTCTATGCTCCTCGACGCTCACGCTCGCATTAAAGAGACGCTCAACGCCACAATCCGTTCGCTCTGGAACATCGTTCCGCCCGACATTGCGCTCAATCAGACACCCAAGATCGAGATGGGAGAACTGGCCTCGCCGGTCTGCTTCGAGCTGGCTCGCGCGCTGAAAAAGCCGCCAAGGGCCGTTGCCGAAGAGTTGATCCGAGCGGCGGGCGGAATAGACGGTGTCCAAAAGATGGAAGTGGCTGGCGCGGGTTATATCAACATCTATCTGAACCGGGCCGCCGTTGTGCGCGGCGGCCGGATTCGCACCTCGAGGGCGGAAGCCGGCAAGGTCATCGTCGAGCACACGAATATCAATCCGAACAAAGCGGCCCATATCGGCCACCTCCGAAACGCTGCGATTGGCGACACATTCATCAGGGTTCTCAGGCATGGCGGCAAACAGGTCGAGGTCCAGAATTACATCGACAATACCGGGGTCCAGGTCGCTGACGTCATCGTGGGATTCAAATATCTTGAGAAGAAATCGCTATCCGAAGTCCGCGCGCTGATTGGTGACCCGAAGCTGCGGTTCGACTATTACTGCTGGGACCTTTATGCGAAGGTCTCCGGCTTCTACGAAGCGAACGATCCCAAGCACGCCAGACGCGCACAAACTCTGAAAGAAATGGAGGAAGGTAACAACGAAACTGCCGGCATGGCCGAACTCGTAGCCATGACAATCGTACGTTACCACCTCGCGACCATGGCGCGGATCAATGTCGGTTACGACCTGCTGCCACGCGAAAGCGACATCCTTCACCTGAAGTTCTGGGAGAAGGCTTTCCTTCAGCTTCGCGAAAGGAATGCCATCTTCTTTGAGACGGAAGGCAAGAACAAGGGATGCTGGGTCATGCGCCTGGAGACAGAGGGCCATGACGATGACAAGATCATCGTGCGATCGAACGGAACCGTGACATACGTCGGGAAGGACATTGCTTATCAGCTATGGAAGCTTGGGTTGCTCGATCAGGATTTTCTGTATCAGCCGTTCGATGGCAACAAGAACCTCTGGGTAACCACATCGGCTGAGGGCCAGGCCGGGCACCCTCCATTCGGACAAGGAAAGGTTGTCTACAACGTGATCGACGTAAGGCAGTCGTACCTGCAGAACGTCGTTCATCAGGGCGTGCTTGCCCTGGGGTACGAAGAGCAGGCGAAGAATTCGATTCATTTTTCCTATGAGGTCGTCGCATTGACTCCGGCCTGCGCGGAGCAACTCGGCGTTGAGCTTTCGGATGAAGACCGCAAGCGGCCGCATATCGAGGTTTCCGGACGCAAGGGGCAGGGCGTGAAGGCCGACGATCTGCTGGATACGCTCGAGAGCGAGGCGTGCAAAGAAGTCGCAACCCGAAATCCCGATCTGCCGAAAGCGGACGTCGATAAAATCGGCCACCAGATAGCCGTCGGCGCGCTGCGCTATTTCCTGCTGAAGTTCACTCGCAACGCCATTATCGCCTTTGATTTTCGCGAGGCCTTGAACTTCGATGGAGAAACGGGCCCGTATCTCCAGTACGCGACCGTGCGCGGCAACAATATCGTGAACAAGCTGCGCGAAAGCGAGCCGGACTTCGACTTTGATAAGGCGTACCTTTTTCTGGATGACCCGAAACTTCCGGGAATGCTGGATGCAGCCAACGACATATGGGAACTGCTCTATTCGGCATCCCGGCTGAATGAAATTGCCCAACAGGTGGTAAGCACGCTGGAACCGGCATCGCTGGCGAAGTATGCGTTTACGCTGGCTCAACGCTTCAGCCTGTTCTATCACCGGTACCGGATCATGAGTGAGACCGACCCGGACCGCCGGCTGTTCTATTTGCTCGTTGTCGAATACACCAGGCGGGCGATGACGAATGCGCTGGACCTTATGGGCATCGAGGTTCCAAACAGGATGTGAGGAGAAGCCGGGACCACAATAATGAATTGATTATTTATCAATGACTTACGCTGACTAATATCAAGGAGTCATAGAGATAAATAAAGGCGGTCCGAATTTCGGACCGCCTGGTGTGTTGTAGAAAGGGCGACGAATTCCTCATCCAAAGCCCGCGGTTCTTAGAGAGCAACAACGGTTCCAAAGCCGACGGGTCGATACCTCAATCGTTTACCGGCCAACCTCTCGTCGTTTCTCCGTTTCTTCAGAGATGCAATACGAAAAACAAGAATTCCGGGTTACGAATCTTTCGAAAATCGTTTGAACATATGTCGGTAGCAAGTAGAAATGTCCGGTTTTTGTAGCAAGTGATCTGTCCGGTTTTGTTGTTTTAAGTTCATCGCCGCCGTGCCTGTGGAAATGTGCGAAACCCAGCAGGGTTTTGCACATTTCCATCAGGCTGCCTTCTTCTTTCTTT
>CAMBFR010000095.1 GCA_945865815.1 Candidatus Sulfopaludibacter sp. SbA3
CGGATCTCCCCCCGAATTCATTTGTGCCTCCAGACATCTTCGTCACCAGGCCCATCTTCGATGAAGTGCTCGAAAGACTCAGGCGTGAGGCTCACGTCGAAGTCAATGCCGAGGATCGCGTCCTCCCGAAGAATGAGTTGATCGCGCGCCTGCGGGAGGCCGATGGCGTGATGACCCTTCTCACCGATACAGTGGATCGGGATTTGCTCGATGCCGCGCCGCGATTGAAGGTTGTTTCGAACGTTGCCGTTGGCTACAACAACGTGGATGTGGATTCCGCTACTCAGCTCGGCATCATGATAACGAATACTCCCGGCGTACTCACCGAGACGACTGCGGATTTCGCCTGGGCGCTCCTGATGGCCGCCGCCCGGAGAGTTGTCGAGGGCGACAGCTACACTCGTGCGAAAAAGTTCAAGGTGTGGGATCTGAGGATGTTTCTCGGCCATGACGTCTTCGGCAAGACCCTGGGAATAGTGGGATTCGGCAGAATTGGCCAGGCCGTTGCGCGGCGCGCCAAGGGCTTTGGTATGAGGATTGTCATTTGCGGTTCCGAACGGGTTCCCGATGCTGTGATCCGGGATTTGGGCGCCGAGCGGTTGCCCGCAGATGATGTCTTCCGTGTTTCCGATTTTATATCTCTGCATGTGCCGCTTTCAGAGACTACGAAGCACCTCCTGAACGATCGGACATTCGCCATGATGAAACCGGAATGCATTGTCGTGAATACGTCGCGCGGTCCCGTCATTGACGAAAAGGCATTGGTCCGCGCGCTGAAGCAGGGCAGAATTGCGGCAGCCGCGCTGGACGTGTTCGAGCGTGAGCCCGAAATCGAGCCGGAGTTGCTGGAAATGGACAATGTGGTCCTGGCGCCGCATATCGCGAGCGCCTCGCGCGAAACTCGTTTGAAAATGTGCGATATGGCCGCCGGAAATCTCCTGGCTGCATTGAACGGTCAGCGTCCCCCGAATCTCGTGAATTCCCTTGTCTGGGATCATCGGCGAAAGTAAATGAACCGCATCAAACCTCCTGCCCTGCGTAAAGGCGATACGATCGGCATCGTAGCTCCCGCAAGCAATATCAAGATGGATCTCCTGCAGGAGGGATGCCGCGAACTCGAGAGTCTTGGATTCAGGACCTTGCTTCGTCCCGATATCGGTTCGTCCTATCGATATTTCGCCGGTCCTCATCAGCGCCGCCGCGAAGAGTTCCTGGAAATGCTCCAGTCGCCGGATATCCATGCGATTTTTTGCGCGCGCGGCGGGTACGGCAGCGGCCATCTGCTGGAACATCTGGATTCGGATCTCATTCGCGCGAATGCGAAAATCATCAACGGAGCGAGCGATATCACATCGCTCCTGAATGCTGTGGAGCAGGCGGGTCTCGTGACCTTTCATGGTCCCATGGTCGCCACATCGATACGGCAGGGAACCGGAGGATACAACCGCGATGTGCTGCTCAACCTCCTTGTTTCCGGCCTTCCTGTTCAGTTTCCGCTTGAAGGCACGTCCATTCTGCGTCCCGGTGTTGGAGAAGGCCGGCTGACGGGCGGCTGCCTTTCGCTGGTCGTGTCGTCACTGGGAACTCGATGGGAGGTCGACACCAGCGATTCCATTCTCGTGCTCGAGGACGTCGACGTGAAGCCGTACCAGATCGATCGAATGATCCTTCAACTCAAGCAGGCCGGGAAGTTTGAGACGGTGAGAGCCGTCGTATTCGGCGAGATGCTCAACTGCGCCCAGCACGCAGGGCAGGGTTATTCGCTCGAGGAAGTCCTTCTGGACCTGCTCTCCGAGTTCACATTCCCGATCCTTTACGGATTTCCGACCGGACACGCGTCGCGGCCGAACGTCATGGTGCCCTTCGGCGTTCGCGCGCGCCTCGCGATTGGGTCTCCGACGTCACCGCCGCCGGTTTTCGAGCTCCTGGAATCGGCGGTAACTCTCCGGTGATGGATAACGCAAAGAAGGTTTATCTCATCGGTATTTGCGGCACGGCCATGGCCTCGCTTGCCGGCATGCTGAGCGAAAAGGGTTACGTCGTTTGCGGCTCCGATTCGGACGTATATCCGCCGATGTCCGATTTCCTCGACAGGCTTGGGATCACGGTGTTTAAAGGCTACAACGCGGAGAACCTGACGAAAGCAAAGCCGGATCTGGTTGTCGTGGGCAACGCGCTGTCGCGCGGGAACGTCGAAGTTGAATACGTTCTCGACAGTGGCATTCGATACGCATCCATGGCCGAGACGGTGAAGGAACTTTTCATCCGAGGTAAAAACTCGATTGTTGTCGCCGGGACGCACGGCAAGACAACAACTACCGCGATGCTTGCCTGGATATTGGAAACAGCTGGGCGCAGGCCTTCCTTTCTCGTAGGAGGAATTGCGGAGAATTTTGGCCGCAGCTTCCAGGTGGCCGACGGGCCGGATTTCGTGATCGAGGGCGACGAGTACGACACCGCGTTCTTCGACAAAGGCCCGAAGTTTCTTCATTACCTGCCCCGCATTGTGCTGCTGAAGAACGTGGAGTTCGATCACGCCGACATCTACGCGGACCTGGAAGCGATCAAAACATCGTTCCGCCGACTGATCAACATCGTGCCCCGATCCGGGCTGATCGTTGCCGGAGTGGACAGTCCCGTTGTACAGGAACTGATTCCGGCGGCATTCTCGCGAGTCGCCACGGCCGGCATCGGCTTGGGTGAATGGCAGGCGAACAATATCGAACCCGATGCCGATGGCATGGCATTCGATGTTGTACGAAACGATGCGCTGCTGGGCCGGTTCAATATACCGATGATGGGAGTCTTTAACGTCCAGAACGCGCTGGGTGCGATCGTTGTGGCCAGGGAATTGAATATCGAGAACGCGACGATTCAGCGCGCTCTCTCCACGTTCAAGAGCGTGAAGAGGCGGCTGGAGCTTCGAGGCGAAGTGAACGGTATCCGTGTGTACGACGATTTTGCGCATCATCCGACCGCTGTCAGCGAAACGCTTCGCGCCGTTCGCGCGCGGTTCCCAAACCAGCGCGTGTGGGCCGTGTTCGAGCCGCGCTCGCAAACCTGCCGCAGGCGGGTGTTCGAGCAGGCCTTTATTGAATCGTTTGATCCGGCGGACGTGACTGTACTGGCCGGCGTGTATGGGGCGGGCAGGATGGATCCCGAGCAAATGTTATCCCCCGGCCGTGTTGTGGCAGGCATACGCAGCCGGGGCAGGATTGCGCATACGCCGGGATCAACGGAAGAAATCGTTGCCTTCGTTGCGGCCGAGGCACAGCCGGGAGATCAAATTGTGATCATGTCGAATGGTGGGTTCGACAACATCCACAACAAGCTGCTCGGGAGGCTCCGATCGAGATGAAGACAGAGCGGCTGTATTACGACGAGCCCTACTTGCTGGAGTTTGACGCCGAAGTCGTCGAAACGCTGGACCTGGGCGATCGTGTTGGCGTCATTCTCGATCGGACCGCGTTTTATCCAACGTCGGGAGGGCAACCTAACGATACCGGGACCATCGATGGCGTTGCGCTCGTGGATTGTTACGACGATGAGAAATCCGGGAACATTATTCATGTCGTCGCTGAAAAGCCCCGGTCCGGGAGAGTGCACGGCCAGGTCGATGCCGCGCGCCGAACCGATCATAGGCAGCAGCACTCCGGACAGCATGTTCTTTCGCAGGCCTTCGTGGAACTGTTCGGCTGGGCAACCGTAAGTTTCCACCTGGGCGCCGTGACGTGCACGATTGACCTTCCGGTGGATTCCATAAGCAGCGATCAGGCTGCGAGCGCCGAGGACCTGGCGAACCGCATTGTTCAGGAGAACCGCGCCGTTTCGATCCGCTATTTGAACCAGGACAATATTGCCGAAGCGGGCCTGCGAAAGGCCACGGAACGGACCGGCGAAATCCGCGTAATCGACATTTCGGGTTTCGATCGTTCCGCGTGTGGCGGGACGCACGTGCGCATGACCCACGAGATCGGACCGATTCTGATTACCGGAATCAGCAGGGCAAAGAAGCAGGCCCGGGTAGAATTCATCTGCGGTAACCGCGTGCTTCGTCATGCGCGCGAGGCCAATCGGGCTCTGGAGACAATAAGCCAGACTGTTTCGTCATCCCTCTTTGATACGCCATCGGCGGTGGCGGCAGTTTGGGGAGACCTTCAGCAGGCCAGAAAGCGTATCGAAGATCTGGAGTCCAGGCTCCTCGACCACGAAGCTGCCGCGTTCCAGGTGAAAGACGGTTTAGCGCTGGGTGCGTTCCGGGATCGAGGCATTGAGACGTTGAAGTTGCTTGCTGCGAAAATCGCGGCGCGGCCCGCGACGGTCGTATTGCTTGCGGATCAAAGCGACCAGCTCCGCATCGTATTTGCCCGATCCGCCGACTCGGTAGTAGACGTCTCGGCGATCCTCAAGAAGACGATCGAACAATTCGGCGGCCGTGGCGGCGGCAGGCCCAACGTTGCCCAAGCCGGCGGACTCAACGCCCTAAGCGCCGAGACGATCCTCGAATTTGCAGCGAAACTCGCCAGGCAGGCCGGCTAGCCGGCTAACCTGCGAGGGCAGCGCAAATAGCGTGGCCGAACCGGTGCGATTCCGGGGGGCCTTCAGCGAGGATGATGTTGTTGTGAATCACCAGTGTTTCCTTCACGTACGTCGCGCCGGCGCTCTTCAGTTCCTCAATCGCTTCGGGAAGAAAATAGACGGTGGCCGTACGATCGGTGAGCAGCTTCGCCTTCGCCAGGACCACGGTGGACAGGCATATCGCCGCAACGATCTTTCCGGCGGCTGACATGGCTGCCGCCAGTTCCTGCAGCTTCTTGTCATTCCAGAATATTTCGGGAACAGAGGATCCACCGCAGATGACAAGCGCGTTGTAGTCATCGGCCCTGGCGTCACCCACCGCGACTGTGGATTCGACGGCGGCGCCCATCATGCCGCGGCACATTCTGGCTGCGGTAGACGCGACGACAACGGTTGCTCCTTCGTCTTCCAGGATCTTTTTCGGCTCGAGAAATTCGTCATCACGAAACTGGGTATGCGGAATCACCATCAGGACTTTCTTGCCGGTCAGCTTCATTAAAACCTCTCCTATGACGTCGTGCGCATCGCAATTATTGCGTGCAGCCTGATAAGATGCATGAGTGAGCTACCGATGATCAATCTGAAAAGCGCGAGAGAAATCGAAATCATGAAGGGCGCCAGCCGCATTGTGGCCGAGATCCTGCTTGAGCTACGCGGCAGTTGCCGCGCCGGCGCAACAACGGCGGACCTGGATCGCATTGCGCATGACCTGACGCTCAAGAACAAAGCCATACCGGCTTTCAAGGGGTACAGGGGATATCCCGCCAGTCTTTGTGTCTCGGTGAATGATGAAGTGGTTCATGGCATTCCATCGCCGAAGAGGGTGCTTAAAGAAGGCGATGTCGTCGGGCTCGATTTTGGCGTCATTTATGACGGCTATTACGGCGACGCTGCCATGACGGTCCCGATCGGTGAGATCAGTCCCGAACTTCAGAACCTGCTCGACGTCACCGAGCAGTCGCTCTATCGTGCAATCGAACAAGCCGTTCCAGGCAACTCACTGTCAGATCTTTCCGCCGCGGTTCAGCGTCTTGCTGACGCGAACCATTACGGAATTGTGAGGGAGTTCTGCGGGCATGGTATCGGCCGGGCCCTCCACGAAGATCCGCCTGTGCTGAATTACGTCCAGAACGGAAAAGGTCCAAAGATCAAGCCGGGCCTGGTGCTGGCCATTGAGCCGATGATCAATATGGGAACTGAGCGCGTACGCGTGCTCGAAGACGGCTGGACCGTGGTCACTGAAGACGGCAAGCCATCGGCTCACTTCGAGCACACAATTGCAGTCACGCCGGATGGTCCCATCATATTGACGAGAGTCTGAACCTCAATCGAACTCCCGTCGTGCCGCCGTCTGCTCCTGTCCGGTCCGTCCCGCTTCGATTTCAGCTACGGAATAGTTTTCTCCGCGAATCGGCGACTCCGCCAGCCGCCGCAACAACGCGATCTGACCCACGTGCGTCAGGGCGTCCGCGACCGGCCCCTGGAAAAGCCGCTCCACCGGCGCCGCCAACTCTTCGTCCGACGCAAGATACTCATCGAATGATTTCAGGCACGCATGGAACCGGGCGCTCTCCGTTTCCCAGGACACACCCTTTCTTTCGATCCAGGATTCTTTACCCTTTGCCATCGCCAGCGCCCATTCGATCAGGTCTCCGATGTGCGCGAGTATCTCGAGCGGGGTGCGGACGGTTCCGCCCGCCGAAAAATTCGCGACCGGATCGGCCGCGCCGCGAATCGATTTGCCGCCTCGATAAGCAAGCGTGGCTACGGTATGCCGAAGCATCTCGCGCTTTTCTCGCAATGCTGTTCTCCCTCCTGCCTATTGTTCGGGACCGTAGTATCCGTAACGGTAGTTGGCGTTAAGTTTTTGCGGAAATCCGGGCGGTGGGGCTATTTCGACGCGGACCGATCGCCATGCGCCGTCGCGGTTCGGATCCGTCGAGAAATAACCGATGGTGTACTGCTCGCGAAGATCGCGCGCGACCTGGCCGATCATTGTTGCCGCCTGCTCGACGTTTGATGGAAAGTAGGCACGGCCACCGCTCGCCTCTGCAAGCTGGACTAATGAGGTTTCGGCTTTGTCCCCGCCGGATACGCTGAGCAGGCCCACCGTATAAAGAGCCACTTTCGACCTGCGAACGCTTTCAATGGCTTCATCAAGCGTGCGTTTGCTGACGTTGTCGACTCCATCGGTAATCAGCAGCAGCGCTTTTTTCTGATGTTTTGCGGATTCCATCTTATCGACGGCGAGGATGACCGCATCATAAATCGCGGTCTGTCCGAATGGTTTTACGCCGGCAAGCGTCGTTTCAAGGCCCGAAATGGAAGACGTGAACTCTGTTGAAACCCTGGCTTCATCATCGAAA
Organism: Candidatus Sulfopaludibacter sp. SbA3; assembly: GCA_945865815.1. GTDB lineage: Bacteria > Acidobacteriota > Terriglobia > 20CM-2-55-15 > 20CM-2-55-15 > CAMBFR01. The sequence continues at coordinate 6,945 of CAMBFR010000095.1, forward strand.
TGAATGATGAAGCTCTCATCCTCCGGATTGCTCTGGCGGACGAACGTCACCGCGGCGGTGTCGAGCCGCTGTTTGCGGGATTCGATGCTGCGGCTGTTGTCGATCACGAGTCCGAGGCTGATGGGAAGGTCTTCCTGCCGGAACACTGAAATCTCCTGCGGTATCCGGTTTTCGTACAACTTGAAATGTTCCTTGCTGAGGCCTCCGACCGAACGTTGAGGGCCGTCGGTGACCGTGACGTGAAGCTCCACCAGGTCCACGTTGATATCGAGTTTGAAGGCCGGATCCTGCTGCGTCCCCAGAAACACCGCGATCAAGGGAAGTGCAAGAAGCGCTTTCACCGGGTTGATCTCCGGTGCTTCCACCATTCAAACGCGATGGGCAAGAGCGAGATGAATATGACTACGCCAATGACAAGGTGCAGGTAGCGGTCGATGCTCGGAATTACGCGGCCAAGCGTATAGCCCAGCAATGTCGTGCTTAGCACCCAGAACAGGCCGCCCAGGACGTTGTATGTAACAAAGGTTCCGTAGTGCATGCGCGCGGCGCCCGCAACGGCCGGCACGAAAGTGCGGATGATAGGGACAAACCGCGCGAGGACGATCGTTTTGGCGCCGTATGTTTCATAAAAGGTATGAGCCCGATCGAGATGCTTTTCGAATTTCCTGTATCGCACCACCAGCGCCCGCCCTGCGCGGTACCCGATAACGTAGCCGGTCTGATCGCCAATGATGGCGGCGGCGCTGGCAAAAAGTATCAGCCAGAAAATGTCGAGCTGGCCAGCTCCGGCCAGTATGCCTGCGGTGACAAGGAGCGAATCTCCAGGAAGAAAAAAGCCGACGAACAGCCCGGTTTCCACAAAGACAATGGCCGTAATCCCGATGATTCCGCCCCATTGAATGATTGCCCGGACATCCATCCATTCCCTCAGCGTTTCGATAAGTGCAGCGTCCAAATAAATCCTCCACTTGAAACCTAATTCCCAAATCCGAAATTCGCAATCCGAAATTCGAAATGGTATCCGTCATTTGCGGCTAATATTCCCCATATGTCGCATACCCGTGTCCTTGCCGGACTGCTTATAGGAGCTGCAGCCGGGGTTACTGCAAACGCCGTCTGGGGCGGCGCTGACCCGCGCGTCGAGAGAATCGTATTTCAAATTACCGAACCCGCGGGCGAATTGTTTCTGCGGCTGCTTCTGATGATGGTGGTTCCGCTGGTGTTTTCATCCCTGGTAATCGGCGTTGCCGGTGTCGGGGATGTGCGGCGGCTTGGCCGGATCGGGTTGAAGTGCATTGCCTACACCATTGTGATCTCCGCGATCTCGGTTGTGATCGGCATCGGGCTGGCCAACCTGATTCGTCCCGGTGAACGGATCGACCCCGCAACGGCCGACGCGCTGGTCGCGCGGTATGGCGAGGATGCAGGCCGCCGGGTTCAGGCTGCCGCGCCGGCCCAGTCTCAGGCGTCCCCTCTGATGCAGACCGTGCGCACGCTGGTTCCCTCTAATCCAATCGCGGCGGTGGCCGGCGAAACGCCCAACGTGCTGCATCTCATGTTCTTCGCAGTCGTTCTTGCGGTCGGCATCACGCTTCTCCCGCCGCAAGTCACCGCGCCGCTGGTGTCCGCGCTCGAAGCGCTATTCAAGGTATCTGCGAGGATTATCGAGGTGATCATGAAGATCGCTCCGATCGCCGTTGCCTGTTTGTTGTTCACGACAACAGCGCGTTTCGGCTTTGACCTGCTGGTTGCGCTCGGATGGTTCGTCGTCACGGTCCTGCTGGGATTGACGCTCCACATGGTCGGCGTGTATTCGCTTTCGCTGGTTTTTCTTTCGAGAATTGCCCCGCTGGAATTCTTCCGCAGGATTCGGACGGTTATGCTGACGGCCTTCTCGACTTCCTCATCGAATGCGACTCTCCCTACAGCTCTGCGGGTTTCGGAAGAGAACCTCGGGGTCCCTCGAGAGATCAACGCGTTCGTGCTTACCGTCGGCGCCACGGCGAATCAAAATGGAACCGCTCTTTACGAAGGAGTGACGGTGCTGTTCCTGGCGCAGTTGGCGGGAGTGGACCTCACGCTGGGGCAGCAGGTCCTGGTTGCATATCTCGCAATTCTGGGTGGCATCGGCACGGCGGGTGTTCCGGCCGGCTCGATTCCATTCATTATCGTGGTCCTGGCCACGATTGGGGTTAACCCTTCCCTGATTGCCCTGATTCTGGGCGTCGATCGCATTCTCGACATGTGCCGCACCACTGTGAACGTCACCGGTGACCTCACTGCCGCCACGTACGTCGCGCGTTCGGAAGGGTATCCGTTGCTCGACCCCGCGCCGATCGTTTCCACGGTGGACTGAGCCGCACATGCCTGTGGTAGTATTCTCACCGACAATTCAACAGTACTCCGACGAGGGAAAGCGGTTCGAATCCGCTGCTGCCCCGCAACTGTGAGACGACACCTCCTCTTCAAGCCACTGCCTTAATGGTGGGAAGGCGCTCTTAACTGCTCAGTCGTCAAGTCAGGACACCTCACGGAGGAATAACCTTCGAGGGAAGGAATACCATGACCACTACGCGTCCTGCGTGGCGTTGCCACGTCCTGATTTCTTTAGTTTGTCTCTTTTCCACCCAATCCCTGTTTGCACAGCGCGCCACCGTTTCCGGAACGGTGACGGACTCCTCCGGAGCGGTTCTACCGGGCGTAACCGTTGAAGTGCTTGAAGTGTTGTCAGGTGGGCGCTCTGCGACCACCACCACTACAGGCCCGGAAGGCCGCTATAGTCTGGACCTTCCTGCCGGCTCCCAATATGAACTGCGCGTACGCCGCGATGGGTTTGCTGAAGAGATAGTGAGACTGGACAGCGAATCTCTGGCCGTCACAAACATCACACTGCGAATAGCTCCGATTGTCGACACCATCGTGGTTACGGCATCGCGGACGCCCGAGCGGCTTGTCAGTGTTACCGAGTCGGTCGCCATTTTCACCGCGGAAGATATTGCCGCGTCGGGCAGCCATTCCGTGGCCGATGTCATTCGCGCAGTCCCGGGTATGAACGTCGAGAGCAGCGGCAGGGAAGGATCGGTTACGTCCTTGTTTTCCCGCGGCGGAGAATCGGATTACAACCTGGTACTGCTGGACGGCGTGCGGATGAATCGAACCGGAGGCACGTTCGATTTCGGCCGGATTTCGGCATCCGAAATCGAACGAGTCGAGGTCGTTCGCGGCGCGCAGTCAGCAATGTACGGCTCGGACGCGATTGGCGCGGTGGTGCAGATTTTCACCAAACGCCCTGAGCCGAGTGCGCCGATTCGAGTTACGGGCGGGCTGGAGGGCGGCACGTTCAATACCTGGCGCGGCAACATGCGTATCGGCGGGGGACTACGCCGGCGATTCGATTACAGCCTCGGTGTGGATCATCGCGGAACAGACGGAGCTTTTGAAGACCTGCTCCCGGAGCGCGACCGGTACGACCAGACGGTGGTCGATGGCGCCGTCGGGACGGCCTGGGGCGCTCGAACGACACTGCGAAGCGGCATACGCTACAGCAATGCCCGCGGGCGCAGCATCGGCCAGGTCGCCTATGGGGCGCGCGATACGGGAACGCGGTATGACACCCGCGATCTCACGCTCCATGTCCGCTTCAATCAGCAGCTCGGTTCGCGCGTGAACCACTCGGCGTCCGCAGCGTACTACGGCGGCAGGAGCAATACGTCCGACCTCGTGGCCGACCCCGCGTACAACGTGTATACGGTTCTTGAAGGGACACCGGGCGCACGGTTTCCGCAAAGCCCGCGCCTGGTACGGCTCATCAACCGGGCCTCCTTTGACCAGATCTCCGCGGGCCGCGAACTTCTTCGGCCGGGCCAGTTCCTTGCAAGCACGGCATTCGCCCAGAGCGATTTCCCGTTTTCCAGCAACACAAAATTCCGGCGGCCGGCATTGAAGTACCAGGCGGACGTCGCATGGGCGGGATCGCACATGCTGAGCGGCGGCTATGAGTACGAGCGGGAAACGGATCCGTTGAATGCCGCCTTTCTCGTCCAGAACCATGCGTACTTCATCCAGCAGCAGTTCAACTTTGGCCGGCGATGGTTTGCCGGGGCCGGCGCGCGCGTTGACGACAATACTCGCTTCGGTACGAACTCCAGCCCAAAGGTCTCGCTGGGAGGATTCCTCTTGCCCTTCCGGACAGGCCCGGTTTCGTCAGTGAAGGTCATTTTCAACGCAGGAAAGGGAATCAAGAACCCGCAGTTCGGCGAGCTCTATGACTCCGCCTTTTCCGATGGTAACCGCAACCTCCGTCCGGAACGCGCGCGAACACTCGATGGCGGAGTGGAACTGACCTTTGCAGGCCAGCGGTGGCTGGGCCGCATCATTTATTTCGACAACAAGTACATCGACCAAGTTGCGTTTCGCTCGTCGGGCCCGGGACTCGACGGCCGTCCGGACTTCATAAACATCGAGGGATCGAAGGCGAATGGATGGGAAGTGGATCTGGCAATGCAGAGGCCGGTCTTCGGTGTCACCGCGAAAGCAGGGTATGCATTTGTCGACACGGAAGTCACTGCCACGGTAAGCACGAGCGACCAGTTTCAGCCCGGTCAACCATTGCTGCGCCGGCCCAGGCATTCCGGAAATGGGCGGATCATGTATCAACGGGGACGCGTGCGGCTGAACTTCGATGCCCGATATGTGGGCGCCCGGCACGACTCGGCGTTTGTCTCGCTCGTGACTCTGCCGTCTGTCCAGTTCCCGCGTGGCCGGCCCGTGACCATAACCTTCAACCCGGCGTACACGCTGATGGGATTGGGTGGCGAGTATCAGGTGCTGGAGGATTTTTCGCTATACGCCCGGGTGGATAACCTGGCGAACAGGTATTACGAGAGCGCGCTAGGGTATGGAGGCTTGCCGCGCTCGGTAGCGGGAGGGCTGCGCTTCACGATTAACTGAAGGGATACGGGTACCGGATAATTCGGGGACAGGCGTATAAATTACGTAATTCATGCGTCTGTCCCCGGGCTACGTAAGGCACCAGGAGGAGCTATGGCAGAAAAATCACCCACGATTCAACGACACCACCACATCACGCTGTGCGTTGGCGGGGCTCAGGAAGACTACGACTTCCATACAAAGCTGCTGTCGTTCAAAAACGTAAAAAAGACAGCACTCTATGATGGCACCTTTCCCATTCGTCATTTCTATTACGGCAACGATCTTGGCGACGAAAGCACTTTGGTTACTTGCTTCCCGATGCGCCAGTCCGGCCGGAAAGGAAGGAAGGGGACAGGGCAAGTGACGGTACTTCAACTATCGGCGCCGGTATCCTCACTGACTTACTGGAAAGACCGGCTGACCGCTCACGGAATCGCTGTCAAGACGGCCGAGAGGTTCGGTGAGCGGATCCTGCAGTTCCAGCATCCCTGCGGAATCGATTACGAACTGGTCGGCATCGCCGACGATACTCGCAAGGGATACTCCAATGGTCAGGTTCCGGCAGACATGACGGTTCGCGGCGTCCATGGAATCACCGTCAGCGCGCGTGAAATGGAGGCCATGGATGAATTCATGCACCTGGCCTGGAGCGCCCGCCGCACCATGACTGACAGGAAGCATACGCGATACGTTTTTGGAGACGGCGGCCCCGGCAAGATCGTTGACATTCTTCATGAGCCGAATCTGCAGCAGGCGAGCTGGACGTTTGGTGAGGGAATCATTCACCATTGCGCCTTCCAGGTTGCGGATCTTGATGTTCAGGATGCTGTGAAGGTGAACCTTGAAGGTCTCGGCTTTACGGACGTTTCCGACCGCAAGGATCGTGGTTACTTCCTTTCCATTTACACGCGCACGCCGAGCGGCGCCATGTTTGAAGCGACCGTATCGAAGCCCGAGGGGATGCTGATCGACGAAACCTACGAACAACTGGGGCAATCACTGCAAGTTCCACCTGTTTTCGCGGACCGCAAACAGGAGATTATCGAATTTCTCGACGCCGAACCGCTTGTGTATTAGCAGGCGTCCGGATCAGGAGTATCCGCTCCGGAGTTCGAGACTGCTACCGCCTGGCGCCCGCAAGTTGCTGCTCGAGTCTGTCCAGACGTCCCTTGAGGTCCTGATTCTCGCGTTTCAGGCGATCCAGTTCAGTCTGGATTTCGGCTGACGGTGGAGTCGCCGGAGCGCGGATCTTGGCGATCGCTTCCCGTGCAGCCTTCCGAAGGCTGCCGCTGGCCTCGCTTTGGGCGTTGGTCTCGAGTTCGTCGATCGCCTCCGTAGCCTTCATCTCGCCGAGCGCTTCGATGGCCGCGTCGCGAGAGAAGATCCATGGATCCTTTGTAAGTTCGATCAAACGTTCGATAACGCTGTCTTCCGCGCCGTCCGCAACTTTGGGCAGCAGGGAAATGGCGGTTTGCCGCGTAGCGACATTTCTGCCGTAGGCGGTCCACTCCAGAACGATCGGCCGGACCTGATCGTCGACGTTCAATTCGGCAAGGGCCGAAAGCGCGTTACGCCGGACGACGTCTCTGTGGGAGTCGGTGGCAAGCGCCGCGGTGAGAACTTCAAAAGCCTTGTCATGCCGGGCGGTTTGGACGGATTTCGCCGCCCGCGCCTGAGCGGCGTAGCTGGTATCGGACTGCAATACGCGAACGATGGCGGCGAGCGCCTGCTGGTCGTTTTGGAATTGGCCCAGGGCAGTGACAGCTTCAAGCCTTACACGCGAGTTCGCATCGGTCGTTGCCTGGATCAGAGCATCACGCGAAACGTCACCCTTCAGCTTGCCCAGCGCTGTTGCCGCGGCTGCGCGGACACCATGGAACGCGCCACTCTTCAGTATGGCTATAAGTGCATTCAACACGCTCTCGTCACCGGTCAGCTTTGCGAGATCGTTAACGGCGCGGATGCGGCCGATAACGTCCGAATCATTCGTTGCCTGGTAAAGCAATTCCACCTTGTCTTTCGGAAAATCAATCTTTTTCAGAATGTAGTTGCCGGGATCGAATCGAACCATTAACGGCCGTGCCGGAAGAGGGAAGAAAAGCGTTTGATCGGCCTTGTCGATCTGCATAGTGAACGTTTGAGTATTTCCGCCCGGCAGCGTGAAATCGATTGCGACGGGTACGTTGAATAGCCGGGTCAGATCGTCGATTTTCTGTTTCTGACGGACGGTTACTCGCGCAACGTTGTTGTTCTCCCATGTCCATGCGACGTCGTACTCCGGATGTCCGCCGTGGTACAGCCAGTCATCAAAGAACCCTTCCAGATTCTGGCCCGTGGCCTCGAAGATGGCCTGCCGCAAATCGTCAGTCTGAACGTTCTTGTCTCTGAACTTCTCGCCGTAATGCCGGAGGGCTTTGAAAAACTGCTCGTCGCCGAGGATGCGGTGAATCATCCTCAGAACGAGGCTGCCTTTCTCATATGTATGCGTGTCGAAGAGGTCGAATGGTTCGGTATAAAGCTTCGAGACTATTGGGCGACGATACTTCTCGGTGTCCTCGGTGAAGTAGCTTTCCGCGTTCTTGTACATTTCGTAGCGAAATTCGTCTTCGCCGAGCCATTGCCGCGTGTAGAGCGCTTCAAAGTAAGTAGCAAATCCCTCATTGAGCCAGATGTGAGACCAATCGGCGCAAGTCACAAGGTCGCCCCACCATTGGTGAGCCAGTTCATGGGCGACCAGGCCTTCGCTCTTGTAGTCCTGGTTTGCGCGCTCGTCGTGAAGTGTCAGCGCCGCCTGCGTGGTGGCCGTGATGTTTTCCATTCCGCCGAACAGGAAGTCCACGACTGCCACCTGGGCATATTTTTCATACGGATACTCGATGCCTATTTTGTCTTCAAAAAAGCGGAGCATGTCGGGCGTTCGGCCAAAGGATCGGAACGTCTTATCGCGCCCGGTTCCTTTCGGAACGTAATATTCGACAGAAACGTCATCCACCTGCTGCTTGTATTCCTCGAGATCGCCCACCGCAATTGAGGTCAGATAGGCGGAGTGTGGCTTGTCCATTTTCCAATGAAATGTTCGCGTCGAGCCCCCATCTGTAACGCCTGAGAGCCTGCCGTTGCTGATCGCCATGAACGGTTTACTCACGGTGATGCTGGTTTCGCTGGTCGCCTTTTCATTTGGATAGTCGTAGGAAGGAAACCAGTAGTGCGAGTCTTCGTCCTCACCCTGCGACCAGATCTGCGCGGGTTTATCCGGGTATGCGGGATCGCCTCCGACCCAGAACAAACCTTTGCGTGGTTTCCCTTCATACCGGACTTTCACCGTAATGGTTTCATTGGAGTTGTACGGCCGTCCCAGTTCGACGCTGAGCTTCTCACCCCGGAGAGCGAAGTCCACGCTCCGGCCATTCACATCGACGGATTGAATCTGTAACTCCGCGCTGTCGAGAACAACCTGCGAAAGGCCGTTATTGATGGGTTGGAGCGTAATGGTCACGTCTCCCGCTATTTTCTTCTGCGGATGATCCAGCGTGATGTTCAGCGCATAGTGCTGCACATCGTACGTGCGGTCCCGCGCGGCATGAATCGTGGAGAGATCGTCACCGAATCGTTTGGTCTGGCCGAAACCAGACACGGGAAGCAACAGGCAGAGCAGCAGTATTCGACGCATAGGAGCGCTATTGTATGGCGCTCCTGCGGCGGGTGAAAGAAATTGTGGGCGGGCAAACGAGCTGCGGGCAATTGACACTCACGCCAGCCGGATGCTCTAATAAAAATTGGTTTGAGGGCGGTTAGCTCAGTTGGGAGAGCGCGGCGTTCGCAACGCCGAGGCCGAGGGTTCGAACCCCTTACCGTCCATCGAAAAACAGGGGCC
>CAMBFR010000096.1 GCA_945865815.1 Candidatus Sulfopaludibacter sp. SbA3
CCCGGCGGGCCTGAAGGTCATCGACGGCGTAACGAACACCGTGTCGGACACGGTGAGCGTGTCGTCGGCGGGGTGGGTGGCCGCCGACACGTCGAATGGGCGCGTCTACGTCACCTCGGGGAACACCGTCCTCGTGCTCCAGGACACCAACAGTGTTTCGGTCGTGCCGCGGACGTTCACCCTTCAAATTACTAAGAGTGGCAGTGGTAGCGGAACCGTCACGTCTTCGCCGTCTGGTATCGATTGTGGCAACACGTGCTCGGTGTCCGTTACGGAGGGCACTCAGATCACGTTGACGGCGACAGCGGCCAGTCAGTCTACCTTCGCTGGATGGTCGGGTGCATGTACGGGAACCGGAACATGCGTCGTGACACTCGACGCCGACAAGACCGTAACCGCCAATTTTTCGGCAGAGGCTACCGACACCTTAGGGCCGCTGCTCACAATCGCAAGTCCTGTTGAGGGTCAAAGCTTTTCGACAAACGCGATCACGGTTTATGGAACGGCCACCGACTCCGACCGCGGAGGCGCCGGCATTTTGTCCGTAACCGTGAACGGTGAGCGCGCTGGCGGCGACACGGCAACGGGATCGGGAACGGCGAATTGGAGCCGTTCGCTCAGTCTTGTACCAGGATCGAACACCATAACTGTGGCGGCCACCGACGGTAGTTCGAATAGAAACGTGACTACCCGTTCGATAACCGTCTCTTACTCCAGCGGGCCTTCGGCAGCGAAGCCCTCGCTATATCTTCCCCGGCGGTTTGAGCCAGCCGAAATGGGATTTGTAGGGGTCGCATTGGTAAATCCGAGCGCAACGACGGTTCCCCTTACCTTTCGCTTGCAATCCGCTGAAGGGGCCACCATTTCAACCGTCCAGCGCACAATCGGACCGAAAGGACAGGTTTCTTTTCTTCTGAGCCAACTCTTTTCCGGGGTTACTACACCGGGATATGTGGTTGTAGATACGGGCAGTGATCTGATTTCAGGGTTTTGGATGGGCGGCGACTGGGTCCTATCAACCGATGGCGCGCCGCTGTTGGCTTCGACCGCTGCGGCTCCTTATCCGAGTTTCACCTTCATTTTGAATGGTTCTGAAATCAGCTTTGTCAACGTAGGTTCAAGCACGGTCAGTGGAGATCTGAATCTCATCAATGCGGCCGGGACAACGGTCATCAGTGTTCCGTTCCGGGTTCCCGCGGGAGGACTGTTTCAACGTGGCGTGGCATCTCTGTTCCCAGACACGGCCGGTACGTTCGATACAGCGCCTTACTGGATTTCGGTGAACTCCAGCACCGCCGACGCAAAACTTGTCGGTACCACCGTTACGTCCTCTGCCGGCGACAATACCGTTACCAATGCCAGTTCCGATAATTATGAAAGCCTCACGTTTCCACACGTTGTCGATGGACCCGTCGGCGCAGCCGTGTATAGAACGCTGCTGACAGTTGCGAATCCACGCGCCACGGCGAAGACGCTGACCATCACGTTAACGCCTAGCGCCGGGCCGGCCAGATCCGTCGAAAGAACACTTCCGGCGTTTGGGATCCTTCGCTCTACCGTCAGCGAGTTATTTGGCGTCGCGTCTGTGGATGGATGGATTAGGGTCCGAACCGCCGAGGACTATGTCACCGGTTGGGCAGCTTACACGGAAACCGCCGCTGGCGGTACAACGGTCGTTGCGGGACAGTCCGATACCGACACCGGTCTGGTCTTTGGGCACATTGCCGACGCCTGGCCGTGGTGGACCGGAATCGCGGTCGTCAACTCTTCAACCTCGGAAGACGCGCAAGTGGAAGTGTATGCCTTCGACCCGTCCGGCAGCCTCATCGCGGGACCAGAACAAGCTCCGGCCGCCAGGTTTACTTTGGCGGCGGGAAGCAAACGCGCATTCATGCTTGGCGACGTGATCCCACAGACAAGGACTGTTAATAGCGGCTTTGTCTTCCTACGAACAACCAATGCCGTTCCAATAGCCGGAATTGAACTGTTCTTTTTACGAAGCGGTCTCGTCTACGCCAATGTGCCGGGCACTCTCCTTGAAGGTGTCGGATTCGCTCCGCCCGGCTCCGCCGGAAGCGGTCCCGTGACGATGAGTTCAGCACTTACGGCCGACGCGATCCAGGTTCTCCAGACATCGTTCCGGCCGGGGGATGCCATCACGTATATCCTTCGCATTAACAACACAATCGGGGGAACGGTCAACGTCACCCGGCGCTATCTGGCAATGGGGCCTTCCGGCTTTGCACCGTTGAATTTTAGTGTGACCGGTAATTTAAACGCGGGATCAACAGACCGTTTCACGTCGTCGACTATTCCGTTCGACGCTCCCGCAGGAACATACACATTTACGGGCACAGTTGAATATAACGGCACGATGTCTTCATCGAGCGCAACCTTTACTGTTACGAACTCCGGCTCTCTCTCTCGCCTGACGGTAACGAAAACCGGTACGGGCGCCGGCTCTGTCGTGTCCAGCCCATCCGGCATCAACTGCGGCGAAACCTGCGCGGCCGAGTATGCGACGGGAACTCCAGTAACGCTCGCAGCAACCCCAGCCGCAGGATCCGCATTTCTCGGCTGGTCGGGGGCATGCACCAGTACTGGCATCTGCTCAGTTACGATGGATGCCAGCAAGACTGTAACGGCGACTTTCTCGCCGGTTCAGGTTACCGAGTCTCGAAGTCTGACTGTAGCCAAGTCCGCAACGGGCAGCGGCACTGTCACTTCCAGTCCATCGGGTATTATTTGTGGCAGCACTTGCTCAGCGACTTTTGCACTCGGTAGTCAGGTTACATTGACGTCTGCCACAGATACAGGTTCTGTGTTCAGAGGTTGGTCGGGGCGTTGCAATACGAGTGGAGGAGAAGGAGGGCCAACTATGGGCGGTGCTCCTGCTGCCCCTCGGACGTGCGTTGTAACTATGAGTGCCGATACAACGATAACGGCCAATTTTGCTCCGCAATACTTCAACCTTCATGTAGATAGGATTTACTCGGGCGGAGGAAGCCTCACAGTAAGGTCCGAGCCCTCAGGCATTGCTTGTCCCAGTATTTGTGACGCTCAATTTCCAGCCGGTACTCTGGTGACTCTAACCGCGACGCCGTCCGTGAGCACAGTATTTGCTGGGTGGTCTGAAGCTTGTTCTGGGACCAAGCGAACGTGCGACGTCCTTATAGATAGTGCTAAGAGGGTCAAGGCGTATTACGGATCTGTATCGCCACCTCCGCCTCCCATCTGTACGAATGCACCGGTTACGATCACAGTGGCCTCCAGTTATGGCGTCATGACATCGTTGAACATTCAGAGAATTGGAACTTGGGTAGTGCCCAGTCTAAGTACGGTCGTAGTGCCCAGCGTGCCACGAGGCGTTTACACACTCACGATCACGACGACCAGCAGAGGTGTACAGAGCCAGTCGATTGATGTCGGCTGTCTCACGAACCTGGTGGTCTTCAGATAAGCAGCATTGCGCTAAAGCCCGCGACTGCTCAGAATCCTCTCCGCCCGGAACAGCTCGTCTGCGGATTGCAGTTCCGACCATTATCCGCTGTACCGTTTTCATCAGTGGCAGGCCAATCTGCGTGTCCTCGAAGTGAAGGAAATCAAGACGGTGCCTTATGTCCCGCTATCGCATCCGTTTGTGGAGCGATTGATTGGGACGCTTCGTCGAGAGTTCCTGGACCGCACATTATTCGGCCATCAGAGGGTTTGATTCGAAAGTGACTCATGAACGCAGTGTGTCATTGATGTTCAGCGGCTAGAGGCCGCCGAGTTACAGGCGGCGGGTGGGCAACAAATAGGCAACTCATCGGCAGCGTTTAGCAGTCAAATCCACTAATTTGAACTGGGAGGCAGGGATTCGAACCCCGATAAGCAGATCCAGAGTCTGCGGTCCTACCGTTGGACGACCTCCCAAGAAGATCGAGTCCTGATCCTAACAGACGGGTTGTCGCCGGTTCAAGGCCTTACGAGTGCTTCAGCAGGCGGACGGCGGACTCGCGAATCTCGAAACCATCGGCGGTTCGCTCGATGATCATGTCTCCGAAAACGGCGGCATCGATTACGCTCTTGATGTAAGTGACCGCATCTTCGTCCAGAAGACCGTGCAGTTTGTACGTAAATCGGCGGCCATCGATCGCCAGGATCTTGACCAGGTGAACGGGGGCGCCGTTCGAGCCAGCAGGGCCGGCCGAGCCGGCCGGGTCCGGCTGGATCTCAATGTCATAAAAAGTGTGCGGAAAAGTTTCCATCGGCATCCTCGTTTCGATTTTACTCCGTATACGTTAGGCTAATCGCCTAATGCCTGGAAAGCTTCTACGCGACGCGGTACACGGCGACATCCAACTGGGCGCCCTCGAGATCGAACTCATCGACACGGCTGAGTTTCAGCGGTTGCGTGGAATTCGGCAGCTTGGCACCGCCTACCTCGTGTTTCCATCGGCCGTTCACACCCGTTTCGAGCACTCGATCGGAACCTCCTGGATGGCGCATCGGATGATCGAGGCCATTCGCAACCATCGCGCCGTCACGATCTCCAGCGGCGACGAGGAAATCATTCGCGCCGCGGCGCTCCTTCATGACATTACGCACATACCGTTCGGCCACACTCTGGAAGACGAGCGGCGCGTGCTTCCACGCCACGACAAAGACCAGGCCCGCGCCGATTTCTTTCTTCGCGAGTCGGCGGTGGGAAGCGTCCTGAAACGAGCCGGAATACAGGAAGAAGTGATCCGCATTCTCAGCGGCGGCGCCGGGTTCCAGTCGGACATTGCGGGCGGGGCAATCAGCGCCGACCTGTTGGACTACCTCCGCCGAGACACCTACTTCTGCGGTTTTTCGCAGTATTACGACCAGCGCGTTTTCGAGGCCTTCACGGTTGAGGACGGCCGGCTTGTCATGAATCTCGAAAAGCACGGCATGCTGCGGCGTGATGCGCTGTCGGAGTTGATCAATCTGCTGCGCATTCGGTACACGCTTTCCGAGCGCGTCTACTTTCATCATACGAAAATTTCTTCCGGCGCGATGATGTCGAAAGCGGTCGAGCACGCCCTCCGCGATGGCTTCGAACCGCGGGAACTGCGTAAGCTGAAGGACGACACTCTCATCTGGGTGCTGCGCGAAAGATATTCGAACAACCCCGCAGTCCGCCATCTGTTGGACAGGTTTGAGGCCCGGCATCTGTACCGCGCAAGTCACGTCCTCACGGTCGACATCGGCGAATCGCGGCGGGAAGAGATCGTCCAGCGGTTTCATTACGACGCAGCGCATCGCGAGATGGTCGAAGGCCGGATTGCGGCGGCGGCAGGAATCGAACCGCACGAGATTATTATTTATTGTCCGTCGCTGGGGATGTCGTTACCGGAGGCGGATGTCCTGGTTCGATGGGAGGGTGGCCGGCTCATGCCCTTGTCCGGCAGCAATAACGATGAAATTCGGATATTGAAGGATAAACACAAGGCGTTGTGGAAGTTCTTCGTCTTGATCGATAGAAATGTCTGGGATCGCCGCGACCGGGTCAAGCAGGCCGCGGTTGAGGCGATCGGTATGTGATTCCCATCGGCCATCACCCGCCGCTTCGCGGCACCCTCTCCCGGAGGGAGAGGGACAAACCACCGTTATGTCCTTCTTCCTCCGGGAGAATGAGCGGCTGCGAATGCAAGCCCGATAGGGCGCAGCCATCAAGTTAAGGTGGCCCGAAGGCCCGGATGAGGGTAAAACGCGTTGGGCATAGGAAATTAATGATCTCTTCAACCTTCTTCTTCTTATTCTCGCAACTCGGCGTCGGCATGCTCTTCACGCTGCTGTTTATCTCGCCGCGCGCGATTGGGAACAGTTTTTTCAAATTTGCGAGCCTGACGGCCGCAATCCTTATGGCCGTGGTTCTCGGTTTTGATTTCCTGTTTCCGTCGCCGGTGCGGAACGGACAGATTCCCGTGATTGCCCTCGCGGTGTCGGCTCTGCTCACGGCCGCTTATAACCGTGTGGTCGATGCCGGCAAATTCCGGGCCGCCTTCTGGGTGCTCATCGCCGCGACTGCCGCCGGCCTGATCTCGATTACAAGCGATTCTCTGGCGTTTACGCGCCTGCTGACGATTGGAGGCTGGGAGAACTGGATACTGCTGGTGAACCACCTTGCCGCGACGTTGCTCCTGGGTTCGGTAATGCTCACGATGGTATTCGGCCACTGGTATCTCGTGATTCCGGGCCTCTCGATCGAACACCTGGCGTTGCTGACAAAGGTGCATATGGCTGCCATCGGCATCCGGATCGTTACGATCGTGGCCTCGCTGGTCTTTCTGCAGATCGAACGCACCATTCCGCTGTCCGCCATCGTTTCCGAGTTGATGGTCCGGCAGGCGCTGTTTTTCTGGCCGAGGCTGATCTTTGGTGTTGTTCTGCCGGTGGTGCTGGCGGGAATGATCTGGAGTACGATCCGGCTTCGCCATACGCAGGCCGCAACGGGCCTGCTGTACCTGGCTGTAGTGGCGGTGTTGTTTGGTGAGTTCTTCTCGAAGTTCCTGCTCTTCGCGCTGAATATGCCGATTTAGCGCGGCTGCGGATCTTTTTCAGGGGCCGACGTCAACGGCCCCCCTGTCCTCCAAAAGAGCGCTCAAATATGAGATCTTCTTTCCACCGTGTTTCCGGATTCGGCTTCAGAAATCGCCGCAGATAACCTTGCTTTAAGGTCCTGAGCTGAGATCTGTTTCATGGCCAGAATGTATTGAGGCTAGTCCGCCTGCGCGAGCAGAAGCTGGATATCCTTATCGAGCAGTTCCTTCTTGTTTGCCTTCACGCCGAGATATCTCTGGTAGATCTTCCAGTCTTTGGAAACCATGAACGTGGTTGGATAGCCGATGACCCCTCCAAAACCCTGGACCACTTCGTCGTTGCCCATCACAAGGGGATACTTGATGTTCAGTTCCTTGACCTCGGATATCACGCTTTCCATCGATCCCGACTCCAGCGTCACGCCGAGGAAGACAACGTCCTGACCGAACTTTTCCTGCAGGGCGTTGTAGTTGGGAATCTCAGAGAGACAGGGCGCGCACCAGGTTGCCCAGAAATCCACCACGATGACTTTGCCCTTGAGATTGGCAGAGTTCAACATTGTGCCATCCAGATTCGCGAGATCGAACTCGGGCGCCGGCTTCAGTTCCTCTTGTACGGCTTGCCCTTCGTCATCTACCGGAGGTCCGGAGTTCTCCGAGCAACCGGCTGCGAGAATACCGATCGTCAGGGCCGTAAGTATCGCTAGCGCGAGTTTATTCATTCGGATATCCCTTTCGTTAGAACCAAGTTTCACCATTATAATCGTGACCGCATGAAGCGGCGAAAAGAGTTTCAAGAGATTCTTACCGAGAAGAAACTGAAGAGGACCTCCCAGAGGGCCTTGATCTGGAGTGCTCTTCTTGCCGCGAAGGGGCATCCCTCGGTGGAAGAGATGCGCGACCTGCTTCTGGGCAAAGGGCACCGTATTGGGATTGCGACGATATACCGCACGCTGAAGATTCTGCTGGCCTCCGGTTTTATACGCCAGTCCAAAGTCCATGGAATGACCCGGTACGAGCCGCTCGTCAATCAGCCGAACCATCTTCATTTCATCTGCAATAGCTGCGGAAGCACGGTCGAGTTTCCCTCCAGGAAGATTGAGAAACTGATTTTGCAGGTCACGGGCGAGCAGAAATTTGAGGAGCGGTTCAGCCGGTACGCCGTGTTTGGTCTATGCAGGAGTTGCGTGCGTAAGGAACAGAAATCCATGGGTATCAGCGAGCGCCAGAGGCTTCAGAAGACGATTACGCGCGACGCGCTCGAACTGACGCTCTCCATCGAACGGCGCGGATACACGTTCTACAGCAATGCATCAAAGAAGACGAAGAACGGCCGCGGACGCCTGATGTTTCAGAGGCTGGCCGCCGAGGAGTCGGATCACCTGCGGCGCCTGCAGCAGGAATACCGGTCGCTGATCGAAGACAATGAATGGCTCAAGCGGGAGCCGGCACGGCTTCCCGTGAGCCGTAAAATCGCAGAGGAAGTGTTTCCGCAGAAAGCGCTCCTGAAGATCGATGTCACCGACAAGACGACCGACGTCGAGGCGCTGAACATCGCCATGGATCTCGAGCGGCGTTCACAGCGGTTCTTCAAGGATTTTGCCAGGCAGCTTCCTGAAGCCGGTGGCCGGAAAATCTTCATGGAAATTGCCAGAGATGAAGAATCCCACCTGGAAGCCCTGGTTTCGGAGTACAACGCACTGGTTACCTAGTGGCGATGCGACTGTGTGTGGGGGTGTAATGGGGTTTCGAAAATCGGTCTGTATGCTGTTGCGGCTCAGCCTGATCGTGGTCCTGGCCCTGCCGGTAGCGCCGGCGCTGGCTCAGGGACCGGCTCCACATGTTCTCAATATCGATTCTCCGCTCGGCATCGTGCTTGGCATACCGAGCCTGGTGGTTCCAAACCGCGGTCCCGTTGCGAATCAGGTCGAAATGGCGGAGTTCCTGCGGCCGTCTGTTGTTATTGCATGGCTGGGCTCGAGTGATGCTCTCGGCGCGGCCACAGGCGGAACGACATCTCGGTTGACGCCTCCGGACAGCTTTACTTCGGATTGCCGGGCCATGGTGACGCGCCGGCGCGCGACGGGCGCCAGCCTGGTCCTGGAATTCAACTGCGCGATCCGGACGATTGCCGCCGAGAATCCGGCGGTGCTGGCCGATATCAATGCGTCTTTGAATCAGACGGCGTCCTAAGGCTTGGCCGGTGGGCGGCGTTACAAGAGGGGAATATATGAACCGTTCGATCATGACTTTCGTGTTGATGTTGGCTTTGGCGGTGAACGTCTTTTCTCAGGCGCAGATGTCTTCCGGCGACATCAAGGGCACGGTCACAGACCCGACCGGCGCGGTAATGGCCGGCTCGAACGTCACGGTGACGAATATCGAGACCGGCGTCGAGCGTGTGGGGGCAACCGATGCGCTCGGAAATTTCTGGTTCCTGGTCCTGCCGCCCGGTACATACGAAGTTAGAGTGCAGGCAACCGGCTTTGCGACGTACACGCGCCGCCCGGTCCAGGTGACAGTGGGCCAGAGCGTCGTGATCGATCCTCAGATGCAGCCTGCTGCCATTCAGCAGGAAATCCTCGTCCAGGAATCGGCGCCGGTACTCGAATTGGAGCGGACGCAGCAGTCCGACACGATCACGGAAGACCGGATCGACAACCTTCCCATCAACAAACGCAACTTCCTCGACTTCTCGCTTCTGACCCCCGGCGTAACGGATGCCAAGGCGCTCGTCAGTTTCACGCTGCCCCAGACGCCGACTTCCGGGCTTTCCTTTCTCGGCCAGAACGGCCGGTCGAACAGCGTGAGCATCGATGGCGTCGACAACAACGACAACGCCGTTGCCGCCGTTCGATCCACCATCAGCCAGGAGGCGGTTCAGGAGTTCCAGATCAATCGATCGAATTATTCGGCGGAGTTCGGCCGCGCCTCAGGCGGCTTGATCAATATTGTTTCGAAGTCCGGGACGAACACCTGGAATGGAAATGTGTTCGCCTTCCTGCGCGACCAGGCGCTGGATGCCCGGAATCCTTTCGCATTCGGACCGCTTGGAGCGCCGACCGACCCGCCGTTTTCGCGTCTTCAGGCGGGGTTTACGCTGGGCGGTCCGGTCAAGGCCGACAAGACTTTCATGTTTCTGTCGTATGAAGGATTGCGGCAGCGGGAGTCGAGCTTCGTCAGCTTCCTCGAAAACGACCGGTTCTTTCAACCGACGGCTTCGCAGCGCACTTTGATCACGGCGCTCGGAGCCAGTCCGAGTGTTCCGTTGCGCACGCTTGGCGGCATGCTGGGCGCGGCGCTTACGACGACGGCGCAGACGTTTCCGAACACTGTGAAGTTGTTGCAGTCCAACAGCGGCGTGTTTCCGTTTCGCAACAACGACAATACGGCGTCACTGCGGCTCGATCACACGCTGTCGGCCTCCAATCAAATGTTCGGTCGGCTCAGTTTCACCGACATCGATACGGTGGGGGGCGCGTTCGGCGGCCTGAAGGGACCATCGCGAGGGGCGAATTATCAGATTCAGGACTACGCCGCCGTATTCGGCGATACGCACTTCTTCAGTTCCATTCTGGTGAACGAGTTTCGTTTTCAGTTCGCGAATCGCGATTACAACACGCTGGCTGCCGATCCGCTTGGTCCGGAAATCACCATCAACGGAGTGGCTTCTCTCGGCCGCGATTTCTTTCTGCCTTCGACGCGCAAGGAAAGGCGATTCCAGTTCGTGGACAACATGACGTTTGTCGCGGGCAACCATGAACTCAAGTTTGGAGGCGATTTTCATTACCTCCCGATCGACACCGTGACGGAAGTATTTCTGGGCGGCCGGTTCATTTTCGGCGAGGCCATCCCGCTGGGCCTGATCATCGATAACTTTACCGGGCAGGGAAACGCCGCGGGCATCGCAACTTCGTTCGCGTTGCAGGGACGCCTCGACGTGGTACAGGCGATCGGCGCGCCGATCACGTCCCTGCAGTCGTTCAATTTCGGTTTGCCGATCGTCTATCAGCAGGGGTTTGGCGATCCGCGCGCCCAGCTGAAGAACTACATGTTCTCCGGCTACGTTCATGACAACTTCAAGGTTGCACGGAACCTTACTCTGAACGTTGGCTTGCGTTACGACGTCGAGCTGCAACCTAAACCTGTTAATCGCGACAAGAACAACTGGGGGCCGAGGTTTGGTTTTTCCTACGGCGCCGGACCTCGCACAGTGATTCGCGGTGGTTACGGGATCTACTACGCGCCGTTGTTCGAAGCGATCGCGTTCATCGAGAAGGTTCTGGACGGAACCCAGATTTCGCAGGTGTTCGTTCCGCTCACAGGGTTGCCGGCGCTTGGAATCAATGCAACGTCGGCGCAGGTCTGGGGACTGGCGAACCAGCGTGGGATTCTCGGCAATCGCTCGATCACGGCTGCCGACATTGCGCCACTGGGCATCCGGCCCGGCGTTACTCCTCCAATCCTGCTCAAGGCCGATCCCCGGATCACCAATCCGTACAGCCAGCAGTTCAGTCTCGGAGTGGAGCGCGAGGTGAGAGCCGATTTTACGGTCAGTCTCAACTATCTTGCGAATCGCGGTGTGGGAGTGCTCCGATCGAGAAACGCCAATATCCGCCAGGTCGGCACCAACGCGTTCGGTCCGGTCTTTGGTCCAATCAACCCCCGGATACTCCAGGACAATTACGTGGAGGCGTCGGGCAGTTCCATCTATCACGGATTCGCTTTGAGCGCGCTGAAGCGCTTCAGCAACAACCGTCAGTTCCAAGTCTCGTATACGCTTTCAAAAACCATCGATGATACTACCGACTTCATTACGGACCTTCAGCCGGCGAATCAACTCGATTTGCGTAATGAACGTGCGCTGTCGTCGTTTGACCAGCGGCACCGCCTGGTCGTCAGCAGCGTGCTCACATCGCCTTTTGACCGCGGCGTGGGGATCGGCCGGGTTCTGGCCGATGTCACGCTTTCTCCGATCGTTACGTACGCCAGCGGCCATCCGTTCAATTTGCTGCTGGGTTTCGACGCGAACGGCGACACGCAGGCGAACACGGATCGCCCCACCTTTGCCGGCCGGAACACCGGCAAGGGACCAAACTATTTGAGTTTCGATATGCGTCTCGCGAAGGCATTCCGAATTGGAGACGGGAATACGCAACTCGAAGGCATTTTTGAAGCGTTCAATCTCTTCAACCGGGTCAATTTTTCAGGTGTGAATACCATTGTTGGTACGACGCCGATGAAAAGTCACCACGTTGAAGGACGGCGCGATGTGGGACCGGCCGAGCCGCTGGGATTCACGTCTGCAACCGATCCGCGCCAGATTCAGCTCGGTGTAAAACTCCGGTTCTAGTGGCGCCATGCCGAGAATCGCTGTAATTGCCGGCGACGGTATTGGCGTTGAGGTTATCGGCGGAGCGCTCCAGGTGCTCCGCCGTGTGAACGAGCGTTTCGGCACGAAGCTGGAGTTCGTGGAGTTCGACTGGGGCGCCGAGAAGTATCTTCGCGAAGGCATAACGTTGCCGGATGGCGCACTCCAAATGCTGCGCAGCGAGTTTGCGGCCATCCTTCTGGGCGCAATGGGCGATCCGCGGGTTCCCGACAATCGTCACGCTGCAGATATTCTCTTTGGAATTCGGTTCGGCCTGGATCTTTATGCCAACGTCCGGCCCGTCCGGCTCCTTCATGAAAAGCTTTGTCCCCTGAAAAATGCCCGCCTGGAAGATATCCGCTTTACGATTTTCCGCGAGAACACCGAAGGCTCGTACGCCGGGATCGGAGGCAGTTTCAAGAAGGGCACGCCGGATGAAGTCAGCGTGCAGGAGGAGATTCACACCTACAAGGGAGTTCATCGGATCATCGAGTATGCATTTGAGTACGCGCGAGAGAGAAGCCTCACGAGCGTGTGCATGAGCGACAAGTCCAACGTCATGCGCTACGCGGGCGAATTGTGGCTGCGAACTTTCGATGATATCAAGGCCCGGTATCCCGGCATCAAGCCCAGCCATCTTTATATTGATGCCCTGGCTTTGTTGATGATCCGCCAGCCGCAGCAGTTTCAGGTGATCGTCACGAACAACATGTTCGGGGATATCGTCACCGATATCGGTGCGGCGCTGCAGGGTGGCCTTGGAATGGCCGCATCAGGCAACATCAATCCGAACGTAACGTCGATGTTTGAGCCGGTGCACGGATCGGCGCCACCACTGGCGGGGAAAAACATTGCCAACCCGATGGGAGCTATCCTGACCTCGGCAATGATGCTGGAGCACCTGGGACTGGCCGAAGCCGCGCGCGCGGTCGAGGCCGCGGTGGTGGGCTGCATTAATGAGGACAAGACGACATCCGATATCGGCGGCAGACTCGGCACGCGCGAAGTCGCCGCAGCGGTGACGGGAAAGTTGTAACTCCCTCATCCGGCCCTTCGGGCCACCTTCTCCCGAGGGGAGAAGGACATATTCGTGAGTTAGTCCACTGGACGTGAGGCGACGCGGAGCCAAGTCCCTCTCCCCCAGGGAGAGGGTGCCCCGAAGCGGCGGGTGAGGGCCTTCATCAATCGTGAAACTCGATTCTCCAATCTATCTCGACTACAACGGCACAACGCCGATCGACCCCCAAGTGGCCGCGGCCATTGCTCCATACTTAACGGAGCATTTCGGAAATCCATCGAGCAGTCATGCCTACGGACACGCCGCCGGGGAGGCGCTATCGGCGGCGCGCGGCCAGGTGGCGGATCTCCTTGGCGGTTTGCCGAATGAAATCGTCTTCACTGCCGGGGGCAGCGAGGGCGACAACCTCGCTATTCAGGGCGTGGCCATGGCTCTCAAGGATCGCGGCAACCACATCGTCACCCAGCAGACGGAGCATCCCGCGGTGCTGGCAACCTGCCGCTATTTCGAGACGCGTCTCGGTTTCGAAGTCACCCGCCTCGCTGTCGATGGTACCGGCCTCGTTGATCCGCAAACTCTCGCCGATGCCATGACGGCCAGGACCGTGCTGGTCAGCATCATGCATGCGAACAACGAAACCGGCGTCCTTCAGCCTATTCGCGCGCTTTCGGCCATCGCTCGTTCGCGGGGTGTGGTGTTTCACACCGACGCCGCACAATCGGTGGGCAAGGTCGCGGTCCATGTGGACGACCTCGGCGTGGATCTGCTTACGGTGGCTGCTCACAAGCTTTATGCACCCAAAGGCATCGGCGCTCTGTACGTGCGCTCGGGCACTCCGTTGAATCCGGTGATCCACGGAGCCGGGCAGGAAAACGGCCGTCGCGCCGGTACGGAGAATGTGCCCTACATCGTTGGTTTCGGCGTTGCCTGCCGGCTGGCGAAGGAGAAGTTGGACGTCGATATTCCGCGAATCCGCGCGCTGCGTGACCGGCTGCACCGCCGGCTCGCCGACCGGGGATGGGTGTTGAACGGGCATCCGGTCGAGCGGCTGCCGAACACATTGAATATCAGCAGCACGGGCCTGGACGGCGAGCAAATCCTCGCGCGTACGCCGGAGATCGCCGCCTCCACGGGCGCCGCCTGCCATGCCGGCCGAACGGATCCATCGAGCGTGCTTCTGTCGATGGGCATTCCTCATGCCCAGGCGCTGGGCGCCATCCGGCTTTCGCTGGGAAGATGGACGCGGGAAGAGGACGTTGATCGGGCCGCGGAAGCTCTGACGCGCGCGGGATCATGAACAATCTCCTGGAACGCTTTTTCCACCTCTCGGAGTCCGGAACCACGATCCGAACGGAAGTCCTCGGCGGGCTAACCACCTTCATGACGATGTCGTACATCATTTTCGTCCAGCCGGCGGTTCTTTCCAGCACCGGAATGGACTTCCAGGCTGTGCTTGCGACCACGTGCATTGCGAGCGCGTTGGGCACGTTCCTCATGGCCTTCCTTGCGAACTACCCGATCGCCGTCGCTCCGGCAATGGGGCATAACTTTTTCTTCGCTTTCACGGTGGTGGCGGGCCTCGGCTACACCTGGCAGGTCGCGCTCGGCGCCGTGTTCCTTTCAGGACTCGTGTTTCTGGTCATGTCAATCTGGGGTGTGCGGGAAGCGCTTGTTGAAGCCATTCCGGATTCATTGAAACGGGGAATTGCCGTCGGCATCGGGCTGCTGATCACTCTGGTCGGACTGGAATGGAGTGGTTTTCTCGCGGCAAACCCCGCGACGCTGGTCACGCTGGGAGACCTCGGCCAGCCTGCGGTATGGATGTCCGGGGCCGGGATTGTCGTCACCAGCGTCCTGCTTGTCCGGCGCTCGCCTGGAGCGATTCTGGCGGGAATCCTCACGAGTACGGCCCTCGGATTGTTTTTTGGCGTTGTTCGCTTTCACGGTGTCGTCAGCGCTCCTCCATCGATTGCGCCGACGTTGTTCCAGCTGGATGTTCTCGGTGCGCTGAAACTCGGCGCCATTCCCGTGATCTTCACGTTTTTCTTTCTCGACCTGTTCGACAGCATCGGTTCGCTCATTGGAATTGCCGAGCAGGGGGGCTTCATGCGGAATGGCCAACTGCCGCGAGCCCGCGAAGCGCTGCTCGCCGACGCCATCGGAACTTCGGCCGCCGGACTGCTGGGAAACTCTCCCGTTGTGAGCTATATCGAAAGCGCGGCTGGCGTGGCCGAGGGCGCGAAAACCGGTCTCGCGAACATCGTTACAGGGCTGCTGATGCTGGCCGGCCTGTTTTTTTCGCCCCTGGCGCAGATGATAGGCGAAGGCTACAGGAGCCCTTCGGGCCTGACACTCTATCCGACGGTTGCGCCCGCGCTGATCGTGGTTGGCGCGTTCATGATGCGCAACGTGGGCCGCATCGAATGGGACGAGCCCGGCGAGTACATTCCCGCTTTCATCACGATGACTTTTATTCCATTCACGTTCAGCATTACCGATGGAATCGCGTTTGGGTTCATCAGCTATGTTGTGCTGAGCGTCCTTTCCGGCCGCGCCCGCAAGCTTCACTGGCTGATGATCTTGTTCACCGCGCTCTTCGTGATCCGCTACGTCGCCATGTAAGCGGTCTGCGGAGTCCTAGCCCTACCTTCGCATGCCTGAGCGACAAGAACGCAAGACAATGACCGCTGAAGCGATGAATGAAGGGAAAGTTCTGTCTTTCTGAAGAGTTTCATGCTACATGAAAGATGTGCATGTATTTGAGCGTGATGTGAATGGGCGACGTTATCG
>CAMBFR010000097.1 GCA_945865815.1 Candidatus Sulfopaludibacter sp. SbA3
GTCGTGGATTCCAGAGGCCGCATCATTGTCGGCGACAGCGACAATAAGCGCATTTCCGTTTTCGACAAGGACGGCAAGTTCGTTGAAACGTGGCCATTCCCTTCTCGTGGCGGGCTGCTGATCAAAGCCGACGATACCGTGTATGCCAGCGACGTCAATACCGGAGAGATTGCCGTGATCAAAGACGGCAAACTCGTGGAAACCATTTCCGGACTCGGACGGCCGCACGGCATCGGGCTGGATAGCGATGGCGCGATTTATGCCGCAGATTCCACGAACCGCGTCGTGATGAAAATTACTCCGAAGAAATAAAGGCAGCCGAATTTTGTATCAGCGAGCTGCCTGTACGGCGTTGGTGAGCGACCCGATCTTTTCAATCGAGCACACGCCCTTGTCGCCGGCTTTCAAATAGACTGGCGGAACACGAGCCTCACCAACGCCGCCGGGCGTGCCGGTGCCGATGATGTCCCCGGGTTGCAGCGTCGCGATATTCGACGCGTATGCGACCAGTTCCGCCACGCCATGGATCATGAGTTCCGTGCTGCCGTCCTGCATGACATTACCGTTCAACGTGTACTTCACTGTTAGTTTCTGAGGATCGCCCACGAAGGCGGCGGGCACCAGGAACGGGCCGATCGGCCCAAACGTATCGTGGCTCTTGCTGATGAGCCAGTCCGAACCATAACGGCCGTCGGCGCGATCTTCGCGATCCGAAACGTCGGTCAGCGCCATATAGCCGAAGATGTACTCTCCCGCCCGTTCGACAGGAACGCGCTTCGCCGTCTTGCCTATCACGACAGCCAGCTCACACTCGTAATCGATGTTCTTGCGGCCGGGAGGCAGAATGATGGGATCGCCATCGGCGGAGAGCGACGATTTCAGCTTCGGAAAAAGAAATGGATTTCCCCTGGGGTCGTCCGCCTTGCGGGTCCACAACCCGGGGACGCCGATGCGCACCTTTTCGTCGACAACCGCCGTCGTTCCCAGCGTTCGGCCGGCCTGCGCCATTTCGTTCGCGTGTTCGACGTAATTGCGCGCCGCCATGAGAATGGCATCCGGATCCGTGATCGGCGGAAGCGTTTTCACCTGCGAGAGCCTGACGGCAAATGCCGGTGGCCGTTGCCGCGCCTCGACCGCCAGCCTGCCGAGCCGGCCGGCCATTGCAGGATCCCACCGCGCGACGAGCTCGTGCAGCGTAGCCGGCGCGTTGATGCCCGCGCGGGTCAGATCCAGAACCAGGTCGTCACCGACGACAAGGCCGGGAAACGTCCGTGCGTCCAGACGGAACATCCCGAGCTTATACGGCTCGGATGTATTCTGCGCCGCAAGCGCGACGAAACCCGCAGCGCCGGCAAACGTGAGCGCCGCGATGGTTGCAGTGCGTAGCCATTTCATATCAGCCTCCTGAAGGATTGAAAACCCAATTCCCCTCCTGTCTCTAGCAGGTGTGGCGGCGCCGAAGCCGCAGACGGCGGGGTACCCAACGGCGCGAAGCCACATTATAAGGTCGCTTCGCAGCGTATACACCACCCCGCCGTTCGCTGAAAAGCGCGCGAACGGCACCCCTCCTAATCCAGGAGGGGAATTTTTTGCATATCAGTGGCTCATTGCGTAGATCATGAAGTTGAGTCCCATCCGGTATGCGAAGCCCGAATACTTTTCCGGATAGCAGGCCAGATCCATGTATTCCCAGGCATCGCCGAGATCCGAATTGTAGGTGACGCCGACCATGAGGCGACCGTCGTCATCTGAAATTCCGAGGACCTTCGGGTTGATGTCGTCCGGCTGCTCCCACGTGCGGCCGCCCCAGCAGCCGTTACTTCTATTGGGAATCTGCATGACGGTATCGATGTCGAAGAACGTCGAGAAAACTTCATGCGTCATCGGAAGCTGCTCGAGCTTCCGGTCGGGAAAGACCTTTCTCATCTGCGCCGTAAAATTTCCAAGTTGCCGGAGTCCCCAGAAATCGTCCACGTGCAGGAAGCCGCCGCGCAGCAGGTGCTCGCCCAAACGCGCGGCCTCACGGTCGCTGAGGTACATGCCTCCGACACTGACGGCATACAGGTAGGGAAACTGAAACAGGTTCTCATCCATGATGGCCGTCGCATTTGGATTCGGATGCACTCGAACATTGCTTAGCCGCGCTATCCCTCCCATGAATTTGCAGTCCCCGCCGGGATAGTCGATCGCCCAGCCGTTACCCTGACGCGGGAAGAAATTGCCGCCGCCAAACTCGGGACATGTCCATTCCACGTTCGGTTTTGGCCAGGTATACAGAAACCCAAAACGGCTGTCCGAATAAACCAGCCGCGTGAAGTAGAACTCCGGGGAATCGTCAATGTCGCCGGCGAGGGCACCGTAGAGCGAAACAAACGACAAGGCGCCGGCTGAACAAAGCAGGATAAGAATGAGTGTGGTCTTTCCGGTCACTGACTACGGAACAATTCTGCTGCTGCGATCCACTTTGACGTTGCCGTCGCCAATCATCAGAATCGGCGCAAGGTTTCCATCCTGGCACACGAATTCGAACTGCTCGGATCCCTCACCCCAGCGTAGATCCATGCCGGACGTCCACGGAGCGGTATAGGCCCCCGGATCGTCGATGGTCAGATCGTACCGAATGGTGTCGAAATCCATGCGAGTGAAACGCTCGATGGTGTGGAGCTGGCTCGTGGTCGGCATTCCACGAAGGTCGATCCAGCCGCGTTCGTTGTATCCAACCGTGTCCACGACCAGCGTGTCGCCTTCCCAGTGACCCACCGAATGCCCGTAATAGCTTTCTTCCAGGTCCGCCGGGTGCGGCCGGCCGTCCAGGTAAATGGGACGGAACGAGTGAGGTCCGCCGGTCTGCGTAATGTAAATGCGTTTTTGTTCGGGAACATCGATGAAATCGGTCCCGTACGCCGTGCCAACCATTCGCAGTCCACCAGCCGGCTTGCAGCGCGTGTACGGCTCAAACTCGTGGTTTGTACGCCAGAGGAATATTGCCCTGGCCCAGGGCTGAAAAGGAATATCGCTGACCTTGATCTTCGGATAAGCCGTGGGGCCCGCGGAAAAACTGGCGCCGAGATCCCGTTCACCGGTTTCTTCCAGGGTTGTCGCTGTCGCCAGGCGGGCATCGTTGGCGAACCATAACCCCTTCTGACCTACGGGAGAGCCGAAGATTATCCTGCCGTCGGCAGTTCGCGGAGCGGGCCGCCTGACAGCAGGCGGCGGGGCGTTCCGAAGGTCCGCTCCCTGGGCGAAAATGGACTGCGTCATCGCGGATGACAAGGCCAGGGCGGCAGTCACCAATAATGCAGCGCGGAAATGATCTCGTCGCATTCTCAAAACCTCCGTGAATCCAAATGTGCGAGTAAGCATAGGAACTTCAAGCGTCTCTCGTCAAGTATTCCAGTGTCCGACTTCGCACAGGCTATGGTATATAAGGTCGGAATCCACAAGTAATTGATTAAGGAGAATTGTTATGGGTCGTGGCCCCTTTCTTGCACTGGCGATGGTTGTTCTCGGCGCTACGACAGCCGCCGCGGACACGTGTTCGGATCTCATGACCAGCGCGGCGCTGCGCGCGGTGCCGAATACGACTATTGATTCGGCCGCGACTGTGTCGGGCACGTTCACACCTGCCGGCGCCACAGCTGCAATCCAGGGACTGCCGTCCTTCTGCCGCGTAACCGCAACTCTGAAGCCGAGCCCGGTCTCCGACATCAAGATTGAAGTCTGGCTTCCGACCACCGGATGGAACGGCAAGTTTCAGGGCGTGGGCAATGGCGGGCTTGGCGGCGTGATCAGCTACACGAACCTGCCGGGGTACCTCAATCTCGCTTCTCTGGCAGATCAGCTGAAAGCCGGATACGCCGTGGCGAGCACCGACACGGGGCACGTTAACAACGACCGGGCCTGGCTTGCGAATGAGGAGAAAGAAAGGGACTACGGCTATCGCTCCATTCATGAGATGACGGTTGCCGGGAAAGCGGTTGTTCGCGCCTTCTACGGAAGCGATCCGCGACGTTCTTATTTCAATGGATGCTCGACCGGCGGCGGACAGGCGCTCAGCCAGGCCCAACGGTATCCTGCGGACTACGACGGCATTCTTGCGGGAGCCAGTCAGTACATGCTCGGCCGTGTGCGCGCGTCCGATATTTGGGCCTTCCAGCAGACGAACAACGAGAACAGATTGACGCCCACGCAGGTCACTCTCATCCAGACAACGGTGCTGAAGGAGTGCGGCACGAGAGACGGCAGTGCCCAGGACGGCTTCCTCAATAACCCGCTCGAGTGCAAGTTCAATCCCGAGCAGCTTCTGTGCAAGGCAGGACAGGACCCCGCCACCTGCCTGACGCAACCCCAAATCAACCTCATGAACAAGTTGAACGGCGGATTTGTCACCAGAAGCGGCCAGCAAATCACGGGCGGTTTTTGGGGCCCCGGCCAGGTTGCATGGGGCGGGTACAACCGCGTCTTCCTGAGTGAAACGTACAACAACAACAGCCCTGCCGCGCAGTTTTACGGTCTCGGCGTGCTTCAGATTCCGAACTTCGACGCGAAAACAGTCGACATCGATAGCGCCCTGGCCATGGGTGAACAGAAATTCGGATTCGTCAACAATACCAATCCCGACCTGGATGCATTCACACGGCGCGGAGGCAAGCTCATCATGTATCACGGCTGGGACGACCCATCGATCTCGGCAATGAACTCGATCAACTACTACCGGAGTGTCGCCGAAAGGGTGCGCGACGTGCGCCGCCTGAACAGTTTCGAAGCCGCACTGGCGGAGACGCAGAAGAATGCACGCCTGTTTCTGATTCCCGGCACCCAGCATTGTGGCAACGGGCCGGGCGCGAGCGCGTTCGATGCAGTCGGCGTTCTCGATCAGTGGGTGGAGCGTGGAACCGCGCCGGACAAAATCATTGCATCGCGCGCAACGCCGGCTTTCACGCGTCCGGTGTGCGCTTATCCACAGTCAGCGCAGTACAACGGATCGGGCGATCGTAATGATGCGAGTAACTGGAAATGCGTTTTGGATTAATGGAGGTAATTTCAATGAAACGTCAACTTGTGCTCCTTTGTGTTTTGACCGCAGGTCTTTTGGCGATCGGCGGCAACCTGCTTGCCCACCACGCGGAAGCGGGAAGCTACGACAACGATCTTCGAGTTACGGTTAAAGCGGTCGTGACCGACATCGTATGGGTGAATCCCCATGCGCAACTGTACGTTGAGTTCAAGAACGACAAGGGCGCAACCGAAAAATGGGGCATCGAAATGCTCAGCCCCGGCAACCTGGTACGCATCGGCTGGAGCCGGAACACCTTCAAGGTGGGTGACGAAATTCTGGTAAGCATGACGCCCGCGAAGGGTAACCGGCCGTTCGGAAGTTGTGCCCAGTTCGTAAGGCAAGGCAAGCAGTACATGGTTGGACAATGCGGAGTTCCTAACGGCGACCTCGCCAGCCAGCCGGTTAAAGAGGGCTATAAGAAGGTTGAAGTACAGTTCCCGCTATTCCCGAAAAACCAGGTGGTTACCGGACCGGCAATCGATCCGCAGTAATTAAGGAGTCTCAGATGCGAATTATTGCCTTGATGGCGCTACTGACCCTGCCCTCGATAACCTTCGCGCAAGGCACTTTTAACCCGCGCGATTTGACCGGATACTGGGAGCTCACGAATACCGGAAGACCGGCGGGCGCACTGAACACCGTAAGCAACAATCGTCCACCGATGACGGATTGGGCGAAGCAGGTGTTCAGCAAGACCAAGACCGGATACCGGGAACTGAGCACCGGCGTCCAGCCGGAAAATGTCCGGAACGATCCTGCCCAATGGTGTGATCCGCTGGGTGTCCCGCGGATCATCTGGAATTCGAAGCTTCCGGGAATGAGGTTCGCCCAGACCCGCGACGAAGTGATTCAGTTTTTCGAGACCGGCCGCGCCTGGCGCGACATCTGGACCGACGGGCGGAAAATGGCTGCGAGTGATGAGCTGGACGTGCGCTG
The DNA here is from genome assembly GCA_945865815.1 of Candidatus Sulfopaludibacter sp. SbA3. Lineage (GTDB taxonomy): Bacteria > Acidobacteriota > Terriglobia > 20CM-2-55-15 > 20CM-2-55-15 > CAMBFR01. Next base: position 5,996 of record CAMBFR010000097.1, read on the forward strand.
GTACGGCTATGCGATCGGCAGGTGGGACGGAGACACGTTTGTCGTCACGTCCAACGGCTACACCGACAAGACGTGGATCGATCAATACGGTTCCCCACACAGCGACCAGATGACCGTGGAGGAGCGCTACCGCCGCACGGATCGCGACCACCTGGAACTCGTGGTGAATATAACGGATCCCAAGGCATACACGGCGCCGTGGAGGGGCGACAAGCGGGTGTTCCTCCGCGTCGACAAACCAACGCGGTCGGACTTCAACGATTTTCACGAAAACCTGTGCGTGTGGTCGGAAGTGAAAATTCCACCCAGACAGTAGCCGCAAAAGACGGAAAGAAGTTTTTGGATTTTTAATACCACCCCGGCGCTTCGCGCCACCCCTCCTGAAACAGGAGGGGAATTGGGGCGAGAGGAGTTTCAACATGCGTCGTTTGCCAGGCGCGTTCATTCTTCCACTGGTCGCGTTCGTGTTGGCGCCCGCCGTGTTCGCGCAGAACAACCAGCCCGACATCTCCGGCGTTTGGAGAATACTGCCGCCCGGACGAACGACTGCCCGGGCGCAGACGGTCGGCGCCGGAGCTGCGGCTCCGACACTGGGCGCAGAGCGTCCACCGCTAACCGCCTGGGGACAGACAAAATGGAGCCAGACGAAGCCGTCGGGCAGAAATTCACCGCTGGCTTACGTGTTTTTGCCGGAGCAGAAAGACTGGAACGATCCGATATTTGTATGTGATCCCGCCGGCTATCCTCGGACCGGAGCAGGCAATACGCTCATGCGGTTCGTGCAGCTTCAGGACGAGGTGGTCCAGTTTTTCGAACGTGATCATTTCTGGCGTGATTTCTGGACGGATGGCCGCAAGCTTCCCGGTTCCGGCGCCAAGCCGCGGTGGTACGGATATTCGGCCGCGCGTTGGGAGGGAAATACGCTGGTCGTTGAGTCCTCCGGTTTCGACGACCGGACATGGCTGAATATGCAGGGCTCGATTCACAGCAATGAGATGCGGCTCGTAGAGCGCTTCAAGATCGTCGATCGCGATCATATCGAGTTCCAGATGACCATGACCGACCCGAAGGCGTATACGGCGCCGTGGGTCGGCCCGATGCAAATAATGGAGCGGCTTCCCACCTCCGATGGCGTCGCCGAGGGAATCTGGGGCAAAAAGCCGGACGGCACGCCGTACCCCGACATCCGGGAGGACATGTGTGTTTATTCCGACGAGCACCTGTTCTGGATCAATGACGATCCGGCCGGCCTGGGCAACAACTTCGGGGACGCTCTGACCGGAACGGATAAGAAATAGCAGGCGAAGGGAGTTTCAACATGCGTCGTTTCCTTAGCGCGTTTATTGTTGTAGTGGCCGCGGCCGCGTTTGCGCCGGCCTTGTTCGCACAGAGCAACCAGCCCGACATTTCCGGAGTGTGGAGAATACTGGCGCCCGGACAGACCGTTGCCCGGGCACAGCAGGTCGGCGCCGGAGCTGCGGCTCCGACACTGGGCGCCAACCGTCCATCGATGACCGCGTGGGGACAGGCCAAATGGGCCGAGACGCGGCCCTCCGGTCAGAGACCGCCGATGGCTTACGTGTTCCTGCCGGATCAGAAAGACTGGAATGATCCGATCTTTGTCTGTGATCCCGCCGGCTATCCCCGGACCGGAGCAGGCAATACGCTCCTGCGGTTCGTGCAGCTTCAGGACGAGGTGGTTCAGTTTTTCGAACGCGATCACTTCTGGCGCGATATGTGGACGGATGGCCGCAAGCTTCCCGGTTCCAACGCCAAACCGCGATGGTACGGATATTCGGTGGCGCGCTGGGAAGGTGACACATTGGTCGTCGAGTCTTCCGGTTTCGATGACCGCACCTGGATCAATCGAGCCGGAGCGATTCACAGCAATGAGATGCGCCTCGTGGAACGGTTCAAGGTCATCAATCGCGATCGCATGGAGTTCCAGGCGACCATGACCGATCCGAAGGCGTACACGGCGCCATGGATAGGCCCGATGCAAATCATGGAGCGCATGCCCACGTCCGACGGTGTCGCCATCGGAATCTGGGGCGCCAAAGCGGACGGCACGCCGTACCCGGACATTCGAGAGGACATGTGTGTTTATTCCGACGAGCACCTGTTCTGGATCAATGATGATCCACTCGGCCTCGGCAACAACTTCGGCGACGCGCTGACAGGACCGGACAAGAAATAGATAAGAAATAGCGGGAGAGTAAAGATGAAGTTCGGATCAGTAATTGTGCTGGTGTGCACGCTCGCAGTCCCATTGGCCGGCGGCCAGGCGGGACAACAACAGAGACCGCCGCTGGCGGAAGAAGTGTTCACGAACGTCCAGATTCTCAGGGGCATCCCGATAGACGAATTCATGGACACCATGGGATTCTTTGCCGCCGCCACTGGCATGAATTGTACGGAATGCCATACAAACGACGCCGATACCAGTTGGGCGCATTACGCGGCCGACTCGCCGTTGAAGAACACGTCGCGGCGAATGATGCGGATGGTCACCGCCATCAACAGGGATCATTTCGGCGGACGGCGTGGAGTGACCTGCTTCACGTGTCATGCGGGCACTCAGCGGCCGAAGGTTGACCCAAGCCTTGCGATACAATACGGCGAACCAGTGGACGATCCGAACGAGTTCCAGGCTACCGGGCAGGATCCTGCGGCTCCTATCCTTGATAAGTACATTCAGGCTCTCGGCGGAGCCGCGCGCCTCGCCGGGGTTACCAGTTTCACCGCGAAGGGAACCTATATGGGTTATGACACCTACCGGCAGAAGGTTCCCCTCGACATTTATGCGCAAGCGCCGGGACGCTTCGCCACGGTTGCTCACGAGGTCGGACCGAGCAAAGCCGACAACGTGAAGGTTTACGACGGCCGCAATGGTTGGTTTGCCTCGCGCGACAAACCGCTCCCGGTATGGCCACTGACAGGCGGAAATCTGGAAGGCGCGAAACTTGAAGCGACTCTGTTTTTTCCGGCACAGATCAAGCAGGCTTTCACGCAATGGCGAACCGGTGTGACGGCGATCGGCGATCGCGACGTTCAGGTCGTTCAGGGAACCAATGCCGGGCAGCCACCCGTGAAGCTGTACTTCGATGAGGAGTCCGGTCTGCTGGTGCGGTCTGTACGCTATTCCGAATCGCCGATCGGCCGCGTGCCCACCCAGATCGACTACTCCGACTACCGCGACGTTGCCGGCGTCAAGATGCCTTTCAAGTGGACCGTGACCTGGACCGGCAATCAGACTTTCATCGAACTCAGCGAGATCCGCCCAAATGTTCCGATCGACGCCGCGAGGTTTGCGCGGCCCGCGCAGTAGCTTTCGTTCTACCTGTGGGCACGGGGCTGAAGCCCCGCGCCCACAGGCTAGCCTGGCTAGTTTTTGACGTACTTCGCCACACCCCTCAGTTGCGCTTCCGCGGTGTAGAGATTGCCCGCGGCGTCGATGGCGATACCTTCTCCCATCGCGCCGTCCGGAGAATTCGGCGTCGGGTGGGCGGGAATGAACATGGTCACCTTTCCGTCCCTGAGGCTCCCGATCCGGATTCCTTTCAGCCAACCCGGGTGAACTCTCTCGGTCGACTCGGCATCGGACGTGTAGATGACATCGTTACTGTCGATGGCGATGCCGCTAATACGGCCGAAGTCCCCTAATTCGCGCACGAACTTTCCGTCCTTCGTCAGGATCTGGATGCGATGATTGTGCCGATCGGCGACGACGAGCTGGCCCTGTGAATCGATCTCGATCGCATGCGGCGTCCGGAACTCGCCCGGTCCTGTTCCGGTCTTGCCGATCACTCTCAGGAATTTTCCGTTTCTGTCGAACACCGAGATGCGGCCGACCAGATTGGGATTGGTAACGTCCGTGTGGCTTTCCGTCACATACACATCACCATTCCCCGGGTCCGTCACCAGATCAACTGGGTCGGTCAGCGCTTCGGGGGGATTTCCAGCCGTGCCCGGTTTCCCGATCGTCATCAGGACCCTGCCTTCGGGACTGAATTTGATAACAGCGCTGCCTTTATTACCCTCCGCTCGTGAGTCGGCCACCCACACATTCCCATCTCGATCGACATGGATGCCGTGCGGCCACACAAACATCCCGCCGCCAAAACTCCGGATCTCTTTTCCGGAAGCATCGAAAAGATGCACCGGGTTTGCGTTCGTGGCGGCGCAACCCGGCGTCGTCCCGGGTGAGCATCGATCAACTGCCCAAACGGACCGGCCGTCGCGGTCGATGGCCACGCCGTTCGAACCGCCCCACGGCCTTCCCTCTGAACTCAGCTGTGCCCAGTCGCGGACAACGCGATAAGGATTGGCGCCGCTGTTGACCGGCTTCACTTTGTCCGTCTCAACGGTGCCACCCCGCTGCTGCGTTAGAACACTCGTTCCCAGCAGCACAATCCCGCAGACAACGATCGCCGCCATGGACCAGAACCTCGCGAAACCTGAAACGCTCATGTCGATGCTCCTTGTTATTTCCAGCTCTCGATTGCCTTGTAATGCATGGACTCCGGAGGAAGCTGGGCCAGCTCGATGCGGCCCATGTACGGATCGGTGATGTTGGCGAGAATTGCCTTGGTGTCGCTGACGTTCGTATCACTGACCGTCACGCCGTTTCTCCTGAACCTCGCGACGGACTCTGCCACGTTATCCACGTGCAGCCCATAATGGGTGAAACCCGCAGGCCGTTGCGCGTTCGCTTGGTTGAGTTCGAGAAACGTGTTTTTGCTGATGTACATGTAGACCAGCCTCGGCTGTCCCTTATCGTCATTCACACGGAACGCTTCCCGGTAGCCCATCTTCTGCGTGTAGTACGTGATCGCCTCCGGAATATTCGGCACGTTGATACCGACGTGATTCATCATTACGACACCGCTGTTGGCATTCTGAGCCAACCCCACATGAACGGCCAACCCCGCAACAAGTCCGGCCGCGAACAGCATTGCTCCACGCATAAACCCTCCTCGGATGAATTTTATTTCTCGTTAGTGTCGCCCCTCGGTCCGGCTACTGCAAGCAATTCCCTCTGTCGTCAGTTGAGTGATCTCGCCGGCGGAATATCCCAGGGCCTCCAGAACTTCCCGCGTATGTTGTCCGAGTTCCGGCGCCGGCTCGTGGTGCTTCAGACTAAGGCCTGCGCGCCAGAGCGGATTGACGAACTGTGGAATGCTCCCCTCGCCGGGATGGTCCACTGTGGTCACCATCTCGCGTTGCTCGACGTGCGCGAGCGCCAGCGCATCGGCGGACGATGCCACGGGGCAGACGGCGATTCCGGTTCGCTGCATCTTCTGCATCAGTTCATCCCAGGTGTGTTCGGAGCAGTACCGGGCAATTGCGTCGTGGTAGGCCACGCGCCGCTCCCCATGGCTGCTCAACCGTTCGGCCGGTGTTTCATCGGGCGACACCAGGTCGGGGCGGCCGATCGCGTCGCAGAACTCGCGCCATGCCTTCGTTTCCAGCAGCGAGACCGCGACGCTGCGGCCGTCCCGGGTGCGGTAGGTGGAATAGCGCGGATTGTCTCCGAAGACCGACAGGCCTGGCTCTCCGCTGTGGCCGGCGCGGCGGGCGAACTCCGAACTGAGCGGCATGAAACACATGCTGTAGAGGGCCTCGAACATCGCGATGTCGACTTCGCAACCGGCTCCGGTCTTGGCCCTCTGGGCAAGCGCGGCCTGAATCGCGATCACCGCGAACAACGCGCCGGCAAAGTCGGCGGCCTGAAATCCCGGAACCGGCGCGCTCCCGTCTGGTGCGCATCCCATCGCGCCGGTCAACGCCTGAATCACCAGGTCGTGCCCTGCGATGTTCGACAAAGGGCCGGTCTGGCCGAAGCCCGAAATCGAACAGTAGATCAGCCTCGAATTGATTTTGCTCAGCCGCGCGTAATCAATGCCGAGCTTCGCCGCAACGCCGGGACGGAACGATTCAACCGCAACATCGCCCCAGCGGCTGAGTCTCGCCGCCACTTCCTTGCCCGCATCGCTAAGCATATCGAGCGCGATGCTGCGCTTGCCCCCATTGAGCGCGTTGAAGTAGACGCTGCCATTGCGATAGCGGGGGTGCGTGTGGCGGCTTGGATCCCCGATGCCGGGCTGCTCGACCTTGATGACGTCCGCGCCGAGTTCGGCCAGCATCTGCGTGGCCCATGGACCCGGAATCAGCCGGCTGAAATCGATGACTCTAACGCCGGCCAGTGGCAGAGGGGGCAGCGGCATGCCTTGGTTCGAAGTATTCATCTTAAGCAGAAGGGATTTTCGCGATGAAGCGGCCTGTCACTCCACGAACGGTTCGATGCCCGATGCCTCGAGCACGGGTGCTGCGGCCGCCGACGTGAAAAAGCGCAGCATCTCGCGCGCCGCCTCGGGCTGGGTGGCCGTGCTGCACACGCCTCCGGTGAAACCGATCCAGGTCTGAAGCTCCTGGGGAATCCGGCCGACGAGGTGAACCCCGCGAACACCTGTAATCCGCGAAGCCACCACCACGACCAGCTCCGCCTCGCCCGTCGCCACCACTTCCACGTTGTACTCCGCGGGCATCGGACGCATCCTGGGCTTCATGGCCTCGGTCATGCCGAGCCGGTCGACGAGACTGACAAAATATTTACCGCTGGCTCCCTCTCCCGGATAAGCGACCGATTTGGCGTTGAGCAGCGTGCGCTTGAACGCCGCAACAGTGGAGATATCCGGAGGAGGCGCGCCCTCACGCGCTCCAACGCCGATGCCGCTTCTTCCGATGACAACGCGCGTGCCGCCAACGATTTTGCCCTGTTTGATCAGGCCGTCAAGCACCGGCGGATTCAGAATGGCGATGTCGCACGCTTCCCCGGCGTTGATCCGCCGCTCGGCCTCCGGATTCACATTGAACTGTATGGTCACGGGGCGCTTCGCCGCGCGTTCGAACTGCGCTGCCAGTTCGGCGACCGCAACCCGGGCGCCGTTTCCGCTCAGGACCTTGATCGGCGACGACGACGCCTGTCCGGCTGCCTGGGCTCCGGTCCACTTCGCCCGCAGCGCGGCCCGATTCACTTCCACGCCGCGCAGGTAGACGGCGGCAATCCGGCGCGTGTTGTGGATGTCGTCGAGCGGGTTCGCGTCGAGCACAATGAAATCCGCGCTCTTGCCTGCGGCCACGGTTCCCAGCGCATCGAGCTTCAGGATCTCGGCCGCATTGCGCGTGGCGGCCGTGATCGCCTCGGCCGGCGTGAAGCCGGCCTCCACCATGCTGGCCATCTCAATGTGCGCTCCAAAACCGAAATACTGCGCGCCGTTGGTAGCGCCCGTATCGTCTCCCAACCCGAACTTCACGCCGGCAGCTTTGAGTTTGGCGACGCCTCGCGGAACGACGCCGGCCTTCCACTTCGCCGGGGCGTCCGCGGCCATCATCGGGTTCTCCAGCATCGCGATATCCTCCATGGAGAAGGTCTCGCGCAACAGAGGGTCATCAATCCAGGAGGGCCGCCGTCCGAAAATCTCGTTTCGTGAACTCCACAGCGTCAGCAGGACGAAAAGGTTCGGCCGTTCTTTGAAAATTCCGACGAGTTCCTCGTCGACCTCCTTTCCGCTCCTCCATGGCGGATGCGCCAGGCCGTCGACGCCAGCCCGCAGGATGGCCTTCACGTCCTCAAGTTCGAATGTATGCGTGACGGTGAGGAGGTTATTCCGGTGGGCTTCATCGATTGCGGCTGCGTAGACTTCCTTCGGGAGCTTCTTCACCGTCCCGCCACGATCGTCAACCCAGATCTTGACGTAGTGATCAATCTTTCGAAGGGCGAGGTCCTGAACAGCCTTTCGGGCCTCCGCTTCGGTGGACACACCGATGGGCGCGTTGCGCAGCGGGGGCGCGGGTCCTCCGTCCGGCATGGCGAGTCCCTGCCCTGCTGTCAGAAACAGCGCGGTGTCCGGTGGCGGCGCCGCCCTGAACTCGTCTCGCAATGGATAGCCCAGTTCCGGACGCTCGGCGCCCATGCTCATCACGGCCGCCACGCCGTGGTAGGCTAGGCGCTGGAGATGATCGACGATATTCTCGCGGGTGTAGTTCTCCACCAGAAAGCTCGCGCCTTTGCGGTAGCCGATATGGCCGTGCGCGTTGACGATGGCCGGCATCACCGTCTTGCCTGTCAGATCCACGCGCGCGGCCCCTTCGGGCGCAGCCACCTCGCCTTTGCGGCCGACAAGAGTGAAACGGTTGCCCTCGACCAAAAACGCGGAGTCTTCAATCGGTGCGCTCTCGTCACCAATGATCAGCCTCGCCCCCTCAAACAAAGTGGCGTTCGATTGCGGCGCGGGTGGCGGTGGCGAGCAGGCGCCGGACGCCATCAGCAGGACAAACGCCAGGAGCGTCAGCCGATGCATGTTGTTCTCCTTCGTGGCTACTGGGTGGCCAGCCATCGTTTCGCGAGTTCGCTGTACGTGGTGGTATTTGTGATTCGCGCGAGCACCTCCGGTGTCAGGGGCGCTCGAGGGGACACTTCCCCGTTCTCCTTCAGCTCCGCAAAAATCGCGTCACATAGCGCGACCACCGGCACCGAAACGATGTTGGGATAGATGTTCACCTTCATGCGCGTGTTGGCCAGGAGTGACTTTGGAACGCCGATGCCCAGCAGGGGCACCGGAATCTCGCGCGCAATCCGATTTATTTCGTCGGCGGTGAAGCCGGTGAGGATGTTCATGACCACGTCGGCGCCTGCATCCGCGAAGGCGACGCCCCGGCGAATCACGGTGGCGACATCGGGCGCAACCGTTCGTCCGATGATGACGAAGTCGGGATTCTCGCGGGCGTCGACGGCCGCCTCGATGCGCTCGCGCATCTGCTCGACCGGCTGCAGGTCGGTCGTGCTCGGCCCGCCGGGTCCGGACCACGTCTCCATCTTCTTCGGGTTGCGGCTGTCTTCAATGTGCATGCCGGCGATGCCCGCCCGCTCGTAGAGCTGCGTCGTCCGGAACACGTTCAGCGACGTCTCACCCGCCTGGTCCGCGTCGACGATAGCCGGAATGGACACTTCGCGCGCGATGCGTCCTCCGAACTCGACCATCTCGGTGGTGGTGATCACGCCCCAGTCCGGCGCGCCGAGATACGTCAGCGACATCATGTTGCCGCCGATGTAGATCGCATCGAATCCGCGCGCCTCGGCGAGCTTGCCGGCGATAACGGTATACGCCTCCGGAGCCACCAGCAGGCCGGGTCTCTTCAACAGCTCTCGAAGCCGTGCGGCTTTCGACGCCGGAGCGGCAGGCGCGGGCGCCTGCGCGGGGGAAGCGGCAGAAGCTTCAAGCGCGGGCGCTGCGGTCAGCCCCAGCGCGAGCGCACCTCCCGCCGTTCCCGCCCCCTGCAGGAATTGTCTGCGCGATGATCTTTTGCCCATTAGTTCTCCTCTCGATTTCCGGCGGCAGAATGTCACAGCGGTATGAACGGCGTCAACCAATCCGACGATTGGCAGTGGACCAGTTTGAAATATGAGGAGATAGATCTCGAACGTCCAACGTTGGAGTCTACCTGTGGGCGCGGGGCTTCAGCCCCGTGCCAGACTCCAACAAGAATTTTTCCTTTTGAACTTTGCACGGGGCT
>CAMBFR010000098.1 GCA_945865815.1 Candidatus Sulfopaludibacter sp. SbA3
TCGGAAATGCCGCAATTTCTAAGGGAGCATATAAGGTATCCGGAGTTGCTTTTTCAGGTTCAGGCCATCATGTACTCGACCTATCACGTGCAGAACCCACAGGTGTTTTATAACCGCGAAGACATTTGGACTGTGGCGCAACAAGATCAATCACAGACTGGTGGACAGCAGGCCCGAAACTCCATCGAGCCATTTTATGTCCTGATGAAATTTCCTGGAGATGGAGAGCCTGAACTGGAATTCGTTCCGATCCTGCCGTTCACGCCGGCCAACAGGAATAATCTGATCGGTTGGATGGCCGGGCGAAGCGACGGAGAAAACTACGGAGAGTTGCGGGCTTATCATTTTCCGAAGACTCGATTCGTCGACGGGCCACTTCAGATTCAGGCCCGCATTGATCAGGACCCGCAATTGTCGTCGCAGTTGACGTTGTGGAATCAGCAGGGGTCGACCGTGCTGCGCGGCAACCTGCTCGTGTTGCCCCTGAACGACACGCTGCTGTTTGCCGAACCCATCTACCTGCAGGCGGAGCGAAGTCCCATGCCCGAGTTACGGCTTGTGGTGCTTATAACTCAAGACCGGCTGGCCTACGGGGCGAGATTTCCGGAAGCCCTCAGCAACCTTCTTAAAGCGCAGACCGATCTGCCCACGTCGCCCATTACTTCATCGCCGCCGGCTGAAGCGCCACCGCCGGGAACCGCACCGGGCGCCGCGCCAGCATCCGTGCGCACGCTGGTCGACAGGGCAAATCAGGCCCTGGCGGATTATCGGCGGTTTACTGCGGAAGGCAGGCACGGTGAAGCCGGAGAGCGCCTGGACGAACTGCGCGAGACGCTCGATCAGCTGAACCGATTACCGTAACTTTATGGCTGCGCCGTATCGGGCTTGCATTTCCAGCCGCTCATAATCCCTTCGCAAACTCCAAGGCGATCAGCGGCGCATCGGTGTTGTCCTGGTGTTTGATATAGCGAACGCCTCAATTCCGTTCCCAGCCGAGCTGGGGAGCCTTTCCTGGTATTCACCGCGAATGATGGCTGCATCGGCCCGCTACGCCAAGAGGGGCGCGGCTCGCGTCGGACGACTCGCGTCTACACCCATCCCAGCCGGACTGGAGTGGGTCCGTAGGCCGGGAAAACACCGACTGGCAGATACAACACGCTCGTTTTCCCACGGAAGTCCGATGGACAGTGGGTGCGACCCGAAAAGCATCAAAAATTGCCCATAAAACAGGTGTTTTCTTAGAGCTTTTCAACAGCAGCGGCCCTGACCACATTCAGTGCAAACCGCTATAGACGCTGATTTTAGGGAAGTTATTACAGGATGAAGACTGAATTTCCACAGGGTTTTCCACAGTTTTTGGGAACGGGTCAGCATTGGCGGCAATGCTGGAACATAAGAGTTTACATAATAGTCCTTATATTACTTAAAACGTCCGGGGCCTTCTCGCACCATTTAATGCGATAATCGCCGGCATGCCGTTACCCGACACGCTGGGCCGCCCTATCCGCGATCTGCGTATCTCGGTCACTGACCGCTGCAATTTTCGCTGCACCTACTGCATGCCGTTCGATGAATACACGTGGATCGATCGGCACGAGGTTCTGACTTTTGAAGAGCTCGAACGCCTGGCGCGTCTCTTTCTCGATCTCGGGACCCAGAAGATCCGTCTGACGGGCGGCGAACCCCTTGTCCGCAGCAATCTCGATGAACTGATCGGCCGGCTTTCGCGGCTCGACTCCAACCTCGACCTGTCGCTTACGACTAATGGCGCCTTGCTGGCGGCACAAGCCGGCGCGTTATATGCCGCCGGACTTCGCAGAATCAACGTCAGCATAGATACGCTGAAGCCTGACCGCTTCAAGGAGATGACTAAACGCGGCAACCTCGACGAAGTCCTGGCAGGACTCTTTCAGGCAAAAAAAATCGGCCTGAGCCCTGTAAAGATCAACGCCGTCATCATCCGTGGTGTCAATGACGATGAAATCCTGGATCTGGTCGATTTTGCAAGAACCAACGGCTTCGAAATGCGGTTTATCGAGTATATGGACGTTGGCAACGCGAACGCCTGGAGCCTCGATAAAACCGTTACGAAGAAAGAGATTCTCGAAATAGTTCACGCGCGCTTTCCGGTCCGGGAGATTGGCCGTGCGCATGGCAGCGCACCCGCCGTCGATTATGAGTTTCTGGACGGCGCGGGCGAAATCGGAATCATCGGCTCGGTTACCGAGCCCTTTTGCGCGTCATGCACTCGCGTGCGCCTTACTGCAGATGGCAAGCTTGTAACCTGTCTGTTCGCCGAATCCGGGTTCGATCTTAAGGCGGTCCTGCGTGGAGGGGCCGGCGACCAGGAGATCCAGGAAAAAATCGCTGCAATCTGGACTGGGCGTGCTGATCGTTACTCGGACCTGCGCTGGGAGAGACTGAGTTCCGGCGCCGGCTATCGGCCTCGCGACCACAAGAAGATCGAAATGATCACGCTCGGCGGCTGATTCTCCTGGTACTCGCTCTTCAGATGCTTCCGAGACTTCCTCGCCTTGAGCGGCCGCGGCCTGCGTCTGCCGTTCCATTTCCTTCCCTCGAATCTCCTTTAAGTGGGTTTCGCGGTTAGGAACGTCAGCGCGTTGTCGATAGCCATCTCCAGTCCAGCCTCCGTCGCCTCCGGCGTAAGACCGGCGGCATGTGGGGTCAGCACGATGTTGTTCATCCTAAAAAAAGGGCTATCGGCCGGCAACGGTTCCCTTTCAAACACATCAAGGCCCGCGCCCGCGAGGCGGTTGCTCTGGAGCGCATCCAAAAGATCTCGTTCGCAAACAATAGGACCGCGGGCAGTATTGATGAAAATTGCGTGCGGCTGCATCAGCTGGAAGTGTTCACGGCGGATCATGCCCACGGTTTCCCTGGATTGGCGAACGTGCACGCTCACGACGTCGGCGCGGCGAAACACGTCTTCCAGGGAAACCCATTCGGCGATATCACCGGTGGGATGAAACGTCCAACCGATAACCTTCATGCCGATTCCCTTCCCAATCCTTGCCACTTCGCGTCCAATCGCGCCGGCGCCGATCAGTCCGAGCGTCTTGCCAAATAACTGCCGGCCCATTCCGCGGGGCCATCGTCCCTCGCGGACTTCTCTATCAATTTGAGGCAACCCCCTGGCAAGCGCCATCATCAGCGCGATTGTGTGTTCGGCGACGGCCGTTGCCGAAACTCCGGGAGTGCTCGCGACGCGAATACCAAGTGCGCTTGCAGCGGTCAGGTCGACGTGGTCGACGCCGGTGCCCCAGATGGAGATCAAGCGTAGTTTCGGACAACGGCGGAGCACGGAATCGGTGAACCGGGATGTCGAACGAATATTGATGACCACGTCCGCATCCTGTATCCGCCGGAGGAGGTCTTCAGGATCGGACGGACGGCTCGTGTAGAGGCGGACTTCGTGGCCCGACAGTCGCGAATAAGCGGCGCTCACCGACATGACAGCCGGTTCGTCATCCGGTATGACAATCATCGGTTGAGGCTACTTTTCGAATCCGTACCGCTTCAGCTTGTTGAGGAGTCCTTGATGGCTGAGCCCCAGCATTTTTGCCGAGCGGCGGCGGTCGCCGTTGGTCTGGGCCATTGCGTCACGGATCATTTGGATCTCGAGGTTGGTTACGCGGTCCTTAAGCATGGCCTTGGACTCGCCGGACTTGGATTGTTCCGAATCCGGCACAGCCAGTTGCTCTTCGCGGAGATCGTCGGAAAGATCTTCCAGGCGGATTTGCCTGCCGGTTGCCATGACCAGGGCGCGCTTCACCTCATTCTCGAGCTGGCGCACGTTCCCGGGCCAGTTGTAGGCAGTCATGGCCTTCATCGCCTCCGGCGAGAATGACTCGGCGCCCCTTCCGATCTCTTTGGTGTATTTCCGCAGAAAGTGCATGGAGAGCAGCGAGATGTCCGTACGAAGTTCCCGTAGTGGCGGCATGTGGACGTGGATGACGTTCAGACGGAAGTACAAGTCCTGCCGGAACCGGCCCGCCTGGATTTCTGCCTTCAACTCCTTGTTTGTGGCTGCCAGCAGGCGGACATCGATCGGGACCGGCCTTCTGCCGCCGACCCACTCCACTTCGCGTTCCTGCAAGACGCGAAGGAGCTTCGCCTGCGCGCTCAAACTCAGATCACCGATTTCGTCAAGAAAGAGGGTGCCTCCGTTTGCGGACTCAATCCGGCCGACACGCCGTTCGACGCCTGTCGCCACTCCCTTTTCAATTCCGAATAGCTCGCTCTCAACCAACGGCTCGGGCAGAGCCGCGCAGTTCACAGCGACGAAAGGCTTCGCCCGGCGCGGGCTCATGTAGTGGACCGCACGCGCAGAAAGTTCCTTCCCGGTTCCATTTTCTCCGGTGATCAGGACCGACACGGACGTCCCAGCAGTTCTTTCGATTAATGCCCGGATATCATTGATTTTAGATGTAGTTCCTAAAATATTCTTACTGGTAAACCTCTCCTCGACTTCATTGCGCAGGCCCTGGTTTTCTTCGATGAGTTCCTGTTGCCGTTCTTCTAGATTCGACAACTCCCGAGCGTTTTCCAGGGCGATGGCCGCCTGCGCCGCAAGAGCTTCCACAAACTGTTCGTCCTCGGACAGGAACTTCCCTTCCCGCTTGTTGAGCACCTGAAAAACGCCGATGATCTCGCGCCTGAAGTTCCGAAGCGGAACGCTCAGGACGTTGCGCGTGTGGTAGCCGGTGACGGAATCGACGGAGGGATAAAACAGCGGGGACTTATACGCGTCTTCGATCACGAGAGTCTTCCCCGCAATCACGACGGCGCCGGCAATGCCCAACCGGGCATCAAACCGTATGGTGTCGTCCACGCCAAGCGCGATCTTCGCCCAGAGCTCTCCCTTGTCTCTGTCCAGAAGGAAAATAGTGGCGCGTTCGGCATCCACGAGTTTGGCGGCCTCGGCCGCAATAATGTTCAGCAACTCATCAAAATTCTTCTCCGAGTTGATCCGCCGCGAGATTTCGAGCAGCGAAGTGAACTTATCGATGACCGAGTGCGGCGATTTAACCTGTGCTTTCATATAATCCCATTATGCGCTCACAAAGCTTCCCCGGATTTCCCACAGAAGGACTCGCGTTCCTTCGGTCGTTGAAGCGACATAATAGTCGCGAATGGTTTCAGGAACGCAAAGGTATTTATGAATCGGCGTTGAAAGCCCCCATGAATACGCTGATTGACGCGCTTGCCGCGGATTTCGAAAACTTCGCGCCGGAGATGGTCGCCTCGCCCAAAGCGTCCGCTTACCGAATATATCGGGACACGCGGTTCTCGAAGAACAAGGCGCCCTACAAGACTCATGTGGCGGCGGTTTTCCCCCGGCAGGGCCTTGGCAAGCACGAAGGAGCGGGATTCTACGTGCACATTGCCTGCGACGAGGTGCTTGTCGGCGGCGGCCTGTATATGCCACTCCCCGAGGATCTCGTCGCGCTGCGTTCTCATATTTCCGGCAATTGGGGCCAGCTTCGCACGATCGTTAAATCGCCCTCATTCCGCCGCCTGCTCGGAGACATTAACGGCGAACAACTCGTCCGCGTGCCGCGCGGCTTTGCCGCCGATCATCCGGGAGCCGATTATCTGCGGATGAAGCAGTTTCTGGCCGGCCGCACTCTGGATCCGAAAGTGGCTACAACGGCGAAGTTCTACCCTCTCGTCGTGGAGACGTTTCGTACGATGTTGCCATTCATCCGATTCCTGAATGAGCCTATTGTCCGCAGGCACCGGATTCGCGAGCGGCAGGAACAAATGCTTCGTTAGCGGATCTTGAAGCTGCGATCGTCGATCCGGCGATCGATGGCAAGAATGCCGTCCAGGTGATCGAATTCGTGTTGCAGCAGTTCGCTCAGGCTGTCCTCGGCCTCGATCTCACGCCTGACGCCCATTTGGTCCTCATAACGGACTGCCACCCTGCAGTTTCGCGCAACACGAACCATGAGCCCGGGAAAACTGAAGCAGTCGTCCCACAACTCAAAGGTTTCCCTGCTCCGGTCGACGATCTCGGGATTGATGAAGACGAATGTCTCGCCCGCAGCCAGGCGCACGAAGCTGATCCTCTGAAGTTCGCCTATTTGAACGGCACTGATTCCCCGTCCCCAGCCGGTTTCGGCCCGGAATGCGGCTAGCGTACTGTCGAGGTCGCGAACCACCTGCTGGGTCTCCTCGCGTGTGGGGTCCGGGACGCGAAGCGAAGCTGTCCACAGAAGCGGGTTTCCCAGCCGGACGATCGTGCGCACAGCCATGAAAAGATGCTACTTGAACTGGAGGCCGCTATTCCATGAGGATCTCCTCTTCTTCGTAGCGGTCCGGATCGTCGTAAACGACGACCCCGCCTTCGCTTGCCAGACGGCAAAGCCGGCAGTCCTGGTCGAAAAATTCGTCGGCATCGAAGCCTTCCGTTCGCGCTCTTACGAGTTCGGACGAAGGCCGGTCGAGGTGGACTAACGTGAAACGGCCTTTACGGGAAACAATCGCGTTCCGGCCGTAAAGCAGGAAAATCTCTTCGTCGGAAAGCATGTGATGGAACCGGGGAAAAGCGAAGGGCGGATGGATTATACCCTCAAAGCCGGACTACCTTCTTCCGAAGTCGTCCTCAAGCCTCTGGATGTCGTCTTCCCCGAGGTAGGGACCGCGCTGAATTTCTATAAAGATCAGATTTTCGCCACCGATATTCTCTATACGATGGGCAACTCCGGCCGGGACATCGACAGTGTCTCCCGGTGAAAGGACGATGTCTCGCCCGTCCAGAGTGACTTTGGCTTTGCCGCCCACGACCATCCAGTGTTCGGCTCGTTGGGTATGCACCTGATAACTGAGGCGCTTTTGCGGCAATACCTGAATGCGTTTTACTTTGTAATTGTCGGACTCGTCGAGGACCGTGAAGTGGCCCCATGGCCGCTCGTCGTGTAGGGGTGAATTAGCACGTGATGCGGGCATGGCGCGAGAATATAATGCCCCCTTGGCCAAGTCCACCGACAAATGCCTTGACTGCCTAAAGCCGAGGCTGCGAACATCGCATGTTGGGGCATAGGAGGAGACCATAAGACCACATGGACGTGAGGTTTTGGGGAACGCGCGGTTCAATTCCAACTCCGGGGCAGAGCACAGCCGGTTTCGGCGGTAACACCTCCTGCACCGAGATTTTGACCGATGACGGAACACAGATCGTTCTCGACTCCGGTACGGGTATCCGGGCACTCGGAATGGAGATGCTGCGTTCTCGAACCGGCCCGCACCGTATCCATCTCCTGATCGGGCACACGCACTGGGACCACATCCAGGGATTTCCGTTCTTCACACCTGCATTTCTTCCCGGAACCGAATTGAACATTTACGGATCGTCCGGTTTTCAGCGAAGCCTCGAGGACTCTCTGTCGGGACAAATGCAGTACTCCTACTTCCCCGTCAAGCTGACGGACCTGGCGAGCAGGATCCACTACACGGAACTCGAGGAAGGCTTCTTCCGGATCGGGGATGTTTTCATCGAGACGCAGTATCTGAATCACACCGCGCCCACTGTTGGGTTTCGGATAACCAGCGACGGAACGACTGTCGCATACATTGCGGACCATGAGCCGTTCTGGAATTCGCCCGGTCCGGTGTTCCACCATCCCGGCGATCAGCGTCACATTGAATTCCTGAAGAACTGCGATCTGCTGGTCCATGACGCTCAATACACGAACGACGAATACCGCACAAAGCTGGGTTGGGGGCATAGTCCAATCGACTATGTCGTCGATATCGCGCTGGCCGCCGGTGTGAGCCGCCTGGCGTTGTATCACCATGATCCGATGCATGAAGATGATGCGATCGGCCGAATGCAGGAGTATGCCCGGCAGCGCGTTGCGGCAGCCGGTTCGAATATGGAAGTCTTTGCCGCGGCCGAGGGAGTGTCGTTGCGGGTTGCAGGAAAGGGATTGACGCCGACGTTGCCCGAGGCATCGGCTCTGGACCGCCGTCCGATCTCCGGCGGGCGCGTTCTGATAGTCACGGATAAACATGCCGATGTATCCGCGATTGAATCCGTTCTTCCCGATGACGGACTCCAGCTGACCTCTGTCACCAGCGGATCTTCTGCGCTGGAACGTGTCGCGACGCTATCGCCGGATCTGCTGATCATAAATGCAATGCTTCCCGACGGTGAAGGCGCCAGCTTCATCCAGCCGTTGCGCGCGGCGCTGGGCAAGCCGGAACTGCCGGTTCTGCTTCTGACGGAAGGCCGGGACGGTACCGAAAGCCTGTACAGCGCGGAAAGCATCGCAACCGACTACCTGGCCAAGCCGTTCAGCCCGCCAATGCTCCGTACCCGGGTGCGCGCATGGCTTGCGCGAACAATCGGGGCCAACGGACTCCAAATCGAAACCGCTGTAGCTCCGGCGACCGACCCTCAGAAACCGCCCTCGACTGGACCGATCGAGATGGAAGTGGCGCGGACCAGCTACATCGAGAATATTGGCGCCATTCCCTTACTGCGGCCGTTGACAGCGGAGCAGTTGCACCGTCTCGTGTCCCAGTCCGTAGAGCGTGTCTATCCTCCCGGCGAATTGATCATCCGGCAGGGTGAAAGTGGAGACGCCGTGTACCTGATCCTCGGAGGCCGTGTGCGCATCGTCGAACCCGTGCCCGATAGCCCCGTGGAAGTGTTTTTGGGGGAATTGGGCGAGGGCGAGGTGTTCGGAGAACTCGGCATCCTGCGCGAGCGGCCCCGTTCGGCAACCGTCATGACCCTGGAACGTACAACGTGCCTCCGGATCCCGGAAGAGGACTTCGTCGCCGCGCTGCAAGATTCAGCCGAATTGTCGATGGGACTATTGCGGATTCTGGCCGGCAGGCTCTACGACGCCGATCGGTTGCTGGCGCGATACGCGCCCGATCCGCTTACGGGTTTGCCTGGGCGGCGGGCGTTCAACGAGATGTATCGAAGACTGACGGCAGGAATCCGTCGCCGCAACAAGAGTGTTCTGCTGCTCGCGGTGGACGTCGTGAATCTTCGCGAAATCAACGATCGTTTCGGATACGCCGTGGGAGACGATGTCCTGCGGACGGTAGCCGACGCCCTGAGCGACTCCTCTCGCACGACCGACCTGATTTGCCGGTACGGCGGCGACGAATTCGCCGCGCTCCTGCTCGAAGCCGGAGGCAACAACGACGCCGACATCATCGTCAGCCGCGTTCAGCAAAAACTCAATGCGCTCGCCGTGCATCGGGGTTTGCCGCTCGCCGTTGAATGCATCATCGGAATCACCCACAGCAACAACCCCCCCGAAACCGCGGACGAGTTACTTCGCCTGGCGGATCAGGACATGCACACCAAGCGATTCGGCCAGATCCGATAGTTCCCGGTCCAGCCCGGTCCAGCCCGGTCCAGTCCCCTCCTCGACTGCTATACTGGCCGCATGTCTACAGTGTCGCCGGTTTTCACGGAGTACGAACGCAGGGTCATCCGTGAGATAGCCCGGCGCCAGGTGCAACCCGACGCCCTTCGACGGATCCTCGATCGTATAGGAAAGCCTGCAAATCAACTTCTCAAGGCAGGACGTCAGTCACAGAATCCGGCATTGCGCGGATTGAGCCGGCACGTCCAGGGCTGGGTCGAAGATGGCCTCATCAAGACTCTCCGGGCCGCAAACATGCTGGCCAACACGAACGACATTCTGAAGCGTCATGCCTCGCACGGAAGGAAGCTCAACGACATCGAGTCTCTCCGATATCTTCCCCTCAGCCAGCTGGACGCAGTCGCCGACTCACTCACGCTCGGCAGCAGTTTTCTGCTGGCCGTCGAGGGCGCGCTTCTGGGTGGCGCGACGACGATGGCAGTGGGAATCCCGGGAGCGCAACTTGTGATTCCCTCTTTGATTCTTACGGACGTTGCATCGTCGATGACGCTGCTGTCACGGCACACGTGCCGGATTGCCACTGCGTACGGTTATTCGTCAAAGCTTCCGGACAACCTTCCGCATCTGGTGGCCGCCATGGCTCCCCAGTCGCAAAACAGCGACGAAGGCTACCTCGCCCTGAAGACGGCAGTCGTTACTTCGATTCGCGAATCCGGTCAGTTTCTGGCACGCACGTCGGCCCTTGTAATCGATCGCGAATTGCTGGAACGCGAGGCGCCGCAGACGATCCGGCTCATCCGATACGTCGCCGATCGCCTGGGAGTGGTCGTCACGCAGAAGGAGATCGGAATACTGGTTCCTGTGGCAGGAGCAGTCCTCAACAGCGCTGTCAACGTTGCATTCCAGCGCGTGGCCCATCAGACATCAAAGGATTATTTCCGCAGGCTCATTCTGGAAGACCGTTACGGCGAAGAACTCGTCACGTATGCCTTGGCGACCGAGACAGCGGCACTGCGGAATCTCACCAGGACCTGATCTGTCTGTCATCCCGGCAATGCTGCGGGCATGAACACGTTATTTGCGGTTATCTGGGTCTGAAAGCGGGTTAGTAGCCTCTCTCCACAGTCTTCAACTGACGTCCGGGAGTGATTGCCTGGTTGACGGCAACGCGATTCAGAATCGCCAATTGATCGGCATCTACCCGGGGGTTGTTCAATCGTGCCGCGATCGCCGTAAGCGTGTCGCCCGCTCGTGCCGTGTAGAGCCGCAGGCGGTCGGGTTGTGACTGCAGAATGCGCTGGTCTGTCAAGCGGTCCAGGCTTCGCATCGATTCTTCCATGATCGGAAAGAAGCGTTGGGCGTCCGCGGTCACGCCCAGGATCTGGATGAGCCTGTTGCGGAACTCAATGAATGCCCCCATCCCGGCCAACGTGCGGCCCTCGGCCGGAATTTGATACAGCGCGAGCACCGCGCGGTTTCCATTAACGTTCAAGTCTCGCGCCGACTCCGGAACGGTGCCCCTCGCGGCCAGGTTTCTCACGTATTCCGCAGCGGTAGTTCCCTGCGGTGCATCCACCAGCGTCAACTGCATTTGGGCGCCCTGCTGCGGATCCAACGCGATTACGGCCGACTTTGTATTCTCAATCCGCCATGCCTGCGGAAAAACGATCTGAAGCTGCAACTCAGGATGGAAGAAGCGGCCGCCTTCGGCGAAGCCCTCGCGCGGGTTGTCCCCGAACACCATTCCGTCGATGCTGCGAAGATGATTGTCGCGATTGACGACCATACGCTCCTCGGTCAATTCGAGGCTCGCAATCCACTCCGAAGCGTACCCGCGCGTGGCCTGCACGCGCTCGGGTGGATCGGGGTGTGTCGAAAGCCATCCGGGAATGGTCTGGCGGTCGCTCGCAGCCGACATGCGGCCAAGCACTTCGAAGAAGTTGCTGACTTCGCGAGGGTCGTAGGCGCCGCGCGCCGAGTATTCAACACCGAGACGATCCGATTCTCTTTCATCCTCACGGCTGAAACGAAGGAACAGCAGGCCCACCGATTGCTCTGCGAGCCCGCTGAACTGCCCGAACGCCGGCGACAGTATCTGGCCGGCTCCCAGGCCTAACTGTGCGAGTTGTGCGCGAGTGATCTGCCGGACGGAATGCCGCGCCGTAACGTGTCCGATCTCGTGTCCCATGATCCCGGCAAGTTCGGCTTCGCTGTTCAGGTGTGCAAGGATTCCTCGAGTGAAATAGACGTAGCCGCCCGGAATCGCAAACGCGTTGACGATCGGCGAATCCACAACCGTGAAATGCCATTCCAGGTTCGGACGGTGCGATACAGCGGCTAGTTTCTGTCCCACGGCCTGAAGGTAGTTCTGCAGCCGCGGATCTTCGACGACACCGTATTCCTCGCGTGCCTGCCCGTCGGCCTGCAGTCCCATCGCGATCTCTTCGCTCTCGGAAACCAGCACGATCTCGCGCCGGCCCGTCACCGGATTCCGCGCGCATCCGAGCACGGCAACCAGCATCAAAAGAATCAAACCCCATCGAATAGCTTTTTCCATCAGCGTCACCTGCTGCTATTTTAGGCGCATGGTCGAAATTGTCGTCCTTCTTCTGTTGATCTTGATCAACGGCATTTTTGCCATGGCCGAGATGGCGGTTGTTTCCTCCAGAAAGCCCCGCCTCCACCAGATGGCAAACGAAGGAAGTGGCAGTGCGCAAGTCGCGCTGGAGCTTTCTTCCCATCCCGATCGGTTCCTGTCGACGGTTCAGATTGGAATTACCCTCATCGGCATCCTGGCCGGCGCTCTGGGTCAACGTGGTCTGGTCGCAGGAGTATCCGATGTGCTGAGCCGCGTCAGCCTGATTGCGGCTTACAGCGAAACGCTGGCCCTTGCGCTGGTCGTCATGTGTATCACTTATCTCTCGCTCGTGATCGGCGAACTCGTGCCAAAACGCCTGGCGCTGCAGAACCCCGAGCGGTACGCCTCTGCTTTCGCCAAGCCGATGCTGGCGCTTTCCCGGCTTGCTGCTCCACTGGTTCACATGCTGAGTTGGTCTACTCAGTTTGTGTTTCGCATACTTGGAATTCGTCCATCCGAAGAACCACAGGTGACAGAGGAAGAAATCAAGGTGATGCTGGCGCAAGGAACCGAGGCCGGAGTCTTGGAGGAGGCCGAGCACGACATTGTGAAGAGCATCTTCAAACTCTCCGATCGCACCGTGAGCGGGCTTATGAAGCCACGTCACGACGTGGTTTGGCTCGATCTGGACGACCCGTTTGAGGAAAACAAGCGCAAGATTGCTTCATCCCTGTTTTCGCGCTTTCCCGTCGCTCAGGGCAGCCTCGACAATGTGCTCGGAATCATCCATGCCAAGGACCTTCTGACGCGATGTCTCGCCGGGAACATAATCGACCTGCGCGAATCTCTGCGGACGCCACTGTTCGTGCCCGAAGGGCTGTCGGCCCTGGACCTTCTGGAAACATTCAAGACATCGAGGACACACATTGCGCTCGTCGTTGATGAATACGGCGGCGTCGAAGGACTGGTGACGCTGAACGACATTCTCGAAGGCCTGGTCGGAGACGTCGCTTCAGTCGATATGCCGCAGGAAAGCCAGGCCGTGCCGCGTTCCGACGGCTCGTGGCTCATTGATGGAAGATTCGGCATCGAAGAAGTCAAGGAGACCCTCAATATTCCTGGACTGCCGGACGAGGAATCGGGCAGCTATCAAACACTGGGCGGGCTTGTGATGTTGCGGGTCGGCCGCGTGCCCACTACCGGAGACAGCTTTGAATTCCATGGCTACCGATTCGAAGTTGTTGACATGGACGGAAAGCGCGTGGATAAGGTACTCGTCTCGCGGTTGCCCCCGGGCGAAGCAGACCAGGGCAAGAAAGGCGTTCATGAAGACTGACGACAAGAAAACCGGCGGCCACGCCTTGCCCTATATCCCGGCGTCCGTCCACCTTCCGGAAGTCACAGTCAAGGTCGTTGTCCTCAGCATTATTTTGTCGGTCGTACTCGGTGGCGCCAACGCGTATCTGGGGCTGTTTGCGGGTATGACCGTTTCGGCATCGATCCCCGCCGCCGTCATTTCGATGGCAATCTTCCGGCTTTTCCGCCGTTCCAATATTCTTGAGAACAACATCGTGCAAACGGCGGCGTCGGCGGGAGAGAGCATCGCAGGCGGAGTCATCTTCACGATACCGGCCCTGCTGATACTGGGTACCTGGACCGAATTCAACTATTGGGAAACGACCATCATCGCCGCGCTCGGTGGAATACTGGGCATGCTGTTTACGATACCTCTGCGGCGCGCAATGATCGTGGAGAATCCCTTGCAGTTTCCCGAAGGCATTGCAGCGGCGGAAGTGCTCAAAGTGGGTGATGCCGGTGGCGCCGGCGTTCGCTACATCGCCGCAGCGGGCGCCATTGGGGCGATTTTCAAGCTGGGCGAAACGGGTTTCCGGCTCTGGGGAGGCGTGGTCGAGCGCGCCACGTTCTTCGCGGGCTCGATTCTTTACGCCGGAACAAACCTTTCGCCGGCCCTGATCGGCGTGGGTTACATCGTTGGACTGAACATCGCGGTCCTTATTTTCATAGGCGGGGCGATCAACTGGTACCTCGCCGTGCCCATCCTTACGTATATGCGAGGTGTGCCCGAAGGCATCGGCGCTATCGAAGCCGCTACGACTCTGTGGGCCACTGAAACACGTTATATCGGCGTCGGCACGATGGTCATTGGCGGCTTGTGGGCGCTGATTCGTCTGCGGCGGAGTCTCATCGACGGCATTCGCTCCGGAGCCAAGGCGTACCGGCAGGCGCGAAGCGGCATCGAAATCGAGCGCACGGATCGCGACGTGCCGATGCAATGGATGGGCGTTGCCTTGATCGTCTCGATCGTACCCCTGTATCTCGTCTGCGAGCACATTATCGGAATGCCTGGCGTTTCCGTCGTGGTCGCAGTCCTCATGCTTGTCGCCTCATTTCTCTTTTCGGCCGTGGCCGCATACATGGCCGGAGTTGTGGGCTCATCAAACAGCCCTATTTCCGGCGTGACGATCGCAACGATCCTGAGTTCTTCCCTGCTGCTGCTCGCGATTCTTGGAACAGGAAATCCGGCGGGTCCCGCTTCGGCAATTTTGATCGGAGCCGTGGTGTGCTGCGCTGCGGCCATCGCCGGCGATAACCTTCAGGATCTGAAGGCCGGCCGCCTGGTCGGCGCCACTCCTTACAAGCAGCAGCTCATGAACACCGTAGGAATCATCGCGGCGGCGCTGATAATGGCGCCCACACTGACGCTCCTCCAGCAGGCCTACGGTATCGGCGCACCGACGCCGGAACATCCCAGGCCTCTTCCGGCTCCTCAGGCAACACTGATGGCATCCGTGGCGCGTGGTGTGTTCGAGGGTGGCCTGCCGATCAACATGGTTGCCATCGGCATGATCCTGGCGGTTATCGTGATCATCATCGACGTAAGACTGGAACGCCGAGGAAGTCACTTCCGGATGCCCGTTCTTGCCATGGCCATTGGCATCTATCTGCCGCTTCAGCTTTCCACGGCGATTTTTCTCGGCGGCCTCATCGCCTGGGCCGCAAGACGAACTCACCGGACGGCGGAATCACGCGCCTCGGCAGAAAGCAACGGCGTTCTGTTTGCCGCAGGCCTCATCACCGGAGAAGCGCTGGTTGGAATCGTCATGGCAATACCCATTGTGCTCTCGGGCCGAGCCGATGTTCTCGCCTTCTGGGGCGTGCATGAGGGAAATATTCCGGGAATGGCCCTGCTTGCCGTCGTCATGTACCTGCTGTATCGCACGGCCGCGTCCAAACGCTGATTCCGCACGGCCGGATTTTATCCGGCCTAACTGGAGTGTGGACATTAGCATCGACGTCTTCAACTTCACGCTTCATTCACACGTATGTCGAGCAAGCGAAACGTGAGTCCGAAATCCCCTCCTGTCTTAGGAGGGGTGGCTGCGCCACCAGTGGAATGGTCCCGTTCCTTATTGGCGCAGACGGGGTGGTATGGAATGACGCGAAGCCACGTTATGGATGCTCGCGTAGCGCTCATTCAAATCGGTGCGCTGCGCGAATATCTATAGGGTGGCTTCGCAGCATGTACACCACCCCGCCGTTCGCTGAAAAACGCGAACGGCTCCCCTCCTAATCCAGG
>CAMBFR010000099.1 GCA_945865815.1 Candidatus Sulfopaludibacter sp. SbA3
AGAAAGAAGAAGGCAGCCTGATGGAAATGTGCAAAACCCTGCTGGGTTTCGCACATTTCCACAGGCACGGCGGCGATGAACTTAAAACAACAAAACCGGACAGATCACTTGCTACAAAAACCGGACATTTCTACTTGCTACCGACACTCCCGGGCTTTCGCCGGTCTTTGAATCCATTTGAAATGGATTGCGCATTTCTTGCGTCTTTTGCGTATGATGTACCGATATCTCGGTCGCAGGCCTACCGTCTGGACTCAATATCGCTGCGCCTAACGTTGCGGTAGAACAATATTTTCCTCAAAAATATGAAGGAGCCTGGAAAACTCTCATGAACTTCCGGCCGCTGTTTAGTCTCTTCTCCAGCGACTTGGCTATCGATCTCGGTACGGCGAATACCCTCGTTTACGCAAAGGGTCGCGGGATCGTCGTCAACGAACCCTCAATTGTTGCGATCAACAAGATTACGAACCAGGTCGAAGCCGTCGGCAAGGAAGCCAAGGATATGCTTGGCCGCACGCCCGGAAATATCGTTGCGATCCGGCCGATGAAAGACGGTGTAATTGCCGATTTCACCGTGACCGAGAAAATGCTGACCTACTTCATTCAGAAGGCGCACAGCCGAAAGGTTCTCGTTCATCCGAGAATCGTAATAGGCGTTCCTTCCGGGATTACGCAGGTGGAAAAGCGGGCGGTGCAGGATTCAGCCTATCGCGCGAAGGCAAGTGAAGCGCATCTTGTCGAGCAGGCAATGGCGGCCGCGATCGGCGCCGGACTTCCTGTTACCGAGCCTTCGGGAAACATGATCGTGGATATCGGTGGCGGTACGACGGAAATTGCGGTGATCTCCCTGTCGGGAATCGTCAATAGCCGGTCCGACAAGGTGGCCGGCAATGAGATGGACGAAGCCATCACGCAATATATCAAGCGCAAGTACAATCTGTTAATCGGCGAGCGGACGGCCGAGCAGGTGAAAATGGAGATCGGCTCCGCATATCCACTTGATCAGCCGCGCACAATGGAGATTAAGGGCCGGGATCTTATGGAGGGCGTTCCAAAGAGCGTTCTGGTCTCGGATGAAGAGATCCGGGAGGCGCTTGACGAGTGTATCAACATCATCATCAACTCCATACGGGTTGTGCTGGAGCGAACGCCGCCCGAGTTGTCGGCAGATATTGCTGATCGGGGGATTGTTCTTGCCGGCGGCGGGGCTCTGATCAAGAATCTGGACAAACGGATCCGCGAAGAAACGGGACTTCCTGTCACTCTTGCGGAGAACCCACTCTCCTGCGTTGTCCTGGGGACTGGCAAGATGTTGAGTGACTTCGATCT
Source organism: Candidatus Sulfopaludibacter sp. SbA3 (assembly GCA_945865815.1). GTDB lineage: Bacteria > Acidobacteriota > Terriglobia > 20CM-2-55-15 > 20CM-2-55-15 > CAMBFR01. The sequence continues at coordinate 1,330 of CAMBFR010000099.1, forward strand.
GCTTCGAAAAATCGCTCTGAATTGACGGGCAAATGGTCGCAGCCTCCAAAAAGCCGATCTGGATCACGCTTGGTGTAGTGCTCGCGCTCCAAACGTTGCTGATTTCGTATCAGGCGAACAACCGCACGGATACCACCTTCATGCGCGTCTGGCTGCTCGGCTCGCTGGCTCCTGCGGAGAAGCTCGTCGATCTGACGCTTTACGGGATTGTCCATGTTTGGGAGAGTTACTTCGCGCTCGTCGGCGCCCACGACGAGAACCAGAAGTTGAAATCAGAAATGAGGCAACTCCAGATGCAACTGTCGCGGCAGCACGAGGAGATTCTGGAGGCGCGCCGCCTTCGGGCCATGCTCTCGGTGCCGGATAGCGGGATCGGTAAGACGGTGGTAGCGAGAGTCATTGCAAGCGATCCATCGCGAAGCAGCCAGACGATCACGATCGACAAGGGACGGTCACACGGCGTCCAGACCGATTCGGCTGTGATCACGCCGGCAGGTGTTGTTGGACGCGTGATCTACGCTTCCAACTTTTTTTCCATCGTTCAATTGATTCTGGACTCACAGAGCGCGGTTGGTGTGATGGTGAGCTCGACGCGTCAGCAGGGCATCGTAACGGGAACCGCCAGCAGGGAACTTCAGCTTGATTACATTGAGGACGACAACGAACTCAAGGAAGGGGACGAATTCATCACGTCCGGAATGGACCGTGTATATCCCAAGGGCTTGCCCGTAGGCGTGATCACCTCTGTCGGAGAACGGCGTGGCCTCGTTAAAGTTGTGAGCATTCGGCCGAAGGCGGATTTCGGACGCCTCGAAGAAGTCATTTGTATTTTGGAACGCCCTGAAGCTGCTGATATTCCAGGATTTATCGAAGATCAGCCCCAGCAGGAATGATGGAAATTCCTCGCGTCAATACGCTCGGTATCATCGGCAGGTTTGCGATCGCAATGGCTGCCGTCGTGGTTATTCAGGGAATACTTGCATTCAAGTTCAGGGTCTTTAGTTACTTCGATTTACCCCTTATTTATTCCGTCTATTACGGTTTCGTGCTGGGTAACCCCATTGCCTCCATCCTGATTGGCAGCGGTCTGGGACTGATGCAGGACAGTCTTTCAGGAGCTCTCCTCGGATTCAACGGTTTAAGCAAGACACTGATCGGATTTCTGGCGGCCTCGGCGGGGACCAAGTTCAATGTAGATCAGGCAATTACGCGGGGGGTGGCGTTATTTTTGTTTAGCATTGGCGACGGCCTTCTGGTTAGTATCTTAGGGCTTACGGCTGGATCTGCCACGAGTACAGCGTATGGCGTGGTCCTTGGCGGATGGACACTATCGGCGGCATTCAACACGCTTTTGGGTTTGGCGCTGTTCGGATATTACGATCGGTTCGGCAATGCAACAACGTGAAGAAATAGAATTACTGCGGTGGCGTATCAGTCTTGTCGGATACCTGGTGGTTGCTGCGGTCGCGATTCTGGTCTTCGGTTTCTGGAATCACCAGATCGTTCAGACGGGTTACTACGATCAGCGCGCGGAGCAAAATCGCGTTCGTGAGATACCCCTGGTTGCGCCGCGTGGACGTATCTACGATCGATACAATCGAATTCTGGCCGACAACAGACCTTCCTACAACATCGTTCTGATCAGGGAAAACAGCCCTCACACCGTTGAACAAACCGCAGCGATGCTCAGTCCCGGCGTGGACGTTCCCGTTGATGAGTTTCTGAACCGAATCAATCGCAGGCGTCGTGAGCCGAAGTTTCGTCCGATTATTCTGAAGGAAGATGTTTCCGTTGGGGATATCGCGTTTGTAAAAGCTCATCGTTACGAGCTTCCAGAAATCAGCGTGGAATACCAGCCGAGACGTCGATATCTGGGAGGGAATCTTGCTGCGCATGCGCTGGGATACGTCGGTGAGGTCACGGAGGCGGAGCTCGGCACTGAAGAGTTTAAGGACTTCAAGCCCGGTGATCAGGTTGGCCGGACCGGCCTGGAGCGTCAATATAATGCAGTCCTCCACGGCAAAGATGGTTTCAGGCGGGTTGTAGTCAACAGTTTCGGCCGCGAAATGGATCGGCTGCAGGAAGAGGCGTATACGCCAGGCAACGATTTATACACGACGATCGACCTGGATTTACAGCGTGCGGCAGAAGAGATGATAGGCGACAACACCGGCGCCGCCGTAGCGATAGATCCGCGAACCGGCGAAGTGCTCGCGATGGTCAGTAAACCTGCATTCGATCCGAATCTCTTTGCGACGCGCATTTCCGGGTCCGAGTGGACGACTCTTATAAACGATCCCCGAAAGCCGCTTCAGAATCGTGTGATTCAAAATCACTATTCACCCGGATCGGTCTTCAAGATTTTCATGGCTGCAGCAGGTCTCGAATCCGAAGTGCTTCATCCGCTGGACTCCTTTTATTGCCCGGGCCACGGCACTTTCTACGGCCACACATTCGCCTGCTGGAAGGCCGGTGGGCACGGCACGATTGGACTACACAGCGCGATTGTGGATTCCTGCAACGTCTTTTTTTACAACGTGGGAAAGAATCTGGGTATTGGCAACATCGCTCGATACGCGACCACTATGGGGCTGGGACGCAAGTCCGGCATCGATCTTCCCAATGAAGATCCCGGCATCATTCCTTCGGAGGAATGGAAGCGGCGCGTGTTCAAGACTGCGTGGTACCAAGGCGAAACGATTTCAGTCTCGATTGGCCAGGGAGCTGTCAGTGTTACGCCAATGCAGATAACGTGGGCTATGGGCGGTCTTGCTTCGGGCGGCCGGCTCGTTCAGCCGCATCTGGTCAAACCGGAACTTGTGGACAAATTCGGAATGGCGCGCCAGTTGAAAACGGAAGAATACCCACTGCACCAGTCCACGGTAGACGCCATTGGCCGGGCGATGTGGGGTGTTGTGAATGAGGCCGGTACGGGAACGAAGGCCCGTGTGGAAGGATTCGATGTCGCGGGAAAAACCGGAACGGCGCAGGTGGTCGGCAAACAGTCGTATGGTACGAGGGAAGAATTCAACGATCATGCATGGTTTGTCGGCTTTGCCCCGTATCGTAATCCGGAAATTGCCGTCGGCGTTTTCATGGAAAATGGCGGACACGGCGGTACGGTCTCCGCGCCGGTCGCTCAAGCCATCATGAATGTCTATTACAAGAAAAAGACTGGCAAGTTTGGCGAGAGCCTGATCACCAATCTCACGAGCTTGAAGCCGTGATCGAGTGCCTCCGCTCCCAAAGATTCTGGAAAGATTTTGATTGGCCTCTCTTTGCCGCAGCGCTTCTGCTTTCGATAATCAGCGTCACCGAAATTTACAGTTCGACGCTCACTCTTCAGTCGGAAAATTATTTTATCAGGCAGATGGCATGGGTTGGAGTAGGCGTTGTCTGTCTGTTTATCGTCGCGGCTCTGGATTACCACGCCATCTGCGAGCACATTCCGTGGTTGTATCTCATGGCTGTGCTTGTGTTGCTGTATACGCTGGTATTCGGAACCACCGTGTCCGGATCGCAGAGTTGGATTGCTTTCGGCTCGGCACGTTTTCAACCATCTGAATTCGTGAAGATGGTCGTCGTGCTCGCACTTGCCCGATATTTTTCGGAATTGCGGAGCAATCGGTACATGAATTTCGCGCAGATTGCAAAGGCCGGGATCATTTGCGGAGTGCCTACGCTGTTGGTCGCGCTGCAGCCCGATCTCGGCACGGCCCTGACCTACATGCCGGCCCTGGCGGTAGGTCTTTTTATTCGAGGCGTACGGCCTGCAGCCGTGGTCAGCCTGGTTTTGATTTTCGTGCTCGTTCTGCCCATTGCCTGGTTCTTTTTGAAGGATTACCAAAAAGATCGCATTCTGACCTTTGCGCATCCGGAGAGAGATCCGTTGGGCAGGGGATATCAAGTTATCCAATCGAAGATAGCGATCGGTTCTGGAGGTCTGCTTGGAAAAGGACTTTTAAAGGGCAGTCAGAATCAACTCGGTTTTTTGCCAGAACGCCATACGGATTTTATTTTTTCCGTGGTCGGCGAAGAGCTGGGATTTATAGGGGTAATCGTCTCACTGGGGCTGTTGGTGTTCATCGTCTTCAGGTTGATGGACAATGCGCGCATGGCCCGCGACAATCTCGGCCTGTTTATCGCTATGGGAGTGGTTGGGATCTACTTCTTCCACATTGTCGTGAACGTGGGTATGGTGATTGGTTTCATGCCTATTACGGGCATCCCCCTGCCGTTCCTGAGCTATGGTGGATCTTCGGTCCTGACGGCTTTTGCCGCCCTTGGTTTGGTAATCAGCGTAAGACGCTGCCGTTACGTGAATTAACGGTGGCATGCTATATTTCGGTTCAGGCGCAATAGCGTCGACAGATTGATGAGCGGCTGCGAATGCAAGCCCGACGCGAAACGTGAGCGCGATAGCGCGAAACCTAAGCAAAGGGCGCGGCCATCAAGATTCAGATAACGAAAAAAGTTTTGCCCGTTGCGCTGTGGCGCAGAGTTGAGCATTGCTCCTCCGGGCACAGGAGTTCCCATGACAATACGCGACCTTTGCATCAGAGCGGTGTGTCTCGGTGTGTCCCTGTGCGTCCGCAGCGACGGTCACAGGAGTTCCGATGCACAAAGAGTTGATCATTTCCACGACTCCACAGGAGACCAAGCTTGCCATTCTTGAGGACGAAGAACTCGTTGAGTTCTATATCGAGAGGCACCACTCTCAAGGAATAGCCGGAAACATCTATAAAGGGAAAGTCACGAAGGTTCTGCCCGGGATGCAGTCCGCCTTCGTCGATATTGGTCTCGACCGCGATGCCTTCCTTTACGTTTCGGATTTTTTTGAAGATACCGAGGAGTACGACAAGATCGTCTCCACGGTCGAAGACGAAGTAGCGAGCCTGCAGGAAGGTCCTCGTCCGCTTGCCGTGGTTCGACCGGCTATAGAACGCGTCGAACGTACGGAGCGGCCTGAAAAAATTGAACGGCCCGAAAAGGTCGAAAAGGTCGAAAAAATCGAACGGCCCGAGAAAATCGAGCCCCCCGTAGCTGAGCCGAGTGCAATAGTGACGATCTCCGCGCTGGAAGGCGAAACCGTCCGGCCTTCCGTCGGTGCGCAACCGGCTGTGGAGAGAGAGGGATTTGACAAGCGCGGTCCCCGGCGCCGCGATCGGGATGGCGACCGTGATCGCGACCGCGACCGCGACCGCGACCGCCGCGGTAAGAAGCCCAAGATTCCTTCCTTTGAGAATAAGACGTACGAAAGCAGGCCGGATGAGAGACCGTTTAGCGGTCTTGCGAGACTGCCTGGGGAGTCACTCTCCAAACGTACTCCAGAGCGACGCCCGCCGGCGTCTGAGATCGAAGGCGCGGCAGAAGCGGGGCAACCGGTTGCTAAACCGGATGTTATTGATGATGCCGCACGGGTGGAAGCAGCCACTCCGGAAACGCGCGAAGGTGGCAGCACGGCCTTTGCGGAGGCAATCGAAAGAGAAACTCCCGCGGAAGTTCCTGAGGGAGAACCTGAAGCCGATGGAAACGTTTCGTCAAACGCGCGTATCAGCGATCGTTCTGACAAGTATCAGTTCGCTAATCGACCTGCCAGGGGACGACAGCGCCGGCGCAGCGGTCCAGAGCCTCAAAAGACAGAGGAGCCGCGTTCCAATGGACATTCGTCGAAGGCTGTGCCGATGATTTCGGAATTGTTGCGCGAAGGACAGGAAATTCTGGTCCAGGTTTCAAAGGAGCCCCTTGGTAAGAAGGGTGCGCGAATCACGTCCCATATCGCGCTTCCCGGGCGCTACCTCGTGTATATGCCAACCGTCGATCATGTTGGAGTCTCGCGGAAAATTGCATCGGACGAGGAACGCAGCCGTCTGAGGAAAATTATCCATGAGAATAAGAACGGGCTCCCGGGAGGTTTCATTGTTCGCACGGCAGCAGACGGCCGCGGTGAGGACGAATTCGTGCAGGACATCCGATTCCTCGGCAATCTGTGGGCGGACATCAAATCAAAAACCGAAAAGAAATCCGCGCCAGCCCTGATTCATCGTGATCTGAATCTTGTGCAGCGAACGCTGCGTGATCAGCTTTCGGGCGAGCACAGGGCGATACGTCTCGATAACGAGCAGGAATTTGCAACGGTATTGGACTTCGTAAACAAGTTTCAGCCCGCCCTGGTCAATCGCGTCAAGCTTCATTTAAAGGACACGCCCATATTCGAGGAATACGGTTTGAACGTTGAGGTCGACAAGGCGCTGCGGCCGAAGGTGTGGTTGAAGTCCGGGGGATACATAGTGATCAACCAGACGGAGGCTCTGGTCGCAATCGACGTCAATACAGGTAAGTTTGTCGGGAAGTCCAATCGACTTGAGGACACGATAGTCAAAACGAATATCGACGCAGTGCGCGAAATTGTCCGTCAGATCCGGTTGCGCAATCTCGGCGGCATTATCGTTGTTGATTTCATCGACATGGAAGAGAAGAAGAATCGACAGCGTGTAATGGCTGCGCTCGAAGAGGCCATCGCAGCGGATCGTTCGCCATCGAAGATCCTTCAGTTTAATGATTTTGGTCTTGTGGCGATTACTCGCAAGCGCACTCAGCCGTCCCTGGAACGCACTCTGTGTATGCCGTGCTCTCACTGTGGCGGATCGGGTTGGTCAAAATCTGCAGAGACGATTTGCTACGACGTTCAGCAGGAAATTAAGAAAATGGCGCACCTGCTGGAGGGAAAGGAAATCACGGTACGCGTAAATCCCGAGGTCGCCAAGGTTCTGAAGAGCGGGGAATACATATCGCTTCACGATCTGGAAGATTGGACCAAGAAAGACATCATTGTGAAGTCCGATCCCCTGCTCCACGAAGAGCATTTTGATATCTTCTAGGGCCTATCGGCAGAAAGGCGGATCGTGACGGAACAGGCGCCCTTTGATGTGGCGATCATTGGCACCGGCCCCGGGGGGTATGTTGCGGCCATTCGCGCAGGACAGCTGGGACTGAAGACGGCCGTCATTGAGAAGGATTCGCGGTTCGGTGGAACCTGCCTGCTGCGTGGCTGCATTCCTACAAAAGCGCTGCTGCGCGACGCGCATCTCTTTCAGGAAGTCCGGAAAGCCGCTCGAAGCGGACTCTTCAGGACCGGCGAGATCAGCGTCGATTTCCGGAAGGTTCAGGAAAGAAAAACGAACGTTGTCGACCGCCTTACCAAGAGCGTCGATTTTCTTCTTCGAAAGAACAAAGTCACGATTTTCAAGGGTACGGGAACCGTAGTGGCTCCCAACAAGATCGAAGTAAGGAATGATGGCGTGTCGAATGATGTGATTTCCAGGCACATCGTTATCGCCACCGGCTCTGAAGCGAAATCGCTGCCGGGATACGACGTCGATGAAAGAAACGTCATCAGCAACGTCGGCGCATTGGATCTTACAGCCATTCCCAAGTCGATGGTGATTATTGGTGCGGGCGCGGTGGGAGTGGAGTTTGCCTCGATCTATAACGGCTTTGGCACGAAGGTTACGCTGATCGAAGCTCTTTCCAGAATTGTTCCCATCGAAGACGAAGAAATCGGCAAGGAACTCAAACGCGTTTTCACAAAACGCGGCATCGACGTGTATGTAAACGCGAAACTGGAAGGCGTATCTTCAAAAGACAGCAACGTCGAGGTTGTCTTTCAGACCGAAAAGGGCGAGGTCAGGAAACTGACCGCTGAAAAACTGCTGATGGCCACAGGCCGGGCTCCGAACACTGCCAATATCGGATTGGAGACCATCGGCGTCGCGACCGATCGCGGCTTTATCCAGGTCAATCAATTCATGGAAACCAACGTCGGGGGCGTCCTGGCCATCGGGGATGTTACACCTTCGCCGTTGTTGGCGCACGTCGCGTCCCAGGAGGGAATCGTTGCCATTGAGAGAATCGCGGGCAAGAATCCTGTTCCGATCAATTACGCACAGGTTCCATCCTGCACCTACTGTGATCCCCAGGTTGGCAGCGTGGGATTAACAGAGGCTCGGGCGATTCAGGCAGGCCATAAGGTAAGAATCGGAAAGTTTCCCTTTACCGCCGTCAGCAAGGCACGAATAGAAGATGCAACGGATGGTTTTGTCAAAGTCGTCGCCGACGCAAAATACGGAGAGATTCTTGGCGTGCACATGATCGGTACGAGCGTTACCGAACTGATTGCCGAAGCTACCGCGTCGATGGGACTGGAAGCTACCGTCGACGACTTGATTCATACGATCCACGCGCATCCCACGCTCGCGGAAGGTATTCACGAAGCCATGGAAAACGTGTTCGGCGCCGCGATTCACATGTAGCCGAGCCCCTAATCTGCGAGTGGCGCAAAGCCTCCGCTGCTGAATGGACTATGAGTAACCGGCCGGAGTGGTTGAAGGTTCGGATTCCCAGTGGCGAAGCGTTTTTCGACGTTCGCCGTATTCTGCGCTCTCACAATCTGAACACCATATGTGAGGACGCGTTGTGTCCAAATATCGCGGAATGCTGGGGTGAGCACAGGACTGCTACGTTCATGATCCTCGGCGATGTCTGCACGCGGGCCTGCGCTTTCTGCGCTGTAACCAGCGGCAGGCCCACAGAGTACGATTTGCTCGAACCCGCAAGAGTTGCGGCCGCCATCTACGATTTGAGGCTCAAACACGCCGTCATCACGTCCGTGGATCGCGACGACCTGAAAGACGGTGGCGCGGCGGTTTTCGCCCAGACCGTTTGCGAGATCCGCAGGCTGGACCGCGATGTGAAGATCGAGTTACTCACTCCGGATTTTCAGGGTTCGCTGGAATCGGTGAGAACCATTCTCGATGCAGGTCCGGATATCTTTTCGCACAACGTCGAGACCGTGCGGCGGCTGTATCCGGCCATTCGATTCAAGTCCGACTACACCACATCATTCGGATTACTTCGTACCGCCAAAGCCATGGATCCCACGATTTTTATCAAGACCGGAATCATGGTGGGTCTCGGTGAAGATAGAGATGAAATTCTGGAACTGCTTCGTGATGCTGTCGACGCCGGAGTGGACATCCTGACTATCGGCCAGTATCTCCGGCCTTCCGTTAAGCATGCCGAAATCAAAAAGTACTACCATCCCGATGAATTTGCCGAGTTTGCATCAATCGGCAAACAGCTCGGACTTCGATGGGTCTTCTCCGGACCGCTGATTCGTAGCTCCTACCACGCGGAGGATGTGTTCGGCCAAATGATGGCGAAAAGATAGGCTTTGGTGTCGACGGGCGCCGATTGATCAGATCTCGCGGCGGCCTTCGAGAGCCTTGGCCATCGTCACTTCGTCGGCATATTCCAGATCGCTGCCGACGGGCAGGCCCAGAGCGAGGCGTGTAACTTTGATGCCAAGCGGTTTGATCAAACGAGACAAGTAGAGCGCGGTTGTCTCGCCTTCCACATTGGGATTGGTGGCAACGATCACTTCTTCGATCGATCCGGATTCCAACCGTTTGAGAAGCGATGCAATCGCAAGCTGATCCGGACTGACGCCTTTCAACGGCGAGATCGATCCCATCAGGACGTGGTAGCGGCCTTTGAACTCGTGTGTCTTCTCCACCGGAAGGATGTTATTCGATTCCTCAACAACACACAGCATGCGGTCGGATCGTCCGGGATGGACGCAAAACTGACAGGGATCGATATCGGTTAAATTGTTGCAGATCGAGCATCGGCGGATGGAGCGTTTGACTTCGAGAATGGTCTCCGCAAGCTCCGTGGCGTCATGCGATTCCATCTTCAGGATGAAAAATGCGAGGCGCTGTGCTGATTTCGTCCCGATTCCGGGAAGCTTCTTGAATTGGTCGACCAGCCTGCTGACCGGTTCTGCGAAGTCCATTTCGTTCTTGTGCTAAAAAAGACCCGGAATTTTCATTCCAGATGTGAGGCTTCCGAGCTGTCCCGCCATGGCGGCGTCAACTTTGCGGATGCCCTCGTTAACGGCGGCGACGATCAGGTCCTGAAGCATTTCCTTGTCGCCGCTTGCAAAGACTTCCTGATCGATCTGGATGGAAAGAAGCTGCTTGTTGCCATTCAGTTTGACCGTAATCATCCCTCCGCCGGCGCCAGCCTCGATCACCGTGGCCTCCATCTGCTTCTGGAGCTGTTCCTGCATCTTCTGCGCCTGCTTCATGATCTGCTGCATATTCATCGATTCATTCTCCCTTCACGGGCTTTACCTGAGCGAGGTCGCCGCGGAATACCTCGAGAAAGCGTTGTACGAGGGGCTCCTGTTTGGCGGATTCGAGCACGTTCTCACCTTTCGGCTCGGTTTGGCTGCCGCTCCCCCCGGGTTGACCCTTCAGTATAAGAGAGACCGAAACGGCTTTACCAATCAGTTCACTGGCCACGGTATCCAGAACCCTTTTATGTTCCAGTGACTCCAGCAACGCGTGCGCCGTTCCATTGGAAATTGCTATCTGAACGCCGTCAGTGGTTTTCTCGATCCGGGCGGCCTTTTGCAGATAGACGGCTGTTGTCGCGGATTTTTCTTCGACGCGCCGGGTATAAATGTCTGCAAACGTGAATGGTTCAGATGCGGAAGCGGTCTTGCCTGGCGGCGAAGCAGTCGGCTTTTCCGATACGGGTGGGCTTTCCTTCGGTGGCGACGGATGTGTCGGTGTCGCAGGGCCCAGACTCCTGAGTTCACGAATCACGTCCTCAATGTCTCGGACGTGACCAATCTTTGCCAGCTTGACGAATCCGACTTCCAGATGGAACCGCGGCTGCGATGTTGATCGCAGATCGTTTTCCAGATGAAGCAGCATGTCGAAGAAACGAATGAGGTCCTGCTCGGAATAGCGTTCCGCACGCGAGGCAAGCGCCTTTTTCTCATCTGCGCTGCCAAGTACTTTCTCATCCAGGCCGAGTTTCAGCAAGAACAGGTCCCGGATCTTGCCGATGAATTCGCGAACGTACTGCTGCAGGTTCAGGCCTTGATCGAGAACAATGCCGATGTTGTTCAGGAGGGCCCTGGAATCTCTCTCCGCAAGCGCATCGAGGGTCTGATCCAGAATCTCTCCGGGTATGAATCCAAGCACGTCGCGCACGTCTTCATCGACGACCTGCTGCCCACTGAAGGAAATGATCTGATCGAGCAGCGACTGGGCGTCACGCATGCTTCCTTCTGCTGCGCGAACGATGTAGGCAAGCGCACGATCGTCAATGTGGATGCCCTCGCGATTGGCGATTTCACGAAGATGAGACTGGATTTCCAGCGGCGAGATCGTCCGAAAAATGAACTGCTGACAGCGAGACAGAATAGTTGCGGGCAGTTTGTGGCGTTCCGTGGTCGCCATGATGAAGGCCACATGCGACGGTGGCTCTTCCAGGATCTTCAACAGGGCATTGAAGGCCGAAGTCGAAAGCATGTGAACTTCGTCAATGATGAAAATCTTGTAGCGGTCGCGGGATGGTGCGTAGCGGGCGTTTTCGCGGAGTTCACGAATATTGTCAACGCCGGTATTCGATGCCGCGTCAATCTCCAGTACGTCCATCGACTGTCCGGCGGCAATTTCCCTGCAAGAGTGGCACTGATTGCAGGGAGTCACAGCCGGTCCCTGAACGCAGTTCAGCCCCTTCGCCAGTATCCTTGCCGTCGTTGTTTTTCCGACGCCCCGTGGCCCCGAGAAAAGATACGCATGGCCGATCCGGTCCAGTTGAATTGCATTCTGAAGCGTCTGAACAATCGGCTTTTGGCCGACGACCTCTTCAAAAATCTGCGGCCGAAATTTTCTGGCAATTACCTGATATTTCATTACTTGATAGCTGCGCCCTCTCGGGCTTGCATTCGCAGCCGCTCATCGATACCGACAGGAATAAGGGTGGGACAGGCCGGGGGATACTGCATCACATTGGTCTACCCGCTACCGTTGCTTCCTTCCGGACCTGGCGGGATTTGCAGGCTCCAATTGTGCAGCCCCCCTAAGCCTGATAAACGGACACCCGCTTAACGGAGAGAGTGGGATTCGAACCCACGGTGGAGTTACCCCCACACACGCTTTCCAAGCGTGCTCCTTAAACCACTCGGACATCTCTCCCGACATGGACGCACCATGCGAATGTATCACAAGTGTGGGCGACGCAATGCGGCTCAGGTGTGCTCAATCTGTGTGATTCGCACGGTGAGAGGCTGCCGGTCCTCGAGCGCCTGGCGGAGATCCTCCTGGAGGCGCGCGTTATCGATCCCGTCAAAGGCGGCTGGATACTGCTGGAGCTTGTGCAGCGCTTTCTCCATCTGCGCCTTTGCCCCTGTTCGGTTGTCTCGACTGAGGTGGTGCAGCCCGACAGCCGCATGGATAAGACCCTGGTAGAACGGGCGGGCCTGGCCCTCGGTTTTGCGCCACATGTGTTCCCAGGTTTCGTGGGCTTCGAAATAGCGGCCGGCGTTAAAAAAAAATATTCCCTCGGTCAGATGGGCATCCATTCGTTCGACTCCGGTAAATAATTGACACGTATGGCGCGGCGAGTCCCGGCAGGGGTCGGTGAAACCCTACATAATAGCCGACTATCTGATCGTATCTCAACAGGTTTGTTTCACTCGTCAGGCATTACTTGCAATAGAACCCCGAGATCCGCATCATAGGGACGTCTGTAGTCCTTCACATTCGATTTCGTAATCAAAAAATCAGAGCGGATAAAGCGGCCAAAGCGGGATTCATAACTCCGGATATTTTCCAGCCATTGCTTTAGCCCGAGCCACGATGGAGGATCGAATGCATCCAATTACGTTTTGTACTCATTGCAGGGGCATGAGGAAAGGCTGGAATGTCCAGTATCTCAGGCACTGCGTCATGTGTCAGGAGTGGGTATTGAGGTCTATTAAGTTATTGATAATAAGTATACTTCCGGTCTCTCTAATTTGGACATTTCCCATCGCAGTCGAGATTGCTTACTCGGATCTCGAGCCCGGCCGGGCAGTGGATCAAGCTGGCCTTCTTCCAGTTCCAGACCGCGTTCAGGCTTCGATGGAGCAGCTTCTTACGGAGTATGAAGCGGGCAAGAGTCATCGCACCCGCGTGGCCAAAGCCATCGCGGTCAGTAGCCGCAAGCACGATGTCGACCCGCGCCTCTTAACCAGCATCATGATCGTGGAGAGCCGCGGCAACCCGTTCGCGATTTCTCGTGCGGATGCTGTCGGAATAATGCAGGTCCATATGGGCACCTGGGGAGAAGAGGCCGATCGCGAGGGAGTCAATCTCTTCAAGATCGAAGACAACGTGGATTTCGGCGCAAAAATCCTCAAAGGCTATGTCGAGCGGCATGGGCTTTGGGGTGGAGTCCGCAGGTATAAAGGTTGGACCGACGCCCCCGGATCCCGCGAGGAAGCCGATCAGTACGTTCAAAAGGTCCAGCGGATCTACAGTTCGAGCCTGCCCACCAGTTAATATTGAATTTTCTTGGCCCTGCGTCGGGGGATTTGTGTGTCTCCACTAGATCTTATAGCCCTGATATAAGATTATATTGACAATAATTCACTCAGATTCTATAGTTCTCGTTAGATTTTACATATAGTTGCTGCTTGCAGGAGGAGTTTAAAACGATGAGCAAAATCATAGGAATCGATCTTGGTACGACGAATTCCGTCGTTGCTGTTATGGAAGGTGGGGAACCGGTCGTGATTGCGAACCAGGAAGGCGGCCGGACCACGCCTTCGGTGGTCGCTTTTACCAAGAGTAACGAGCGTCTGGCCGGGCAGGTGGCTAAGAGGCAAGCTGTCACGAATGCCGAAAACACAGTTTACTCGATCAAGAGATTCATGGGCCGCCGCTATGACGAAGTGAATGAAGAAATGAAGATGGTTCCGTACAAGGTTACGCGGTCGCAGAACAATGACGCACGCGTGGAGATCATGGGCAAGGAATATTCTCCTCCGGAAGTTTCAGCCATGATCCTGCAGAAACTGAAATCGGCCGCTGAAGACTACACGGG
>CAMBFR010000100.1 GCA_945865815.1 Candidatus Sulfopaludibacter sp. SbA3
AAGAAAGAAGAAGGCAGCCTGATGGAAATGTGCAAAACCCTGCTGGGTTTCGCACATTTCCACAGGCACGGCGGCGATGAACTTAAAACAACAAAACCGGACAGATCACTTGCTACAAAAACCGGACATTTCTACTTGCTACCGACAATACGATACGTGCATTACGATACGTGCATTGGCGACCAGGATTCGAAGATACCCGCAACGGACTCCGGGAAATGCCGGAAGGAATGGTTTCTACGCTACAATGAATTTCTCTGCGCCCGTAGCTCAGCTGGATAGAGCATCGGACTTCGAATCCGGTGGTCGGGAGTTCGAATCTCTCCGGGCGCACTCGGTTCTCATTTGTCGGGAAAACGCCGACAAAAATCCGCGGATTTCGCGTTTATGGCGGACTTCACGGGACTAACCTGCTGATTCGATGATGGAGTTATTCGTGCCATAGCAGGCGCGTGATTGCTGCCTGCTACAAGATACGAACTCCAGGCTTCCAATGGCCGCCTCTTCCTGGAGGCGCTGCTGGCGGCAGTCCCCCTGACGATCCTCGGTCCCACCTCGTTTTCTTTCATGCCATCTCTCGTCGATTTCATTTTCGTTCTCAAACGAAAACCCGTCCCCATCCAATCCTACTGCTGGCCCACCTCAACCAACGGATCGATACAGACACGGTACACGGGCTTCACCGTCGTATCCTGGGACTGCCGCTTACTTTTTCTCTGCCTCTCTACGCAATGACACTGTTGGTTCTGTTGGCCAGCCTGTGGGCCTACCGGACAAGGCTGGAAATATGGGCGCGCGCTCCCGAAGGGATCCGCACACGAGAGGAAGCCATCGCAATCGTTTCCGAAGCCGGAGGGAAAGTAGCGGCTGTTTACGCAAGGGAAGGCATGAAGGTGCGCCTGGGCGATCCACTGGTCCAGCTCGACACCAGCGGACTTGCACTAAGGAAGCAGATGCTCGAATCCCGTATTCACTTCACCGAACTGCGGCAATCCGCCGCGGAGGACCGGCTTGAACGCGCGGAATTAACCAGCCTTTACGGACAACTCAATGAACTCAACAAGGAAATCGGAAATCTCACGGTCACGAGCCCGGGGGATGGCCGGATCACAATTCTTGCGCCGCTCGGTTCGGGCGACGTGGTTTCCCGGGGCGCCGCGATCGGCGTCGTCGTATCGGATTCGCGGTCGCCTGACTAAAAGCCGCTCCCCGGGGCGGCGTACGCTTTCTTGGCGCCCACGAAGGTAGCAAGCGGAAGGATGTCTTTGATCTGCGCCTCGGGCACCGTCATGATATCGGCGGACAGAACGACGAAGTCCGCCAGCTTGCCGGCCTCGATTGAGCCTTTGATGGTTTCCTCAAACGTCGTGTACGCGTTATTGATGGTCGCAATACGGATCGCCTCGGTTCGGCTCACCTTCTGCCCCACGCCCGCCGGCGCGCCATCCGCGCCAATGCGTGTCGTGTAGAAATAGATGATCACGAAAGGATTGTTCGACGTGCTGTTCCCCGCCCAGTCGCTCCCGCCGGAGACAACGATTCCCTTGTCGAGAAACTCTCGAAGGGGAACCGCGCGGTCGGTCCGTTCCTTTCCAAGAGTGCGCGCGGCGTTCGCATTGCCCCGGTACGCCTGAAGCTGCGCCGAAATGACCAGCCCCAGCCTCTTGATTCGATCGATCTGGTCGGGCTGCGTATATGTTGCGTGTTCGATGGTCCAGCGCTTGTCCTTTATGGAGCTTTCTTTGTCGGCCGCCTCATACGCGTCCAGAAGGATATCCATCATTCCATCAGAGTCGGTATGAGGAGAGACCCTCCAGCCATATCGATTCGCGATGAGGATTGCCCGCTTGTACACTTCGGCCGGCACGTTCGGATTCGGCGCCGGATTTCCGCCCCGCCACACCATGCCGCCGTTGAATTCGGCAAGGCAGTCCAGCCGCAGCCAATGATCACCAAA
The DNA here is from genome assembly GCA_945865815.1 of Candidatus Sulfopaludibacter sp. SbA3. Lineage (GTDB taxonomy): Bacteria > Acidobacteriota > Terriglobia > 20CM-2-55-15 > 20CM-2-55-15 > CAMBFR01. The sequence continues at coordinate 1,958 of CAMBFR010000100.1, forward strand.
GCCGGGCCCCATGCCGAACCCCTTCAGCATGTCCTCCAGGCCCTCCATATCGGTGGGGTTTACCTGCAGGCCAATACTGGTACGCTGCAGCAGTTTTCCGGTGCGCCACATTTCGTAGTAGGCGCGCATGAAGTCGGGTGAAAGCTGCAGGTCGCGGATGCTCGTCAACCCAACGGAAAGCTGCAGCTTCTGGGTTTCCTGGATGAGCCTTTCCTTTTCGGCCTGCGTTGCGGGCGAAACCACGTCCGTCAGCCGCGCAACCGTTCCGCTCTCTCCGGTGATACTGCCGTCGGGCTCGCCCGTGCTGTCCTTCGTAATGGTGACGCGGCCGATTCGCGCCATATCCCGCGTCACGCCGGCGATCTTCAGCGCAGCGCTATTGAAATAGGCCTGTCCGCGATTCAGGAAGACGACGACCGGGTTGTTGGGCGCGGCTCCATCGAGGTCCTGCCGGTTGGGGGCGCGCTTTTCGGGAAACTTGCTCAAATCCCATCCGCTGGCGACGTAGACGGCTTTCCCTGGACCTGCCGCCGCGGCAGCCTGGCGAATCCGATCGAGCAATCCGGCAAGCGAAGTGACGGCCCGCGCGTCAATACCGCGGTTGGCCAGTGCCGCGTGATAGGCATGGTTGTGATTGTCCATCAGGCCCGGCATCACGGCCCGCCCGGCAAGATCGATCAATTGAGTTTGAGGGCCGGCGAGAGCGCGCATGTCTCGCGTAGCGCCGACAGCGAGGAACTTGTCGCCTTTTACTGCGAAGGCTTCCCTGATCGTGTTCCCGGAATCCACCGTGATCACCTTGCCGTTGAAGTACACCGCATCCGGAACCTCAATACGCTGTGCAAACACGTCGGCGTGGGCGCCGAGCATCAGCAAGATCGTGCCGAAAGCCGCTGCCAGCCTGTTTATTGGAAACTTTGCGCAAGTCATGGAAAGGCCTCCTCGATGGATTGGATCGCTACTCTATTACGAAGCGCCGCCGGTCGACAAAGAATTTGCTTGTAAGGGTTTGACAGAAAACCTTTGCGGGATTACGCTACTGGTCCACTGCCTAAAAACCACTTCGGGAACAGGAAAGGAAACGACCGTGAAAAAGAGTTTGACCTTAATCGCCGCAGCCTTCGCGCTGCTTGTCATGCTGACGGCGCCTGCCGCCGCGCAAACACTGAAAAATACAAAAAGCATTGATCCTAAAGCGCCCGCGCCGCGTCTTCCAAACGGAAAGCCCGACTTCAGTGGACTTTGGGCACGGCCCGGCGTTCAGGACATTACCAGGTCGTTTCAGAATCCGAACGGGATGATGAACAAAGGCGAGCCCAATCCACTGCCGTTCACCGAGTGGGGACAGGCTCAGTGGGACAACTACAATCCGCCGAAGTACGGCGACTACGCTGGAAGCTGCATGCCGTTCGGTTGGCTCCGGTCCTTTACGCCTCATCCGATGCAGATACAACAGAACAACGAGTACATCACTTTCCTGTTCGAACAGAGCACCATGTTCCAGACCGTCAATACCGAAGGGCTGCCGCATCGCAATGGTCTGGCGCCCACATGGTTCGGTGATTCCCGCGGACACTGGGAAGGCGATACGCTGGTTATCGACGTTGTGAACACGAATGGCAACATCAAGCTGGGCACCATCGGTCATCCCATGAGCGATCAGTCTCACCTTGTGATGTCGTTTACACGGCCCTCGATGGGTCAGATGACCTTTAAGTGGGTTCTCACCGATCCGAAGAGCTACACGCGGCCCATCAGCAACGAGCGCGTTTTCATCCTCACGCCGGAAAACGAGCTTTTGGAATACGGCTGCATGGAAGGCAACCTTCAGGCCCTGCTTGAAGGCGCAATTACGCCGTGGCTGGGTAACACCGATTCCGACACCAATCGCACGTTCACGCCGCAGCGCCAGTGGCCGGCATACGACCTGACCAAGAGAGAGAATCTCACGGGCGTGATCCGCCAGATCCTGTCGACCGACCCCTACACTTTCGTGCGGATCGAGGCGGGCGGAAGAACGCTGGATGTCGTGCTGGCGCCGCCGGTACGTATGGACTTCCGCGGGCTGACAGCTGAAGAGCTGAAGGTCGGGGCAAATGTCACGATTTCTGCTGCTCCGCACAAAACAACCCGGAATGAGTATCGGGGCGAGACAATCACGGTCGGCAACAGGACAATCGACCTGCGCTAACCGGACTAGAGCGGCTCGACGGTATCGGCATCGACCTCTGCAACAACAGATTGCTGCAGCAGGCCGATGCTGAGAACCAGCCGGGCCAATCCCCTCTTTCGAGTCAGGATCCCCTCGCAACCTGCGAGGGGACCTGTCTTCACCCGAACCTTCCTGCCGATCTTCAAATAAGGATGCGGATTGAACGGTAGCTCGGACTCCACCAGGCGCCGGATCGCTTCCATTTCCTCGTCCGGTATTTTGGCGGGCTCCCCGTCGAATCTCACGAATGACACGGCGCCATAGGGCCGCAATATGTCGTAGTACCGGCTGTCGAAATCGATATGAACGAAAAGGTAATTTTTGAAGAGCGGTTCTTCGACGATCTTGTAGCGATCACTCCAACGCCGGCGCACCTTATACGTCGGCAGGAATACTTCGATCTCGCGACGGGACAGGTCGTCGTGTACCTGTTTTTCGTGACGAGGGCGGGTGTAAAGGGCGTACCAACCTGGCATTAAGAGGAGTTTACTACTTGTAGGGCGCGGGGCTTCAGCCCCGCGCCCACAAAAGTGCCTACCGTTTATCGATCGGCGCCCACTTCAAACCTACAGCGGGACCCATGTACTCGGCGCGAGGCCGTATGAGCCGGTTGTTGGAATACTGTTCCAGGATGTGCGCGGTCCAGCCGGACATGCGGCTTACAGCGAAGAAAGGAGTGAACAAGTCGATCGGCATTCCGCCGATGTAGTACGTGCTGGCCGAATAGAAATCGACGTTTGCATTCAGCTTCTTCTCGGCCTTGACCAGCGACTCGATTCTCTCCGACATGTCATACCACTTCCGCTGTCCGGTGCGCTCTCCAGCCTCCTTCGACATGCGGCGCAGATGGGTTGCGCGGGGGTCCTCCGTGTGGTACACGCGATGGCCGAAACCGGCGATCTTCACCTTGTTCGCGAAAAGTTTCTGTACGTGCGCGTCGACGTTCGAAATCTCTCCGATCTCCAGCAACATCCGCATCGTCGATTCATTCGCGCCTCCATGCAGCGGTCCCTTGAGAGCTCCGATGCCCGAGGTCACGGCCGAGTAGATATCCGACAACGTCGCAGCCGTCACCCGGCTCGCAAACGTCGAGGCATTCAGTTCGTGGTCGGCGTGGAGGATCAAAGCAATGTCCAGCGCCTTGGCTACCGAATCGTCGGGCAGATTACCAGTCAGCATGTAGTAGAAGTTTGCGGCGTGCCCGAGGTCAGCCCGCGGAGTGAGGAGTTCCTTGCCGTTTCTAATGCGATCCCACGCGGTGACCAGCGTCGCGGTCTGCGCGGTCAGGCGAATCGCCTTTCGAATGTTGGCTTCGGCGGACATGTTCTCCGCCTCCGGGTCGTACATCGAAAGTGCCGACGTGGAAGTCCGCAACACCTCCATCGGCAGCGACTTTTTCGGCAATCCCCTCATTAATTCCACGACGCCGGCAGGAATATTCCGGCTCTCCGCTAATTTCCTTGAAGTATCCGCCAATTGCGCGCGGTTCGGCAGTGTGCCGAACCACAAAAGATGGCATGTCTCCTCAAAAGTCGAATTCGTTGCCAGTTCGTGGATGTTGTAACCTCGATACGACAGAATCCCCGCGTCACCGTCGATATAACAAATGCTGGATTCCCCAGCTACGACATCTTCCAGTCCTGCTTTCATATGAAACCCTCATGAACCCTATATTTTGGCCGCCATGCATTTTAGTTATTTGGATGGCCGGTTTCTACCTCGATTTCGGCCCCGGGCCCAACATTCAGCTTGCCGGCGGCCGATCCCTGGTTTAAGGCCAACTCAATGTGGCCGGTGCTGCCTTCGATGGCGAACAATTCGCCCGGTTCCACATCCGAGAAAGCAAAGCACAGCCGTTGAATTTCGAAGCCAGAAGCGTGGATTCTGAAGCCGGGCTTCAGGTCGCCAGGCCGCAGGTTCGTGACGACGTTGCCGAACTTGTCGACGCGCAGGACCGTCCCGATCAGGCGATTTTCACCTGAAGGACGCGGCCTGGGAATTGGTTTCCGCACGAAATCCAGGATGCGCGATCCAACGGATTCGAGTGGCGCCCCGGAAGCCAGGTGCGCCGCGACAGGCGCGAAAATGTCGCGGCCGTGAAACGTGTTGCTGACAGGGTGCCTGAAGAAACCTTGATTCGTGATCTGGTGCACCGGAATCCCGGTGGACCCGGCGGAGAGTATCAACGACAGCACGCCATTGTCAGGCGCCACAAAAGTGTGCCGGTTTGCGGCCGCGGCAATCGGCCGCCGTGAAGAGCCAACGCCGGGATCGACGACTACGACATGGACCGTCCCTTCCGGAAAGTACCCGTATGAACTGTTCAGCAGGAACGCGGCTTCCATGATGTCGTACGACCGGATCTCGTGGGTCAGATCCACAATCTGCACGTCGGGGGCAATCCCGAGAATCACGCCCTTCATCATTCCGACAAAGGGATCGCTCAGGCCGAAGTCCGTGGTAAGGGTTATAATCACCGGTACACCGAGATGCGAAGAGTCTATCTGGATAGTAACGCAACCACCCCCGTACGGCCAGAGGTCGTCGCCGCAATGATGTCCGTCCTTACGGAGCATTTCGGCAATCCATCGTCGATTCACTGGTTCGGACAGCACGCGAAATCGATGATCGATGACGCGCGCCAGCATGTTGCGCGCCTCATCAATGCCGAAGTATCGGAAATCGTCTTCACGAGCGGCGGAACGGAGGCCGACAACTTCGCAATCCGTGGAATCGCCGAATCGCAGAAGGCGAAGGGCCGGCACATCATTACTTCGAAGATCGAGCACCACGCGGTGCTGCATACGTGCCAGGACCTCGAAAAGCAGGGATACGAAGTGACCTGGATCCCCGTGTCGCGCGACGGCGTCGTGGACGCCAGCAGCGTGCGAAGAGCGCTGCGGCCCGACACCATCCTGATCACGATCATGCATGCAAACAACGAAATCGGCACCGTCCAGCCGATCGAGGAAATCGGCCGGATCGCCGAAGAAGCCGACGTGTACTTTCATTCCGATGGCGTGCAGTCGACGGGAAAGATACAGGTTGACGTGCGCAAGCTGAAAGTCGACCTCTATTCCATTTCTTCGCATAAGATCCACGGGCCGAAGGGCGCGGGCGCTCTCTTCGTCAGGAAAGGCACGATCCTGAAGCCGTTGCTGACCGGGGGCGGACACGAGCGCAACAGGCGTTCAGGCACGGAAAACGTCGCAGGAATCATTGGGTTCGGCCAGGCCGCGAAGATGGCGCGGGAGAGTTTGACGTCCGACATGGCGCGGGTGGCCGAGTTGCGGGATTTGCTCGAGACGGCCCTGAAGTCGAGGATCGAGTTTATTCAAGTGAATGGAGAGAATGCGCCGCGGCTGCCGAACACGACCAACATCATGGTGGACTACGCTGAAGGCGAAGGCCTGGTGATCTCGCTCGACTTGAAGGGCGTTGCAGTATCGACAGGTTCGGCGTGCTCGTCGGGATCGATGGAGCCGTCGCACGTGCTGACGGCCATCGGAAAAACGCCGGACGAAGCGCACGGCAGCCTGCGATTGAGCCTGAGCGCGCTCACGACCAGGGAAGATGTGGAGTATGTCATCGAGGTATTGCCGGGAATCGTCGAGCGATTGCGGGACCTCTCGCCGTATTACAAGAAAGTCTAGTTTCACAAATGGCCTACTCGGAAAAACTTCTCGACTACTTTCAAAACCCTCGATGTGTCGGTGAAATCCCGGAGGCGGACGCTGTTGCCGAAGTGAGCAACCCTGTTTGCGGCGACGTGATGAAACTATGGGTTAAGGTAGACGGCGGGCATATCCAGGACGCGAAGTTCAAGGCGCAGGGCTGCAGCGCCGCCATCGCCACCAGTTCCTTCGCGACGGAGATGCTCGTCGGAATGGAAATCGAGCGCGCACGCCTGATTACAAAGGAAGAGATTGCCGAGGCGTTGGGCGGCCTTCCGGCGTCCAAGATTCACTGCAGCGTTCTTGCAACGGACGCCATTAAGCAGGTACTGAGGGAGTTCCAACCGAGATGATTGCGGTAGCGATGAGCGGCGGCGTCGATTCTTCAACGGCCGCGGTTCTGCTCAAGGAACAGGGGTATGACATTGTCGGCCTCTCGATGCAGCTCTGGAATCAACGGCGCAGGCTGCCAGGCGAAGAGAGCGCTTCCGAAGAGCAGGAACTGAAGCGGAGCGGCCGGTGCTGCTCTATCGACGACATCTGGGATGCCCGGCGCGTGGCCGCGCATCTCGATATTCCCTACTACGTTCTCAACCTCGAAGACGAGTTTGAAAAGACGGTAGTGTCTCCATTCGTTAAGAGTTACCTCGCGGGCGAAACTCCGAGCCCGTGCATCCTCTGCAACAACTACGTGAAATTTCATCATCTCGTGGAGCGGGCTGCGCAGATCGGCGCGGACACCGTCGCAACAGGTCACTACGCCCGCGTTCGCTACGACGAAACGCGAGGGCGCTGGCTGTTGTTGCGCGGCAAGGACGGCCGCAAGGATCAATCGTATTTCCTTTTCGGCCTCACCCAGGAACAGCTTTCGAAAACCGTCTTTCCGTTGGGTGAATTGTCGAAGCCTGAAGTGCGCGAGATCGCCCGAGGCGCCGGCCTTCCAACCTTCGACAAGCCGGAGTCCCAGGAGATCTGCTTCGTCCAGAGCCGCTCCTACGGAGACTTCGTTGAGCAATACGCAGGGATCGGGCATGACAAGTCAGGCTCGATCGTGAATACCCAGGGCGATGTCGTGGGCGAGCACAGCGGCATTCACCGATACACGGTCGGGCAGCGCAAGGGAATCGGGGCGGCCGGAAAGCCTCAATACGTCATGCAGATCGAGCCGCAATTGAACCAGATCGTCATTGGCGAAGATGCGCGGCTTCATCGAAAGCGATTCGCTTTACGCGACGCCAACTGGATTGCAATCGAAGATATTGCAGAGATGGACGGCCCCTTGCGTTGCGACGTGCAGATTCGAAATCGATTCGAGCCGCGGCCGGCGGCCGTTTGGATGGAAAACGGCGAGGTTCTCGTCGAGTTCGACGCGCCCCAGCGCGCGATCACGCCGGGCCAGGCGGCCGTGTTCTATTGGGATGACGTCGTGGTGGGTGGCGGTTGGATCAAGAGCTGAATTATCACAACTACTTCACCGAGATCGAGCGTTTCTTCCAGTCCAAACGCCGGTCGTTCACGCTGCTTTCCTCTCTGGATTGGGTTCTCATGGAAAACTGGAAGGAGAGCGGGATTCCTTTGGAGATCGTGCTCAAAGGCATCGATCGAGCATTCTCCAGTCCGACGAGGAAGCGCGACATCGGCTCGCTGGCCTACTGTGTGAAGGCGATCGAGAAGGTGGCCGAGGAGTTAAAGGACCTGCGGGTTGAGCAGCCTCAACTGCCGGAATTTTCCTCCGGCGAAGTGAGCGCGTACCTGGCAAAACTCGCCGGGGAGGTCCGCAGCGGCGGATTCCCGCAAATTGCAGCGCACGTCGAACAAATCGATCCCGGCGACCTGCGAGGTGCGGAACAACAACTCAGCGCGCTTGAGGAAAAGCTGGTTGCTCATGTTACCGTTCAGGCGGACGATGCAGTGCTCGTTGAAGTGAAACGGTCGGTGGATTCCGATCTGAACCCGTTTCGCTCGACGATGACGACCGAGCAGCTGGCCATGCTCGAACAGCAATTGCGTAAAAGAAAGCTGCTGGAGAAGTTCGGATTGCCGCACCTGAGCTTGTTCTATTTGATTTGACTCTTGCACTGAATGCGCTTAACCATCGAAAAACTCGTTTATGGCGGCTCGGGGCTGGCGCGCACCGATCAGGGCGTAATCTTCGTCCCACGCACGGCGCCGGGCGATGTTATCGAAGCCGAAATCATCGAGCGAAAGAAGGATTATGCGACGGCGCGCGTCGTGGACATTCTCGAACCATCCGGCGACCGGCAACAACCCTACTGTCCCAATTACGAAACGGCCGGCTGCTGCCACTGGCAACACATCCGTTACGACCGGCAGGTCGACCACAAGGAAACGATCATTCGCGAAAGTCTGGAGCGGATCGGTCATCTCGCCTGGAAAGAGCCGATCAAGCGGATCGTGGGGCCCGACCGCAACTACCGGCTGCGCGCAACATTTCACGTCGTTCACGGCAGGATCGGCTTCACCAGGGAAAAGACCAACGAGGTCGTACCGATAACGGAATGCGCATCGCTGGTCCCCGAACTCAACGACTTCATTCCATACGCGAATTCGATTCTGGAGCGCGGGATCACCGAGGTTCACGCCGTCAGCGGACCTGCGATCGTGGCGAACTTCGTCTTCGAAAACGGGTCGGTCAAACGGATCCAGCGCGGAGATTCTCCGCACATCCAGGTCGACGGCACGCAATACAGGCTCAATGCCGATTCGTTCTTTCAGCCCAACCGTTTTCTTCTGCTTCCCTTCATTAATGAGGTCATAGCGCAGGTAGGCCCGTCGGCGAAACACCTCCTTGAACTCTATGCAGGCACCGGATTCTTCTCGCTGCCGCTGGCCCGAATCTCCACGGAGGTCATCGGTGTGGAGGAAAACACAAGCGCTGTGCGCTATGGCCGGGAGAACGGCCAACTGAACCGGTTATCGAACCTGCGCTTCGTAGTGGGCGACGTGACCGCCACCCTCAAGGCAACCGACGTCCGGCCGGACGTAGTGGTGCTCGACCCTCCGCGAGCAGGCTGCGGCGTGACCGCCGCCCAGCAGATCGCCCGGTTGAAACCGCGGCGGATTGTGTACGTTTCGTGCAACCCCAGCACGTTTGCGCGAGAGGCTCGAACTTTTCTGACCGCCGGGTATGAATTGAAGCAAGTCACACTCATCGATCAATTCCCCAACACCTACCACATCGAGATGGTGGGTCAATTTGACCGCGTGCTAGGATAAGTCCGCCCTTTGCGAATTGCGCGCGGCCACAAAACCGCGCCTGCAGTGAGACCGCAATGGCGCCACTGGTTCCGCCGCTTGCAGCGCTGACCGTCGGCATTCTCATTTCACCATGTCTGGATCCTGAACCTGTCTGGCTGTGCCTGCCTCTTGCAGTCCTCATCGCCGTTGCCCGGCCGGGATATGTCCTGCTGGCAATGACTCTGCTCGGGTCCGCATTGCGTTCGCATGAACCTTCCGTGCCGGCCTTGCCTGCCGCCTCATCCCCCGGCCAGCCGGCCCGCGTTGCCGGACGACTCACCAAAGCGCCGGAATGGCGCGGGCTGGGCGTCTATCTGGACGTCAGACTGGAGTCGATAGACGGGCAGCCCACTCATGGAAGGGTTCGGCTGACCGAATTCCTCGACGATGAGGAACTGCGCCGTATGTTCGAGGCTCTGGATCTTGGAACCAACGACCGGCTGGAAATCCTTGTAAAGTTGCACCGGCCGGCGGTCTATCGCAATCCGGGAGCGTTTGATTTCCGCCGCTATCTGGAACGGCAAGGGATCTACTGGACCGGCACGATTCGCAACCCCCGGCTGATCCAGGTTCTGGAACGTGGATGGCACGGAAGAGACCGGATCCGGAACTGGATTCAAGGCAGGCTCCGGGCGCCGTTCACCGGAGACCGAGACACTGCCGGGCTTGTTGCGGGAATGGTCCTGGGGCAGAAGTACGAAGTCACGGCCAACGTCGAGCGGCAGTTTCGGGCAGGAGGCTTATACCATCTGCTGGTGGTTTCGGGTTTCAACCTCGCCGTTATTGCGGGGGCCGCGTACTGGCTTGCCCGGCGCGTCCGATGGAAGCGAAACACCAGGCTGATATTCGTATGCCTATGCACGCTTGGCTACGCAGGACTTGTCGACGGCCAGGCGCCCGTTCTGCGCGCGACGCTGATGGTCTGTCTTCTGATCACCGCCCGGCTGTTCGACCGCGGCTACTCCGCAATAAACACGCTCGCGGCAACCGCGCTGATCATGCTCATCTGCGATCCCACGGCCCTTGAAGACGCCAGTTTTCTGATGTCGTTTGCAGCCGTCCTGGCAGTGGCCGGAATCGGCCTGCCCGCCAGCGATTGGGGTTTGGGCTGGCTTCGCGAGGCCCTTCGCGACTTCGCAGTCTGCAGTCGCGATGGAAATCTTCCTGTTGAAATCGCGGAATGGAGGGTGTCACGCCGGTTGTGGTGCGAGTTGCACGGCCTGCCGTTTCAGGCCGTAACCCTGCCGTGGAAAGCCGGACTCGTCATCGGCGAATTGGCGATCATTTCGGCGGCCGTCGAAATGGTGTTCGTCCTCTTTATGATCGAATCGTTTCACCAGGTTTCGCCCGTGTCGCCCCTGCTGAACATTCCTGCCGGGCTCGTCGCTGCGGCCGTCACGCCGCTCGCGCTGCTGCTGATCGTCCTGCCCGGACCGGCCGCGTTCCTGATCGGCTGGATAATCCAGATGCTTATCACCGGGTTGCTGGGAGTTTTGTCGGCCATTCTCTCAATCCCGGGCGCAACGCTGAGAGTGCCGTCAATACCGGTCTGGGTATGGATCATATACGGCGCCGCGTGCTCCGTCCTGATCTCGGCGCTCTGGAAACGATCGCGAGCCGCTTGTCTGTTTGCGGGTAGCTCCGTTCTGGTCCTGCAAGCCGTAATGGTTTTGGGCCGCTTTAGCCCTGTCGTGCCGGAAGCCGTAACGCTCACATTCCTGGATGTTGGGCAGGGAGATTCGACGCTCGTGGAATTTCCAGATGGGCGGAAAATCCTGATCGATGGCGGCGGCGTCTCGACGGGCCGTTTCCTGGATTTAAGGGACCAGAGCACATTTTCAATCGGTGAAGACGTGGTCAGCCCATTCCTGTTCTCAAGAGGAATTCGAAGGCTTGACGCGGTCGTTCTAACCCACGCTCATCATGATCATATGGATGGACTGGCGGACGTGGTTGAGAACTTCGAAGTGGGTGAATTCTGGCTGGGACGCAATCCGATGATTCCCCGATATCGCCGGTTGATCGAACGCCTTCAGGAGAAGCAGGTCCCGATCCGCTGGGTTACGGCCGGCCAACTCATTGGCGAGACCGAGATTCTTCATCCACCGCCGGCCTGGCAGGTTCGGAACACGGCCCAAAACGACGACTCCGTGGTGCTTCTTCTGAAGACGCAGCATGGCACAGCTCTTTTGACAGGGGATATCGAGCGGCAGATTCCCGTTCCGGACAGAGTCGATGTCCTGAAAGTTCCCCATCACGGCAGCAGGGGCGTCCGGCTGCGGGTACCGTCGCGGATTCGGGTGATTTCGGTGGGCGCCAACAACCCGTTTGGGCACCCGCACGCCTCTTCGCTGCCGGCGCTTCGGACGGATCAGCTCGGAGCGATCACGATAACCATGGCCCCCGGAGGGCCCTTTGTGGGCAGCACATTGACTAAGTCCTGTCTTTCTTGTAAGCTGGCGTCTCTTTTTGGTGGCCACTAAGAACACAACAGGTGTTTTTGGTGGCTTTTGAGTTTTCAGGGAGGGACTGTTTGGTTATCAAAACTCCATATTCGGCCCGGAAGACACTCATTGGATTGGCTCTGTTGCTCCTGGTTTCTTGTTCTCCTGCCCGCTCCAAAGTGACAAACGTTACGCCGCCGCCACAACCGGCGCCGCGTCAATTGGAAATGGTTCAGATGCCTGTCTCGGGCGATCTTCAGATCAGAGAGCATGTCGAACCGCTGGATCCGGTCGGCCTGGCAATCCTTGAAGCCCGGCTCCAGCTGGAGTTGACTCAGGAACAACTGAAGGCAATGCGCGAGGCGGATGGCTTCTCGTGGGGAGTCGACCAACACGCCGCCATTGATGACATTGGAGATAGTCTTACACTTCCCTCTTCGATCGATCCCGCAATGAGAAAGGCGATAGAAGACCAGGTCAAGGGACTCACCCACGATCTGCCATTGGAAATCAACGATCGCGTATTGGGGTTCCTCGAATACTATCGCAGCGGCCGTGGCCGCACGACCATGGCGGCCGGGCTGGAGCGAGTCGGCCGATGGCGCCCCATGATCGAGCAAATCCTTCAGGAAGAGGGAGTACCACTCGACCTGATCTATTTGTGCCAGGCTGAAAGCGCCTTCCTGCCACGGGCCCTGTCACGGGCAAAGGCCAAAGGCATGTGGCAGTTTATCGCCTCCAGGGGCAAGGAATATGGCCTGAGACAGAACTACTGGATCGACGAGCGGTCCGACCCCGAGAAGTCCACCCGGGCAGCCGCCCGGCACCTGAAAGACCTTTACTCGGAGTTCGGTGATTGGTATCTGGCGATGGCGGCATACAACGCCGGACCAGGGCGAATCCAGAACGCACTGCGGAAGACAGGCGCCAGTGATTTCTGGACGCTTGCCAACAATCGGGCCCTTCCAAGGGAAACCATCAACTATGTGCCCACGATTCTGGCCCTGACGATCATTGGGAAGAATCCGGCCCAATATGGGTTTGATGTGGCGCCCGAACCGGCTTTGGAAACCGAGCGAGTTGCTGTAGGCAAGGCAACGGATTTGAGAGTCATCGCCGAAGCGGTCGAGATCCCTGTCGAGGACCTGAAACAACTCAATGCCCACGTCCTGCGATGGACAACGCCTCCCGACGATCCGGAGTTCGAACTCGTGCTCCCGCTGGGCTATGCCAATAAGTTCAATGAAGTTATCTCAGCCCTGCCCGACTCCAAACGGCTGCTTTATAGAGAACACGTTGTAAAGAAGGGCGATACGCTCGGCGCAATTGCCAAAAAATACGGATCGAGCGTGGCGGACCTGACTGAAGCAAATCGGCTTGGCCGTAAGTCCCTGCTTCGCATTGGCCAGGCCCTGATGATCCCGCTGAGTGGCCCCGCCGCTACCAAAGCAGCCGCGTCCAGATTACCCCAGTCGACTGCGTCAAGATTACCCAAACCGGACAAATCCCCAACCTCTTATACCGTCAGGCGCGGTGACACGCTCGGTAAGATAGCCGCCCGGTTTGCGGTGACCATCAACGCCATACGCTCGTGGAACAAAAGAGATGATC
>CAMBFR010000101.1 GCA_945865815.1 Candidatus Sulfopaludibacter sp. SbA3
CGCATCATGCCCGCCTTTCACCCCAAGGGTGGTCCTTCTGACTGCGGTCATTTTCGTCCTTGACGAAAAAATCCTTCGTCCCGCGCCGTTCTCGGCGTGCTCCTTCACCTGAACTCTGTTTTTATCTGTGGTTATCGCCTAATCGGGGACCGCCTCTTGAACCGGCCCCGGCCTGAGACGGCCAAACCCGCCAAGACGAAAACGCTGATCATCGAAGCCGCCAGCCCGACCTTGAATGACGGCGGATCGAATACAAAGCGGATGCGATGATTTCCCGCGGGGACCGCAATGCCCGTCAGCGCATGGTTGGAAGGGAAGACGGAAAGTGAAGCGCCATCCATGGTCGCTTTCCAGCCCGGGTAGAAGTTCTGGCTTACGGTGAGAATCGCGGGCGTCGATGCATGAACGCGGAAATCGTATCCATTAACATCGCTGCCCGCTGTTTCCACGTTGCCGCTGAACTCGGCGCCGGGAGTGAGGCTCGCTCCCGAAAATTCAGCAGGCTGCTCGTACAATACGACCGATTGCCGCGGGTCGAATGCGGCATCCTTCAACGCGTCAAGTTGCCCGTTCACGTCCGGAATAACCCGGATTCCGGCGGCGCCGGTCAAAAACGCGCGAGGCAATACGGTCTTGTTCTCGAATACGGCAACCTCCCCGCGCTTGAAGACTTCGGAGAATCGCTCCGGCCGGCCTGAAAACATCGCGTACTCCGGCGCGGACGTAACCATGACCAGGTACTTCACATTGAGCAGGTCGAGCCTGCGATCGTTTATAGACAGTATCTTCTCGCCGACAATGCTGAGCCCGTCCTGGCGATTCTCCGAAAAGTCCCAGGTCAGGCGGTCCAGGGCGGCCGGCACGCCGGCCTCGAAGCCCGTTACGGATTGCAGGCCATACGCGATTCCGGAATTTGCCGCGTATGCCCATCCACCGGTCCGCGCAATTCGAAAGCTGCCGGGGTCGCCCTGTTGATTCAGGAAGTCGAATACCGGCGCGGCGGGAAATATTTCGTCGCGCCGCGTGAATCCCGTGTACCCGTATGCAAATGTCACCAGGTCGAAGGCGAGCAACGCGCATGCAGCGGCCGGAAACAGCTTCGCCCGCCGGCCTCGAATCAACTTCCACGCGACCAGGACGAAACCGGCCAGCAGCAGCGTTCTGGAGAACGACGGGCGCCGCATTACCTCGACTCTCAACTGGGTGGCCATCTGAAGTTGGTAAACGCAATAAAACGCGACTGCAAAAGCTGCGGCAACCAGGAGCCAGGACAACATACGTCTGGCCGCGGGGCGATTGGGGGATTCCTCTTCCAGCGCGCTGATGCCCAGGCCGGCCAGCGCGGCGAGGCCAAAATCCGCGAGCAGGATCAATCGCTCGTTCTTCAGTCCCTGGATAACCGGAGTGTGGGTCAGGAGCCAGCTAACGGGTTCAAAGCCGTATGTAGCCGCGATACCAAAGGCTGCCAGCCCCGCAAACCAGATGACGTAGCGCGGCGAGCGGTGCAGTGGCGCAAGCGCCGCGGCCAGCAGAGTCAGCATTCCGGCGTATCCTACGGCGTTTGGCACAATAACGCCCGCCGAGTTCGGCCCGCGCAGTACGTCGCGAGAAAAAAAACCGAGAGCCTGGTGCAACTCAAAGCTCGGCCAGATCGCGTCCAGGGGCCTGCTGGACTCCCGGATCCATTCCAGCGTGGGAAGGAGTTGAACCGATGCCAGTCCAACGGCCAGAATCCCCGCGATGGAAAAATCCAGCAGGAACCGTGCGCTGAACCGCGGTCTTGAATCCGGCGCAAATGCCCAGATCGCCAATGCCGCCACAGATCCCGTCAGAATGACGTGGGCAGCCGTTTCAGGATGTCCCGCAAGGACGGGCATCGCAAATGCAAACGCGGCAAGGGATAAAGAAAACCGCGATGGATTACCGTGCAGGCGATGGACGGAATAGCAGATCATCGGCAACCAGATCACCGCATCACCCATCACCGTGCCCTGCCACGCAACCATGAATCCGCCGAATGCGAATGCGATTCCGGCAACAATTGTGCCGGTCCTGGATCCCCCGATGGATCGAACCAGCAGCGCCATGAACAGGGCGCCAAGCAGCATTCGTACGATCAGCGCAAGAGCCCATGCGGTTGGAGTCGCGAACACGTAGTACAGGACGTGCAGCGGATAAAACATCGCAGTTTGCGGTTCGGCCTGAAACGGCATGCCCGACATGACGTACGGGTTCCAGAGCGGAATCGTACCTTGCCTGATTTGTCCGGCGGAAAACGAGTTGAACGGATAAAAATAGTCGATCAAGTCACCGATGTCGGCCACCGGCTGCGCCGCTTCGCTGGACTGGAATTCTCCCCAGGACGGAAACTGCGTGACCAGGCCTCCGGGCAATGGAATCTTTCCAAGAAACACCGGGAAGTAGTTGACCAGGATCAGGACAGCGAAGAGCGCAGTTGCCAGCAACCAGAAAGACTTTTCGGATTTCATTTTGAAGAGTGCCGCATGTTTCATTCGCAGACCTCTACCCTCCCACGGCGTGGCTTCAGAGTCATGATCAGGTAAAGAACCCTGCCGCTCTCCGGATGGGACCGGACGATCTGGTGCCGGAAGATTTCCAGGTTTGCTTCCCGGGCCAACGCCAGAAAGCCTTCGGTATGGCGAACGAACCGTCCTCGGTCCATGAAGGCCAGAAGATTGCTGAAATGCCGGCCTGGGACGTACACCGTGTCGGCCGTAGCGATGCAGTCGACGCCGGGAGCCTCGCCGCACATGCGCAGTAGTTTCACCGCATCGGCATCGGAAAGATGATGGAGCAACCCGCTGAGGAGCACCTTCGACGGCCGGATGCGCCACACATCGTCCTTTTGGAGAAGACGGCATTCGTAAGTGATATTCGGCCCCGCGGCGTTCTTGCGGGCGAAATCGATGGCCACCTGATCCGTATCAAACCCGTGGTATTCCCGAAAGCCCTGGAGGTATTGGTGGGCGATTCCCGTTCCGCAACCGACATCCACGACCACGGAACGGGCATCGGCGCCGAGTTCCTCGTACAGACATGTCCAGTCGATGCCGCCGACGAAGAACGGCCGGATCCGGTTAAATACGAACGGGTGACCAAGGATGCGCTGATAGATCGACACGTTCCGGTAAAGATAGCACCTGCGGTAATTAGACCGCTACCGGGGCAGAGTGTTCGAATGTTAACATCGCCGAAGTAATGAGCGAAGCGCACGAAAAGCCCACCGAGTTTGATCTCTACGCCGGAGAGTACGACAACCTGATTCGCGATCCGATTCGCGAAAGGTTTGCCGCCTCGAATCGTTTCTTTGTCGAGAGAAAGCTGCAGGTCATTCAAGGCTTTTACGAGAGCCGGAAGGCGGATACTCGTGCTCTGAGCTGGCTCGATATCGGTTGCGGTCAAGGCGAGCTCTTGAAAATGGGCCGATCCCGATTCGCGTCAGCCGCCGGCTGCGATCCTTCGGCCGGCATGCTTCAGTCGTGCTCGGGCCTGGAGGTCCGCCTTCAATCATCGGTTGAACTGCTGCCTTTCAATGAGGGCAGTTTCGATTTCATAACGGCCGTATGTGTCTATCATCACGTTCCGGACGAGCATCGCGAGACTCTCTGCAGGGAAGCTTTCAGGCTGCTCAGGCCCCGCGGTGTATTTTGCCTGATCGAGCACAACCCTCTCAATCCGGTTACCCGTCTGATCGTTTCGCGTACGCCGGTTGACGCCAATGCTCATCTGCTTACTGCCCGCTTAAGCCGGCGGCTTATGGCGGGCGCCGGAGGCCGGATTCTGAAGACGCAGTATTTCCTTTTGTTTCCCGAACAAATTTACAGACGTCTCGCCAGGGTCGAGGACTGGATGGGAGCCGTGCCGGCCGCCGG
This sequence comes from Candidatus Sulfopaludibacter sp. SbA3, assembly GCA_945865815.1. Lineage (GTDB taxonomy): Bacteria > Acidobacteriota > Terriglobia > 20CM-2-55-15 > 20CM-2-55-15 > CAMBFR01. The sequence goes on from CAMBFR010000101.1 coordinate 3,894, forward strand.
ACAGTACGCGGTTTTTGCCGAGCGAGCCGATTGAGATGATTCGCGCTCAGAAGATATCGAAGTGTTACAGGATCTACCGGCACCCATCCGATCATCTCAAGGAGATCCTCAGTTTTGGCAGGAAACGATTTCATGAACCATTCTGGGCGGTGAAAGACGTCGATCTTGAAGTGCCTCGCGGTTGCTGCCTGGGAATCATCGGCGAAAACGGTTCGGGGAAGAGCACGCTACTTCGAATTATCGCCGGCGTGATGCGCCCCACCGAGGGTGCGTTGAGTGTGGATGGCCGTGTGTCCGCCTTGCTGGAACTGGGCGCGGGCTTCAATCCGGAGTTCACGGGCCGTGAAAATATCTTTCTCAATGCGTCGATTCTGGGGTTCACCGATGCCGAGACGCGCGAGCGTGTTCCTTCCATTGAAAAGTTTGCGGAGATCGGCGATTTCGTCGACCGGCCGGTCAAGACGTATTCCAGCGGCATGTTTGTGCGGCTCGCATTCGCGGTGGCGATTCACATGGATCCGGACGTTCTCGTCGTCGATGAGGCGCTTTCGGTGGGCGACTTCTTTTTCCAGCAGCGCTGCATACGCCGGATACACCAGCTCAAGCATCAGGGAGTCACTATTATCTTCGTGTCGCACGACCTTGAAGCCGTGCGTGGCCTTGCGGATCGAGCCGTCTGGATGGAGCATGGTTCCGTGCGAATGGAAGGCAAGCCCGACGAAGTGGTTTCCAGGTATCTGGCGCTTATGGTGACGCGCGGCCGGAAGGAAGTCATGGAAGAGGAAGCGCTGGGAAAGCCGCTGGAGGTTTCGCCGGATCTGGACCTGGCCGATGAAGCGTTTACTCGAATCCCGCGATTCGTCGCTTCAGTGCCCAACATCGATCACCGTTATGGGAACGGCAAGGCGCGCGTTCAGGGCATTGGAGTCTTTAATAAAGAGGGTTATCCGGTGAGCAGCATCGAACAGGGGGATCGTCTCTGCGTGCGGATTTCGGTAGAGTTCATGGAAGATGTCGAGAGCCCCAACCTGGGTTTCATGCTGCGGAACCGGCTGGGCGAAGATGTGACGGGAGCAAACGTCATGTCCGAAGGCGAGAGGCTGCCTCCGGCGAAATCCGGCGCCCGGCTGTCTGTGGACTTTATTATGGACCTTCCTTTTCTGCACGCCGGCTTCTATCACTTCTCGCCGGCGGTCGCGGATGGAACGCTGAATCAGTACGAAATGTGCGACTGGATCGACAATGCATACGCGATCGAGGTCGTGGAGCGAACCGTTACCTACGGGCACATCCGAATTCCCATGCGGGTTCGCGCGGTATAGACTGTGGAAAATGGCGGTGGAGAACCGGTCAACATGGAATTTACGGGCGAAAGATACGTTCCTTCCGTAGAAGGACAGATCAAGTACGAACACCTGCATCGTTATGCGCTATCGCTGGAGTTCGTGGCGGGCAAAGCCGTCCTGGACCTCGCTGCGGGAGAAGGATATGGGGCGGCCCTGCTGGCGTCGACCGCCAAGTCTGTCACAGGCGTCGACATTGATCCCAAGTCCGTAGAACACGCCAAGCACAGCTACTACCATCCCAAATTGAACTTCATTCTCGGAAGTTGTGATGCCGTTCCGCTGCCGGATGCCTCTTTCGACGTCGTTACGTCTTTTGAAACGATTGAACACCACGACAAGCATGAGGAGATGCTTCGTGAAATCAAGAGGCTTCTCCGACCCGAAGGGACTTTGGTCATCTCTTCTCCCAACCGCCTGACCTATTCGGACGAGCCTGGCTACAGCAATCCATTTCACGTCAAGGAGCTCTATTACAACGAGCTATGCGAACTTCTTTATCGGCACTTCAAGCATGTCCGCATTTATGGCCAGAGGCTTGCCACCGGATCGTTTGTGTTTCCGTTGCTTGATCGGGGGGCTGTCGCTTTGAAAGCTTTGACCGGCAGCTCGAAAGAAGTTCTTCAGCAGATGTGCGCATTGCCGTCGCCGATCTATTTCATCGCGGTCTGTTCCGATGTGCCGGCCATCGAAGAACGGGAAATCAGTTCGGTCTACCTGGATCGCACCGACGATCTGTTCAAACTCCTCGAAGCTGACAGACTCAATGACGTCAAGCAAATGCAGGATCAGGTTCAGCAGACGCAGGAAGAGATGATCGTTCAGAGAAGACGGTATGAAGCGCAGCTGGCCCGGCAGGCGGAGGAGATGAGCGAGGAAGCCGGCAAGGTTCGAAAGGGCTATGAGGCGGAGTTGGCGCGGCAGGGCGAGGAGATGAGCGAAGCTCGAACAGAGTATGAACTTCAGATCAGTCGATGGTCAGGCGAGTTAGCCGAGGCGAGGGCCAACTACACGGCTCAATTCCGTCAGCAGGACGAGGTGATTACCCGGATCCGCTCTCTACTTACAGAAGCAAGGACGCCGATGACCGTTGCGGAGGCGCAAATTCAGGACTACTCCGATTTGTTGTCGGAAGCGCGCGGGCAGATGTCCAGGCATGCAGAAACCCTGGATCGTATGTACGCAACAGGTGTGTGGGGAATAAGCGCCGGGTCGCTCCGGGTCGAGCAAATCAATCGGCGCTGGCATCGTTTCGAAAAGCGAATACGGCGATTGCCAACACCGCAGATCTTTGAAGGTGTATTGGATTTTCCCAAATCAGACAACGTCAATGCCAATCTCGTCGAGATATATGGCTGGTGCTATTCGGCCGCAGCTCCTGTGATGCTGGTTCAGGCCTTTCTTGATGACGTCTATCTGGGAATTGTTCGTTACGGAGTGGAGCGGTCGGACGTGGCCGCAGTATATCCGAAGGCGCCTTCCGCGTGCGGTTATAAAGAGCGCGTTGTCATGAAGGGTCTGGGGGTGCAAGGCGAAAAAGTGCTGAGGATCGTTGTGCATGACGAGAGGGGAAACCAGCAACTCTATACGCGAGTCATCACGATTGAATCTTCGGCTGTTCTGCCGCTTCCGCCTTTGAATGATTTGGAAGAGCCGGCGGCGGCACAGCCATTTGGAGTCTTCAGCGCCGAGACGAGTTCCGATAACCCGGTTGCGGGTGAATTTTCCGGCAAGATGGAAGAGACAATTGAAGAGTTTCAACACCGCCTGGAACGTGATCCCTCAATCCTGGATTGCCGTTCAGGGCTGAACCTGGCGCGCCTGTTTCCTCAACTTGCCGTTTGTTTGCCGCCGTCAAGCTGGGTGGCCGTCGATCCATTGCCTTACCTCGACTCCAGCATCGACATTGCCGTCGTCTCGACTTCCGATCCGGAGTTGATCTCTGAGGCGCGGCGGGTTGCATCTGTGGCTGTTGTTCGTACAACGCACCTGCAGCTTCACAAGCTGCAACACTTGACGCCGGTCAGCCTGGTCAAGCCAGTCAAACCGCAGGTTTCCATCGAAGTGGAGTGGAAGACGGATGAGTTCAATGAGCCATCGTTCCCGATGACATCCATTGTCATTCCGGTCTACAACAAGGTCAGCTACACGGAGGCCTGTCTCGAGCAACTGGGCAAGACCCTTCCCCACAATTTCAAAGGTGAAGTCATTGTCGTTGATGATGCCTCTTCGGATGAAACGCCGGCCGTTCTGGAGCGACTGGCTGAGTTGGACGGGCGAATCAGGGTTTTGCGCAATTCGAAGAACAGCGGTTTCATCGGGAGTTGCAATCGCGGAGCGGAGGCGGCGAGCGGTGAAATTCTAATCTTTCTGAACAACGACACGCTGCCGCTGCCGGGGTGGTTGCCGCCGCTTCTGCGAGTCCTTCGTGACAAGCCCGATGCGGGAGCCGTCGGTGGCAAGCTGGTGTATCCCGATGGAAGTCTTCAGGAAGCGGGAGGAGTGCTTTTTTCCGACGGCTCCGCCTGCAATTTCGGTAAACACGACAAAGCGGCCAATGCTGCGCTCTATAACTTCCTGCGTGAAGTGGACTATTGTTCCGGGGCGTTGCTTGCGACGCGGCGGGAACTCTTCATGGAGGCCGGAGGGTTCGATACGCGTTTCGAGCCCGCGTACTACGAAGATACCGACTATTGCTTCGGCTTACGCCAGAAGGGCTACCGCGTTTACTATCAGCCCGAGAGCGTTATTGTCCACTTTGAGGGCGCGTCATCCGGTACGGACGTCAACGCCGGCGTGAAGAGTTATCAGGCGGTCAATCGCACAAAATTTGTCGAGAAATGGAGCGAGGAATTGAAACATCAGCCTCCTGCCCCGGCGCAATATGATTTTGCGACTCTGCAGTCTCTGTCCGTAGGAGGCGCGGTAAAGACATGAGCGGCTGCGAATGCAAGCCCGACAGGGCGCAGCTATCAAGGTACGGTAATGGCAACTAGACGAGTTTTAGTGTGCGCGCCGACGATGCCGGAATTCGATCGCGAAGGCGGTTCGCGGCGCATTTTTCATCTTCTCGAATTCTTTCAGCAGGCCGGATGGACTGTCAGTTTCGCCGCCGATAATGCGACCGGCGGCCAGCGCTACGCAAAAACGCTCCAGCAGATGGGAATTGCGGCGTATGCGCTCGAACACTCCTGGCTGAATGGAAAGGACGCTCTCATCGATCCCGAGAAGTTATTCAGAGCCGGCCGATTCGACCTTGTTCTTTTCGCTTTCTGGAGTTGCGCCGAGAAATACACGCCGCTGGTCCGTGCCCTTTCTCCTGCAAGCACGCTGGTAGTGGACTCCATTGACCTCCACTTCCTGCGCGAATCCCGGCGCGTCTTCTGCAATCCGGAACGCAACGGCCATCCCCACGCGCTCGATACCGGCTATGCACAAGGGATGATGCGCGAATTGAATGCCTATGCGGCAACCGACGCCGTTCTTACGGTCTCCGACAAAGAAGCGGAGATGGTTAATGATTTTGTCGGCAAATCCCTGGCTTATTCGGTTCCCGACACCGAAGACAGCGATGTTTCAACCGTCCCTTTCGCCCAGCGCAAGGGAATGCTGTTTGTCGGCAACTTCCGTCATCCTCCAAACGTGCAGGCAGTGGAATATCTTTGCCAGGATATTTTGCCAATGGTTCCGCCCGCGATTCTGGCGGAACATCCTGTATATATCGTCGGCAACGATCCTTCTGAAGCCGTTCTGAACGCTTGCAGGAAAGTGGATGGTGTCCGGCTGGTAGGCTGGGTCCCATCGGTCCTGCCGTACCTGCAACGCGCGCGCGTGTCACTCATTCCACTTTGCTATGGCGCTGGAACCAAAAGGAAGCTGATGCAATCCCTGATGGTGGGAACTCCCAGCGTATCCACATCCATTGGGGTTGAAGGCCTGAACGTAGAGCACGATCGGCACGTGCTTGTTGCCGATGACGAGACGGCATTTGCCGCCGCCATCAAGCGATTGATAAGTGACGAGGAACTCTGGGAGCGATTGTCCATCGAAGGCCGGAATTTCATAACCACCGTGCACGGCCGGGAAGCAGTTTTTGGCCGCTTCACTTCCGTGCTGGCCCAGATTACAAAAAGTGTTTTGAGCGTGCCCATCTTCTGTGAAGAGCTGCAGGCCGCCGGTTCAACCCATTTCGATGATGAATTGGACCGGACAATCAGCACCCATGCGCTGCGCCAGGGCAAACTCAGGGGAACATGCAATGTTTCGGCCAGCGAAACCGAATTCATAATTTCGTCGGCCAACCTGAGGGAGGACGTTGTTTCAACGGTTTCTTCCTCTATTAACCGGCATCGGCAGCTTGTCTGCACTCTTTCAATGGCGCTCTTCGGACGGCCGAGTTTCTCTCTTGCGGGAATCGCCGCTCACATCAATCAGAATAGCCTGAAGGTGTACATAGCGGAGGCGAACTCCGTCATGTCGGACTTCCTCAAACGGAATCTCAAGCCGGAGTTGATCGTCAGTTCCGAATATTTCGGTCCGGATCATCGGTCGGGGGAGAAGGTCAAAGGAATTCTGCACCAGGATCTGCAGCGCACTTCCTTTGGCGACGAAACGTTTGACATCCTTGTCACGTCCGAGGTCTTCGAGCATATCCCGGATGCCATTTCGGCCGAAAAAGAGGTGATGCGGATTCTGAAGCCCGGCGGCGTTTACTGTTTCACCGTTCCGTTCCTGCCTGCCGCCGAACATGATCTCATCCTGGCAAGTATGGATGAGCGTGGAACGATCCAGTATTTTGCGGAGCCACAGTTTCACGGCGACCCAATAAGGCCGGAAGAGGGAATTCTGGTTTACAGGCTCTTCTCCTTTAACGACATGAAGCAAAGGTTCGAGTCCCTGGGACATGAATTCAAGTCGTATCGCTTCTGGTCGAAGGCCCTCGGCATTCTGGGAGACGATTGCTGGGCGCACGCTGTTAGAAAGGGCGCTGCCGTTTTGTGATTTAATCACCGCTACAGATGCTTTCTGATTTTCTTCCCGGACTGACGTCGTTCATCCAAAGACTGAACCTGCCGTATCTGTTTGCGGTGTTTTCCACCTTCCTCGTCATTGAGAGGTTTTTTTTCGCCGAGAAGAATCAGTCCTTCCGAGGCATCTCTTTCAACGCTCGCTATAGCGTCTTGTATTTTGGAGTTGCGGTCCTGCTGCAGCCGGTCATTGGTTATGTTACAGCGCTCGCCATAGCCCGGGCCGGCGGCGGGTGGATTGACCTGGGCCGGTTTTTTGAATCGGAAGCACCCGGTGGCGCCGTTCAAGGCCTGACCTACCTGTTTATATTTGATTTTTTCTATTACTGGTTTCATCGTTTCCAGCACACCGTCCCGGTTCTATGGAGCCAACACAAGCTCCATCACAGTGATATGGAAGTGAATGTCACAACGACGCACCGTCACCACTGGCTTGAAGAACCGCTTCGAATGATCTTTATCCTGATCCCGATGGGAATCGTGTTTCGGATAGAACCGGTAACGGGTGGAGCGATCGGGATGATTCTGGGCCTGTGGGGTTTTTTCATCCATTCGAATCTGCGCCTGAACCTGGCCTTCCTTACACCGATGCTTGGCGGGCCTCAGGCGCACCGCATTCATCACTCGATTCTCCCCGAACATGCGAACAAGAACTATGCGGCGCTATTCCCGTTGTTCGACGTGCTTTTCGGAACGTTCGTCAGACCGAAGCGATCCGAATTTCCTGCCACGGGGCTGCATACCGGTGAGACCGTTTCGACGCTCACCGAAGCGAGCCTCTGGCCGTTCCGCGAGTGGAGCCGGTTTTCCCGGCTCAGGTTTGTGGATTTCGCGGCTCTTGCGGCCTTGACGGTCATATGCTTCGGCAGCGGAGCTTTGTATTTTTCGCGGACCTCCGAGCCGGCCGCTCTTCAGCTTCCTGAATATCGAATGGGAGAGACGATTGCGTTCGTCGAGAATGCGCCGTCCGTACGGTATCTTCAACGGGGCTGGTCCACTCCTGAGGCCGGCCACACATGGATGGACGGCACGGTCGCGGAGCTTTCTATTCCGATGTCCCGGATTCCTCCAGGATTGAAAGCCTCATTCCTGGTCCGCGCGTTTATTGAACCGCAGAAGCTTCCGAAACAACGGTACAGGATCTTCCTGGAAGGAGATAAGCTGGCCGAGTCAGAAATCAGTTCGCAGGAGCCCGTAAGAATCGATTTGGATATCGACACAGCAGGGACTACAGGAATCCTGCGCTTTGTTTTGGAGGCGCCCGATGCGGCAGTTCCGAAGGATCTTGGAATTGGTCTTGACGGCCGCCGGCTGGGTCTTGCGTTATTGAATGTTCAGTTGAGCGATGGTGAGAAATAGCCATCTGCTCCAGAGGGGACCTCGTGATCATTAATTCGAAACGGTTGCGCTGTTTCTTACTCGCCTTATGTCTGTGTGTCCGGTCTGCTTCTCTGGCTCCGGCGGCGGTCACGCCACTGGGGACAATCCCCATTGGCGATAGTCCGTTCGCGCTCGGCCTGACGGGATCGAGTCAGGCGGTTGTGGTCAATCTCTTCCCCACACAATCGGACAACACCAATGTGCGGGTTCTTGACCTGAACAACCGCGTCCAACTCCGGGCCTTCAAAGCGGGCACCAGGCTGGTGGCAGTGGCGATCTCGGGATCTACAGCTCTGGTGGTGAACGAAGACCAGGATGTCATTCGCCTCGTCGATGTGAATTCCGGAACGGAGGTTGCCCAGATACCGGTGGGAAGCCGCCCCAGCAATGTCATAGCCGTGCCGAACTCGAATACGGCTATTGCGACCAACGGCACGAGCAGCGACCTGAGCTTTATCGACATCGCGCAAAGACGCGTTGTAGGCTCGCCCGTGACAGTCGGTAAAGATCCGCGCGCGGTTGCGATCAATGGAAGGTACGCCTATGTCGCCCTCGGTGGTGATAACGCGGTAGGTGTCGTGGACACGGGCGTGACCCCCCCACAGTTGTTGACCACGGTCCCGGTCGGCAAAAATCCTGTCGCAATCGTGGTGGCGGCAAATGGCCAGCGCGCACTGACGGCAAACCTGACGAACAATACGTTGACTGCGCTCAACACGAGCAATCCGGCTGCGCCGACTGTCATTGCACAGATTCCAATCGGCGTGCAACCCACCGCGATGGCCGTCAATCCAGTCAACCAGAACATGGTTTACGTGGCCAACCTCGGCAGTAACTTTTTCTCGGTCGTGGATCTCACGCGATTGCCGGACACAACTGCAACGGTGAGGGGCGTTGTCCAGATGGGCAACGCGTCCTCGGGCATTCAAGTAAGCGCGGATGCCACGCGCGTTTATGTGACGGAGTTCAAGAGCCAGGCCAACCTTCGCATTTACGACCTGCTGAATATGCCCCTCGACCCGAAACCCGCGACCGATATTCCGGGTGAACCGCGCCTGGCGCCGTACGTCACCTCGACGGGCAACTGTGGGTCGAGTTTCTACATTACGGAAGCGACACTCCTGCCCGGGCAGAGAGAAGGCTCCTGGGGTATGGAGGTTCTGATTTCCAACGGATTACTGACCGGCGGTTTCAACCTCGGAGGCGGTTTCGAGGCAAATGGCGGATCCCCGGGATTCGGGGCGTTTTCCCTGGCGACCGCACAGACCGTGCAGGTGAGCGTGACCGCGCAACCGGCCGGACAGGCCGCGCTGGATGTATCGATCTATAAAGACAACACCACGCTGGTTGCCGGAACCAGCGGAGTCGCCCCCTTGAGTTTTGCGACTCCCAGTCTCGAACCGGGCTTCTACGCTGTTCGTATCCGGAGCCTTCCCGGTTCCCCGCGTGGCACGTTCCAGTTAAGTCTTGGCGCGACCGCCTTCTCCGGCGGCGTCGTCGTCGGCGGATTCATTACCGAAGGCGTGACCGGTTTCGGAGCCTTCTGTGTGCCTCAGAGCCAGAACGTGGACATGAAACTGATTGGCAACAGCCAGTACGGTTCGTCGGCATCCGGCGACCTGGTACTGACGCTCAGAGACAGCGCCCGGAATGTCGTTCGGACTTTGAACAACTCCATTTCGCCGGCCGCGCCGGTGACGCCGCCGGCCGCGCCGAGCACCACCGGCTTGAACATCAGGTGGTATGTCGATGCGTCGGTGGTCACAAGCGGAAACGGCGCCTCATCGAGTCCCTTCAAGAGTATTACGCAGGCGATCATGGCCGCGCAGTCCGGCGATGTGATCTACGTAAGAGCCGGAAGATATTCCCCGTCGAGAACCCAGGAACAAATCCCGATCGGCAGCGCGGGAACGGGCACCAACGGTTTTGCGACGAACGTCACATTGATCGGCGCAGGCGCCGCCACAACGATCATTGACGGTGAAAACTTTACGCGCACGGCCGATAACAACGGCAACGTGATTGTGATTCCGGCCAGCGGCGTACGGCTCGCCGGTTTTACCGTGCGAGGCGCGGCCCAGGTTGGCGCTTACGTGTTCAACGCAAGCAACGTCACGGTCGAGAACAATCTCTTTACTTCGAATACGCGATTTGGCGTGGGAGCTCAGGGATCCAGCGGGCTGATTATCAGGAACAATGTGGCGGCCTCGAATCTGGAAAGCGGTATTGCCGTCTCCGGTTCCATCGGAACGGCAATAAGCAACGCTCCAAGCAACTGTCCAACCTCGCCGGCGGGCAATTTCGGCGCATACATCGTGAACAACACGTCGCAGGATAACCGTGCCGACGGAATCCTGCTGAGTGCGGGCGGAAACTACTGCATCGCGAACAATGTCACGAACAATAACGGATCGTCAGGCATTGAGTTTAACAATCGCGCTGAAGGCGTCACTGTGCCGGCTCTCAATGGAGTAGTTGTTAACAACCAGCTGGCCGGCAATGGCGGCGTGCAGTTCGGATTTGCGGGCACTGGAATACTGGTTACGGAGAACAACGCGCGGGCCGACCTGATTCAAGGCAATGTATTGGAGGGCAACCGTCCGTTCGGAATCGGTATTTTTCTAAACGGAAAGGCCGGCCGGATTACCCAGAACACCGTATCGGACACGCAGCACCAGGGCATCCTGGTTCAGAAGCAATCCACGGCGGACGAGATTTCCGGCAATACGATTCGCAATAGCGGCCTGAGCGGACTGTTTATAGAGAATGGCGGAGTCGTCACGACAGTTCGCAGCAATGTAGCCACCGGCAACGGTACCGGCATCAGTATCCTGAACGGATCGACGGTGACGACATTGGATTTGAATACCGTCAACGACAACGGCGTTGGTATGGAGATAGCCGCGGGCGAGTCATCCCTGCCGGGCGCCCGGGCCACCACGGTTACGAACAACACGTTCGACAGCAACGCTACGTTAGGCGTTCTCATCCGCCAGGCGTCCACCGTAGGGAGCTTCGGCAGCAATAAGATCCGCAACAATCGGGGACCGGGCCTGCTGGTCAGTGCTTCGACGATTACAGTCTCGAATGCCGAGATCACCGGAAACGCTTCGACTGGCCTCGGTTTGTCGCTCAACTCAACCGCTACCATCAGTTCCAGTGTCGTGAGCAACAATCAGGCGGAAGGCGGGTTGTACGCCGACGGCGGGTCGCGCGCTACAGTCACAGGCACCACGATCAGCGCGAACGTGAAACAGGGCGTCGTGGCGGGAGATGCCGGCACCGTCATCACTCTGGCTGGCGCAAACAGCATTACCGGCAACGTGGGTTTTGGCTTGAATGCCCAAAGCGGCGCGACAATCACCTGCACTGGAACCAACACGGTCAGCGGTAACACCGGCGATAACACACTCGGCAACGTGACCGGCTGCGGGCAGTAGCAGACCTGGGGACGCACCCCGAATTCCTGAAC
>CAMBFR010000102.1 GCA_945865815.1 Candidatus Sulfopaludibacter sp. SbA3
GATCTTCATGGCCCGCTCCCAAGCTCGGGCCGGATATAACGCCATCCGCTCTTAACCTCCAGTGCGAATGTGACGTTACGTCGACCCTGCCCTTCAGACCGGACATTTCATTTGCTACAGGCACCGGACAGATCATGTGCTACCGACAGATCTCCCCCTCCCGTTTGCATCACCCGAGGGTTTGCCGCTATTATGGCCGGCAGTTTCTAATTCCCCGAGCTCATCGTCAGGAGTCCCCATGGAAAAGCGTCACTATCCAGTCGCCATCGTGTTAGCGGCGGTTGTCGTTTCGTGTTCGTTGTATCTGAACTCGCTGGTAACGCCCGCGCAAACGCGCGAGGCCTCGGCGGCAGTAGCGGGTCTGTCGGCGGACAGGTACATGAACCATGTCACGTATCTCTCGCGCGACGAAATGAAAGGCCGGGCCAGTGGGTCTGCCGAGCTGGAACAGGCAGCGGACTATATCGCCTCTCAGTTCCGCGTATGGGGCCTCAGACCGGCCGGCAACAACGAAACGTTTTTCCAGAATTTCGAAGTCACCACCGGAACGGAGATAGGAACCAAAAACGAGCTTGCCATCGGGGAACGCAATTTAAGAATCGATGCGGACTTCGTGCCCATTCCTTTCTCAAATACCGCGGAACTCGACGGGCCGGCGGTTTTCGCCGGATACGGTATTACCGCGCCCGAGTTGAGCTACGACGACTACAGCGGGATCGATGCAACCGGCAAGGTTGTCGTGGTCCTGCGCCACGAGCCGCAGGAATCGGACGCGAACAGCAAGTTCAGCGGCACGAACTTCACGCAGCACGCAACATTCATCAACAAGGCCATCAACGCCAAGCGTCACGGCGCAACAGGAATCGTTTTCGTTACCGACCTCAACCATGGAAACGAAGAGGTCGGGCCGGCAACGAAGGGCGCGGAGAGTGAGAATCTCGGCCTTCCGTCCATTCATGCGCGCCGCGATCCGTTCGTTCAGCTTATTGCCGGCGCCGGCAAGGATCTCGCCACGATTCAGAAACAGATCGATATGGATTTGAAGCCGCAGTCGTTCGATCTGCCGGCCACGCGAATAAGAATCGCGACCGAGGTTACCCGCGTTCGAAAAACCGTGAAAAATGTCGTGGCCGCCATAACCGGGTCGGATCCGGCGCTGGCAAACGAGTGGGTTGTGGTGGGCGCGCACTACGATCATCTTGGCCTTGGCGACCGCAATTCCCTGGCGCCTTCGCAGGCCGGACAGATCCACCACGGCGCAGACGATAACGCGTCGGGCACTTCCGGCGTCCTGGAACTGGCCCGGCTGGCGGCTCAGAACAGGCAAACATTGAAGCGGTCTGTGCTTTTCATGACGTTTGCGGCCGAAGAAATAGGGTTGCTGGGATCTTCCTACTTTGTAAATAATCCGACCATTCCGCAGGCGAATATCGTCGCAATGATCAATCTCGACATGATCGGAAGGGTGTCGAATGACCGGGCGTTCCTCGGCGGCGTGGGAACCTCACCGAATTTCAGGTCGTGGGCCGAGGAGTTTAATCGGACTGTCGGGTTGAATCTGGACTACTCGGATTCGGGATACGGCGGAAGCGATCACATGTCGTTCAGCAGCAAGAAAATTCCCGTGCTGTTTTTTTTCTCGGGCCTGCATGCGGATTATCACAAGCCGTCGGACACCTTCGACAAGATCAGCGCGCCGGGCGCAATGAAAATGTTGTCGCTCGCATACATGATGATGGACCGCATCGCCAACGGTCCCGAGCGGATTCAATACACGGAGGTACAGCGGCCGCAACCCTCGGGCGGCGGTGGCGGCGGCGGCGCGCCGGGATATGGCCCGTTCTTTGGATCGGTTCCGGATTTTCGTGACGAGAACAACGGAGTGCTCTTTGCCGACGTCACCGCAAACAGCCCGGCGGCAAAGGCGGGATTAAAAGCCGGCGATCTTCTTGTGGAGTTTGACGGCAAGCCCATCCAGAACCTCTACGATTTTACCTATGCGCTGGGCACAAAGATGGTTGGCGACGTCGTGCCCGTGGTGGTAAAGCGCGACGGCCAGAACATGAAGGTGAACGTCACGCTGGAAGCCCGGAGATAGAACAATGATGAAACGAAAAATGGTTTTCATTCCGCTCGCAGTCCTGACCTTGAGCGGAGCGCTCTACCTGGCGGCGCCGCAGGCGATCCAGCCTCATGCAAGAGAAGCGCGCCTGCAGAACATCAGGCAATTGACGTTCGGCGGCGAGAACGCCGAGGCGTATTTCTCGGCTGACGGTCAGCAGATCATTTTCCAGTCGACCCGCCCGCCATATAAGTGCGACCAGATATTCACGATGAATACGGACGGATCCAACGTGAAGCTGGTCAGCACCGGCGGAGGCCGCACGACGTGCGGATACTTCACGCCGGACGGCAGCCGGATCATTTACGCGTCAACGCATCTGGGAACTCCGGACTGCCCGCCAACGCCGGATCCTTCCCTGGGCTACGTATGGCCTCTCTATCGAACGTGGGACGTGTTTTCGGCGCGGCGCGACGGAACCGACATCCGCCGTCTGACATCCACAGACGGATACGACGCCGAAGGCACCGTCGCGCCCGACGGCAGGAAGATCATTTTCACTTCCGTCCGCGACGGCGATATCGATATCTATGACATGAATCTCGACGGCAGCCAGCCAAGGCGGCTGACGAATGAACTGGGATACGACGGCGGAGCTTTTCATTCGCAGGACAGCCAGTGGATTGTTTACCGAGCGAGCCGGCCGAAGACGCCGGAAGAAGTCACGCAGTATAAAAACCTGCTCGCAAGGGATCTGGTAATGCCTGCAAAGCTCGAAATCATGATCATGCGGGCCGATGGAAGTCAGAAAAGGCAGCTGACGTCGAATGGGGCCGCAAATTTCGCTCCGTACTTTCATCCCAACGGACGGCAGATCGTCTTTGCTTCCAACGTCAACAACCCCAATCCCCGCAGTCCCAATTTCGATCTGTATCTGATCAACAGGGATGGAACCGGCCTGCAACAGATCACGTTCGACGAGGGATTTGACGGATTCCCGATGTTTACCAACGACGGAAAGAAAATGATCTGGGCGTCGAATCGCCGCGCCGCGAATCCGGGCGAAACCAACGTCTTTATCGCGGACTGGGTGGAACCCGCTGCTTCGAGAAACTGATATGCCAATATTCGAATACATTTGCCGCGACTGCGGCAGGCCCTTTGAGCGAATCGTTCCGCGCTATGACTCACCCGCGGACTGCATTCATTGCAACAGCGAGAACATCGAAAAACAACTATCTGTGTTTGCTGTAGCCGCACCTTCCAGCGATTCTGGCGCCTCAGCATTGGATGCCGGTTGTGGCCGATGCGGCGCCGCACAACCGGGAATGTGTCAAATGCCGGATTAGGTGGATGCTTCAAGGCTGATCGCTCCCACACCACGACCGGCCTCGACCAACTGATTCGATAGGACGGAAACTTCAAAAATCGGGTCAATGCGTCAATAGGTCAGCTGGTTGTTTGACAAGTGCATTCGACGTCGTACAACAGACATCGGACAGTTGACTTTGGGGAAGGCCGCCGATGTCAACCGTCGGATGTCCCATGTGCGATGTCCAATGCACTTGTCAAACAACCAACTGACCTATTGACCCGATAATTGATTCCGCGCAGGCGGGTTCTATGCCCGCGTTCTCTCTTCCCAAAGATAAAACACCGGAATACCAGCCAGGATGATTGCGAAGCCGATCAAAGCGTTGAAATCACTCACCAGTGCATTGGCGAGCAGATATACCGATGCGCCGATGAACAGCATGGGCGTGAACGGATAGCCCCACACACGATACGGCCTCTCCAGATCTGGCCGTTTCCGCCGGAGTACGAACACCGCCGCAACGCCACCTGCATAAAAAGGCCAGATGCCGAGGACGAACGCATCGGCCAATTGCTCGAAGGTTTGAATCATCAGGAAACCGATTGCCAGTGCGGCGGCCAGCCAGATCGCGACATACGGCGTACGGAACCGGGGATGAACGGCCGCCACACCGCGGAAAAACAGGCCGCTCTCCGCCATCGCGAAAAAAATGCGGGGTCCGGTCATCATCGAGCCGTTCAGGGCTCCAAAGGCCGATATCATCACCGTGAGCGAGACAAGCTTCACACCGAAGTCGCCCACGATGCGATATGCCGCATCCGCGGCGACCAGCCTTGAAGTGGCGATCTGCTGTATCGGCAGCAGCCGAAGGTACGCCAGATTCGCGAGAGCGTAAACCGCAATGACGGCCAACGTGCCGAGGATCAGGGCAAGGGGCAGGTTGCGTTCCGGCCGCTTCACTTCACCGCCGAGGAAGGTGACGTCGGCCCATCCGTCGTACACCCACAAGACACTGATCAGCGCCAGGCCGAAGACGGACATTGAAGCTGTTCGTCCCAGCGACAAGGCCTGCGTTGCTTCCGGCGCCGGGACTCGCGCGCCAATCAGGAATGCGGCTCCGGCCAGTAACAGGATCACCCCGAATTTCGCGACGGTCGTCGTGTTCTGAACGAGGGCGCCGAGGCGGATGCCCATGAAATTGAGCGTGGCAACAGCGAGGACGGCGCTTACGGCGACGATCCGGACCGCCAGATCGGTCTCGGCAACACTGAAGAACCGGAGAAAGTACTCGGCGAAAACAAGCGAAATGGCGCCAAGCGCCGAGCCACGGATAATTGTGAGTTCCGCCCAGCCGAACAGAAATGCGGGCAGGCGGCCAAACCCCTCACGCAGGTAGACGAAAATGCCGCCGGTGCGGGGAAGCGCCGCGGACAGTTCCGCAAACGTGAGGGCGCCGCAAAGCGAGAGCAGCCCGCCGATGATCCAGGCGAGCAAAAAGAGGCGTTCGTCGGGCAGACGCGCCGCAATGCCGGCGGGAGACCTGAAAATACCGCTGCCGATTACGGAACCAATCAGGACCGCGATGGCGCTGCCCAAACCGAGGCTCCGAGCCAATCTCATGGGCGGGATTGTACTTCAAATAATGCTACACTCTCCCGCCTATGAACGACGATTTGCGCCACGCGCTCGAGAAACGTGTTACCGGTGAAGTACGTTTTGATCGTGCCTCCCGGCTGATGTACAGCACCGACGCGAGCATCTACGAAATCGAGCCGATTGGCGTCGTCATCCCGCGCACGCATGAAGACGTTTTTGCCACGGTGGAGATCGCGCGGGACTTCAAGGTGCCGGTGTTGCCTCGCGGCGCGGGCACAAGCCTGGCCGGACAGACGGTATGCGACGCGGTCGTCATCGACATGTCGAAATACCTGAATCGCGTCGTCGAAGTGAATACCGAGGAGCGATGGGCCCGTGTCGAACCCGGCGTGGTCCAGGAGCAGCTCAACCTTCATCTCCGCCCGATGGGCTACCTTTTCGGCCCGGACACATCCACGGCTAACCGCGCAACGCTGGGCGGAATGATGGGCAACAATTCGGCGGGATCGCATTCCATCATTTACGGCAAGACCATAGATCACGTCCTGGAAATGGACGTCGTTCTCGCTTCAGGCGAACAACGCACATTCAAGGAGATGAAGTTCGAAACCGCCGCTCACATGGGAGGTCTCGAAGGACGCATCGCGGGGATCGTTAACGCCAATCGCGAGGAAATCGACCGGCGCTTTCCAAAGATCATGCGGCGCGTCAGCGGGTACAACCTTGACGAGTTCGTTCGAAACGGAAAGTTCGATCTGACGAAGATGATGGTCGGTTCCGAAGGCACTCTGGCCACCGTACACCAGGCAAAGGTTCGGATCGAGCCGCGGCCGCCCGCCACCGCATTGTGCGTGGTTCACTTTGCGGACATCGTCGATTCCATACGGGCCAGCGACATTATTCTTCCTTTCAAGCCCGCTGCTATAGAGATGCTCGACGACATGATCATCAAACTCGGAAGAGGCTCGCTCGATCTTTCCCGGCAGATGGGATTCATTGAGGGGAATCCCGCCGCAATCCTGATCGTCGAGTTCTATGGAGAGAATGAAGCAGAGCTTCGATCCAAGATCGAGGCGCTCGAGGCCGAGCTCAAGCGCAACAAGGCAGGCTACGCGTACGTGCGGGCATTCGATGCAATCGAACAATACAACATATGGAAGGTCCGCAAGTCGGGTCTCGGGCTCCTGCTCGGAATGAAGGGAGAGCGAAAGCCCATCGCGTTTGTGGAAGACTGCGCGGTGGAGCCGTCGAAGCTGCCGGAGTTTTTTGTCCGGTTCCGGAACGTCATCCACAAGTACGGCACGACGGCCGGATACTACGGCCACGCCAGCGTCGGTTGCCTGCATATACGGCCGCTCATCAACACCAAGGACGCCGGCGACATCCGCATCATGAAGGAAATGACCGACGATATCGCCGATCTCGTCCTCGAATTCGGCGGCGGGATGAGCGGCGAACACGGCGACGGCCTGGCGCGCAGTTACCTGAATGAAAAGCTCTTCGGATCGCAGCTCTACAAAGCGTTTCAGGATGTGAAACGGGCGTTCGATCCCGATTGGCGGATGAATCCCGGCAAGATCGTCAACGCTCCACCGATGACGGAGAATCTCCGTTACGGAACGGCATACGCCACCGTTCCAATCAGCACTCATTACGATTTTTCGCGCGAAGGCGGCCTGGCAACTGCGGTTGAGCTCTGCAACGGCGCCGGCGTCTGCCGCAAGAAGAACGAAGGGACCATGTGCCCCTCCTACATGGCAACGCTCGAAGACAAGCACTCGACGCGCGGCCGCGCGAACCTGATGCGCAAGATCCTGTCGGGCGGAATGCCGGCGGATGAGTTCACCGGACAGGAACTTTACGACACGCTCGACCTCTGCCTGGAATGCAAGGGGTGCAAGGCCGAGTGCCCCTCAAACGTAGACCTGGCCAAACTGAAGTACGAATTCCTGGCCCACTACAACGAAGCCAATGGGACTCCGCTGCGGGCGCGAATGTTTGCCCATATTCACGCGTTGAGCCGCGCCGCCTCGATCTGGCCGTCGATGGCAAATTGGACGATGACGAATCCGGTCATTCGAGGACTGCTGGACCGCTTCCTCGGCATCGACCTGAGGCGCAAGCTGCCGGAGTTCGCGCCGCAAACATTTGAGTCCTGGTTTAATGGCCGTTCCGCGCCCGCAAAGCCGCAATCCGAAGCCGCCGGCAAGGTCGTCCTCTTTCACGACACTTTTATCAATTACAACTATCCGGCGATCGGCAAGGCAGCAACAGAACTGCTGGAAGCCGCCGGATACGAGGTTCGGCTCTCAGACCGCAAGTGTTGCGGCCGTCCGATGATTTCGAAAGGTCTGCCGGAGGCCGCAAGGGAGAATGCGAAATACAACGTCGATCGACTCCATGAGTTCGTGGAAGACGGTTACTCGATCGTGGGTTGTGAGCCCAGTTGCATCCTGACGTTCAGGGACGAATATCCCGACCTGCTGAAGGGCAGCCGCGTGGATGCGGTGGCGAAGGCGTCGTTTCTGCTGGAAGAATTCATCGTTAAGGAGAAGCAGGCCGGGCGATGGAAACTTGCTCTGAAGCGCCAGCCTGAAAAGGCGCTGATTCACGGGCATTGTCACGAAAAAGCATTGATCGGTTCCCGTTATCTGAAGGAATCGCTTGCGCTGGCATATGCCGTGGAGGAGATTGATTCCGGGTGCTGCGGAATGGCGGGATCGTTCGGGTACGAGAAGGAACACTACGATGTTTCGATCGCAATTGGAAACAGGCGGCTCTTTCCGGCAGTGGAGAAGAATCCTGACGCAATCGTGGTCGCGCCGGGCATTTCGTGCCGCCAGCAGGTGGAACACGCGACGGGCCGCAGACCCTTGCACCCCGCGGAAGCATTGGTGAGAGCGCTGTAGGCGCGGGCTTTATGCCCGCGTTTTGAATTGTGGGGACGGAGATTCAGGATGCCCGCAACAACAGAAGGCACGAAGCGATACGCGGAACGGTTCGAGGCTTCCGCGGCGAAGGGATACTTCAGCGAGCAGCAGGGCCTGACGATGTCATCCGTCGGGCTGGGCACCTACCTCGGCAAACCCGATGCGGAAACCGACGAGAGCTATCGGGCCGCCGTGGTTCGAGCCGTGGAACTCGGCGTCAACGTCATCGATTCGGCGATCAATTACCGGTTCCAGCGCA
Organism: Candidatus Sulfopaludibacter sp. SbA3; assembly: GCA_945865815.1. Taxonomy (GTDB): domain Bacteria; phylum Acidobacteriota; class Terriglobia; order 20CM-2-55-15; family 20CM-2-55-15; genus CAMBFR01. Next base: position 8,163 of record CAMBFR010000102.1, read on the forward strand.
GCGAGCGGGCGATCGGTCAGGCGCTGCGCGACCTTGCCGCGGCCGGCAAGGCAAGCCGCGACGAACTCGTCATCGCAACAAAGGCCGGCTACATTGCCTTCGACACCGATCAACCGGCCAACCCTCAGCAGTATTTCACCGAAACTTTCGTGAAGACAGGTGTCGCCACACCGGACGACCTTGTCGCCGGTTGCCACTGCATGACGCCGGGCTTTCTTGAACACCAGATCAATCTCAGCCTCGGGAATCTCGGCATCGATTCCCTCGATGTCTTTTACATACACAACCCGGAAACCCAGCTTTCCGAAATCGATCGCGGCGAGTTCTATAAGAAATTGCGCACCGCGTTCAAGTTTCTGGAAACCGCTGTCAGCTCCGGCAAGATAGGCATGTACGGACTGGCCACCTGGAACGCCTTCCGTGTGCCCGGGACCTCTCCGGATTTCATCTCAATCGAAGACGTGATCCAGTGTGCGCGCGACGTTGCGGGCGGCGGGCATCATTTCCGCGTGGTGCAACTTCCGTTTAACCTCGCCATGACGGAAGCCTATAGCCGCTTCAACCAGCGCATCGGCGAAACCAGCCTCCCCATGATCGAAGTGTGCCAGAAGCTCGGGCTGACCGTCATGGCCAGCGCTTCGCTCTATCAAAGCCAGTTGACCCGTAATTTGCCCGAGTACACCCACAAGAAATTGCCGGGCCTGAACACCGATACGCAACGTGCGATCCAATTCGTGCGCTCGACTCCGGGTGTTTCCGTTGCTTTGGTGGGCATGAGCAAAGTAGTGCACGTCGAAGAAAACCTTTTCGTGCGGACCGTTCCTGCCGCTCCCGGCGTCGTTCCAAAAATGTTCGATGCTTAGCCGGTTTTACTCCGCCCTCCCCTGGGCGCGGCTGGTTGAGCGCAGCGAAAGATCTCTTTACGCCCGCGATACGAATCGCAGGTCTCTCCCGTTTGAGTGGGGCAGTGAACACGTCGGTTTGCCGGCGAGCGGCGACGAGTATGCGGCATTGCGCGAATTCGCCGCGCGGGCCACCGCCAACAGCGACGAGTTTTTCGCATGCGCGCCAGGCGGCCAGTGGGAGCTCGACGGGGATCTGCTGCGCTTTCCGAGCGCCCTGGAGACACCCTACCCGGAAAACAACACGGTATGGGGCCGGTTTTTCGAGGGCGAGAAAGACCTGGCGGTCGTCGTGCTGCCACAATGGAACTGCCCGTGGAATTCGCAATTCCGGCTTTGCGAATTCCTGCAGCGGATGGGGATCGCTTCTCTGCGATTGAGCCTGCCGTACCACCACCACCGCAAACCGGCGCACCTCGAGCGATCCGAGTACACGGTCTCACCCAACATCGGCCGAACGATGGCGGCCTCGCGCCAGGCCGTCCTGGACATAAGGCGCGCGGCGGACTGGCTGCAGGCGCGCGGGCACCGGCGGCTGGCCATACTGGGGAGCAGCATCGGCTCCTGTGTCGGCTTTCTCGCATTTGCGCACGATCCGCGTTTTTCCGCGGCAGCGTTTATCCACGTCTCCAGCTATTTTGCAGACGTCGTCTGGTCCGGCATCTCTACAAAGCACGTGCGCAGTTCCCTGGAAACGGCCGTCACTCTCCCGCAACTCCGGACCCTCTGGGAACCGATCAGCCCGTATCCCTTCATACAGAAGTTGTCCGGCTCCAATCGAAAACTCCTGATGATCTCCGGCAGGTACGATCTGAGCTTTCTGCCCGAACTTTCCGAGCAGGGCTACGTCGAGTTCGATCGCTGGGGCATTTCGCACGAACGCGTCTGGTTGCCGTGCGGCCACTACACAATGGCCAGGTTTCCATTCAGCGCGATGGCCGGCTATCGGATCATCAAGTTTTTAAGATCAAATCGCACGTAATCGGCAGGTGGTCGCTGGGCCGGCAGGGAAGTTCCGTAATGGTCCGGCCTGGCATTCGGGCTTCGACGCCGCGGCCGGCAATCCAGTCGAGCCGCAGTGGAAGTTCGCGAACACGGTTGAGGATACGTTCCCGGATTTTCGCCGGAACATACTTTCGATCTTCCAGCGCGGTGAGGTCCGCGCGGCAGGTCGGCGCGTTGTCGTTGAATTCCGTCCATGAGAAACCGGCCTTCGCGAGTTCGTCGAAGAGGTGCTCGCGCGTCCAGGGCTCCATCACGGCGCGCTGGATGTCTGGTTTCATCAACCTCACAAGCGACTTGAACGTATGAAAGGCCGAACCGCGTTCGAAGGTGTTTGTATTGAAATCGCCTGCGATGACCGCGGGACCGGCGCCGATGTGTTGCAGCAGAAATCCTGTCTGGCGAGCCCGGCACCGCGTGGTGGTAAAAACCTCAAGATGTGTCGTGGCGATCGTGAGCGTTCGGCCGGAACCGCAGTCCAGCCGAGCGATGAGCGCGTGGCGGCCGCCCGACCGCTTTTCCTCCGCGTGAAAGAAATCGCGGCACACGGGAAGCTGCAGATTCAGCGAATCGATGATCGGCAACCGCGTGAGCAAGGCATTTCCCTGGAAGCCGCGGGCATTCTCGCCGGGAGCCGATCTTTCGTCGCCGACTCCTTTCGTGAATTCCTTGAACGCAGCCCCGAAGATCACCTGCATGCCAAGGCGGACTCCTATCTCGTTCGCGATATCCAGGTTCCGGGACCGCGCCATGCCGTCATCGACTTCGTTCAGGCAAAGAATGTCGCAGGTGCGAATGGCCTCGATCTTCAGGCATTCTTCGAGAAGCTCCCATCGTTTGCCTTTCTCGATATTCCACGCGACGACGCGCAGGAACCCGGATCTTTGGTCTTGCTTCGGCATGACGCTGATCATACCGTTAAAGCATGAACGTGGCCGCGGCCATCGATGAACTGACGCATAAGGCAAAGGAGATGCGCCTGCCGGATCTCCGCAGGCTGATCACGGATCTGAAGCCGGAGCGGCGCGAGATCGAACCTTATATCCAGTTCACTGAAAATCACTACGCGCGCAATCTCATTTACAAGACGCCGAATTTCGAGGTCCTGGTCTTATGCTGGAGAGCCGGGCAGCGCAGTCCGATTCATGATCACGGCGATTCGATCTGCGCGGTTCGGGTCTTTGACGGAGTCTTGTCGGCAGATAACTATCGCCGGACCGCAGGCGGCCACATTCGAGCAGATTATTCCGAGGATGTGGAGCCCGGTTCCGTCCTGAGCATCCAGACGACGGAAATCCACCAGGTTTCAAACCTTCAGAGCGGCGGCGACCTGGTCTCATTGCACTTTTATCTCGCGCCACTCGAAAACAACCATGTGTTTTCAGTGATGCAGCCGACATTTGAAGCGTATCGGCCCGGCTATACCCGGGTCTTCATGCATGCGGACGGGATTTAACATGAAATGCGATGTTTGCACTGAAGACGACGGCAAGGGCATCCACTACCACGCGTTTATCGACGGCAAGCACCGTTGGGTCTGCGAACCCTGCAAGAAAAAGCTGAAGGTGGAAGCCGAGCACACCGACGAGTAGACTATGGCGCCATGCCTGAAATCATCAGAGTCGAAAGCCTCGTCAAGAAGTTCGGCGAATTCACTGCCGTAGCCGGCATCGATTTCAACATCGAGGCGGGTGAAATATTCGGTTTCCTCGGGCCAAACGGCGCAGGAAAAACCACAACCATCAAAATCCTCGCAACATTGCTCAAACCAACCAGCGGCAAAGCCACGCTGGCCGGCTATGACGTGCTCACGCATCCCAACGAGGTCCGGCAGTCCATCGGCATGGTTTTCCAGGACCAGTCACTGGACGATCGGCTGACGGCCGAAGAGAACCTGTGGTTTCACGCGATGCTCTATGACGTACCCAACAGTGTCTTCACGGAGCGAATGGAGCAGGTGCTGAAGCTGGTGGACCTCGGCGACCGCCGAAGCTCGCTGGTGCGGACGTTTTCGGGAGGCATGAAGCGGCGGCTCGAAATCGCCCGTGGCCTGCTGCATCATCCCAGGGTGCTGTTCCTGGATGAACCCACGCTCGGCCTGGATCCTCAGACGCGTAACGCGATCTGGCATCATGTGCGGCGGCTTCGAGACGAGGTCGGTACGACGGTTTTCATGACGACACACTACATGGACGAAGCCGAAAACTGCGATCACATCGCAATCATTGACCACGGAAAGATTCAGGCCGTCGATACGCCCGCCGCGCTGAAACGAATGATTGGCGGAGACAAGGTCATTGTCGGAGGCGTTGGAAGTGACGCGGATCTGGAGAAAGACCTGGCCGCAAAGTACAACGTTGAAGTACAGAAGGTCGACAGCGAGTTCCATTTCCAGATGCAGTCGGGCGCCGAGTTTGTTCCGCGCGTGGTGTCGGACTTCAGCGGCCGGGTCCGGTCGATTCAGATCAAGCAACCCAGTCTCGAGGACGTTTTTCTCAGGCTGACCGGCCATGCAATCCGGCAGCAGGAGGGATCTGCCATCGACGCGATGCGGCAGGGCGTTCAGCTCTGGAGAAGCGGAGGACGGAGATGAAGGCTCTTAAAGTGATCTACACCATCTGGTTTCGCGAGTACAAGACGTTCATGCGTGAAAAGGGCCGCATCGTGGCGATGATCGGCCAACCGTTGCTCTATCTGCTTATTCTGGGCAAGGGCATTACAGCGGGCATGAGTCTCAAGGGCTCATCGGACGTGGATTACCTGAGGTTCATGTATCCCGGCATCATCGGCATGAGCATCCTGTTCACATCGATCTTTTCCTCGATTTCCATTATCTGGGATCGTGAGTTCGGTTTCCTCAAGGAAGTACTGGTGGCGCCGGTGCCGCGGTGGGCCGTTGCGGTGGGCAAGTGTTTCGGCGGCGCCACGATCGCGATGATCCAGTCGGTCATCCTGATTGTGATGGCGCCGCTCGTCGGCATTTCCCTTTCGGTGCTGATGATCGTAGAGCTTCTGATTCTGTCGTTCCTGATCAGCTTTGCCGTGACGAGTCTCGGCGTCATCATTGCTTCTCGCATGCAGTCGATGCAGAGCTTCCAGATGGTGATGAACTTTCTCGTCATGCCGCTCTACTTTCTGAGTGGCGCCATGTTCCCGATGTCTTCGGCCCCAACGTGGATGAAGCCGTTGATGATGGCCGACCCCCTGACCTATGGCGTGGACGCGCTGCGCAACGTCGTCTTTTCCGAAACCATGATCGTGGTAGCCGGGAACGTTCAACAGCCTTTGGTGGAGGTAGCGCGGACCGCCGGCCTCATCCGCTGGTCGCTGTCCTTCGACGTTGCCGTCATGACAGCCTCCGCCATGCTGCTTGCGGTTGCCGGCGCGTGGGTCTTCAGCAAATCGAATTAAGCCGATTGTCCTACCGAGGGCAGGATATGAAGATTCGTGCCGTGACACATAACAATCGTAAAAGAGCTCTTGAAGTAAATCAGTGGTTCGTGTGTCCGCCGACAAGGAGCTTGCCCGTGAAGCATTCACGTATGTCCTTAGATCGGACAGAGAAGGATCGATCCACATTGAACAGGTTCTTGAGTATAACCAGGACCCCGCGTACTTGAGGGACCCGCTTGCGACGTCGATCTGGTGGTGCGGTCGAAAGGAACGGCAAGGCACCGGAATCCGCCGATGGCGCGCGTTCTGCGCTAGCGGCATTTCCGCACGGCTCAGAAGCTGCTGCGGAACAAGGACGTCGCTACCACGATGGTCTATACGCACGTTTTGAATAAAGGTGGGCACGGAGTCCGAAGCCCCGCCGACCTTCTCTGATCCCGTCCGTATAACTGGTTAGGAACTAGCCCGCCCACTCCGGCTGCATATTTCCAAACACAAACAACACGATTGGGATGTAAGATCGCGGCACAGCACAAGATCTAAACATGGCGGTTTGAGTTTACGGGAAATAGACTGCCTGGGATTTCATCTTCGCCCGCATCCGGCGGGCGGGTGAATTCAGGTTAGGTTGACGTGCTTGGCGACGAGAATCGCGTAAGATGCGTGATTGATGGATTTCGAAGTAGTCGGGCAAATCAAGAACGTCGAAGCGATCGCCGTTGGCCGCGGTGTGGATGCCCGCGCGCGACTAAACAAACTGTATGGCAAAGGTCGATGGAGAAAACTCAAAGGGTTCGCCAACGTCCGTCTTCCCGATGATACGATTCACAAAGCAGAGTTGCACTGGTACGAAGCCCAGGGTATTGGCCGACGGGAGCTCAAACTGAAATTGCCTCTGCTCGATTAACCATGCCAAAGAATTCAAAACCTGCAACGGTTTTCGCTGTTTGTCTGAACAACAAAGAATATCCGGTCTCTCTGGAAGCGGGCAAACTATACGAAGTCATTCCAGACCCTGAGGCGGAAAAGCACGGCCTTATTCGAGTCATCGACGAGAGCGGCGAGGACTATGGCTACTCAGCCGAGCGGTTTTTCGTTCTCGACGTGCCAAACGCGCTCGAAAAAGCACTGAAAGGAATCTCCGCTACGAGGCAACCTAACACCACGCTGAAGCCGCCGAGCGGCGCACATTCGGCGAAAGCGAAACGTCTTGGCACTCCGCGCCGCTCGCGGCTTAGCGTGTAGCCGTTCGGCTGACAAGTGACATGTCCAGACAAAGAACCAAGGCTAGTTTCCGCCGATCGGGTCCGCAACTCTCCAAACTTGCCGAGGAAGCCCTGGATGAACACCGTAGAGGCAAAACGCGGCCACTCGATCCTGAAGCTCTGTGAAGTCCCATACGACTGCCCGATTCAGGCAGGCGTTTCGGGATC
>CAMBFR010000103.1 GCA_945865815.1 Candidatus Sulfopaludibacter sp. SbA3
GACGGGTGAATTCCCATTTTCGTGCACGAAAATGGGAATTCACCCGTCAGACCCCGGTTTTTTTCGAACCTATCGGCCACGCGGGTTGACGATAATGCGTCCGCCGCTGTTGGGTCCCGGAATCGGGACCGGACCGAATACGCGGTCCCTCTCGCCGCCGCCCATTCCCGGCATCATTCCCGGCATCATTCCCGGAACCATTCCCGTCGCAGGGAGGGCAAACTCGAACCGGTTCTCGTTGCCAAACACGCCTAAGCCCCTTAGCGCTTCGATCTGCGAAGAGGCCGTTTTCAAATTCTGGATCGTCGTCCGTTGGTCCGGAGCGAGTAGAGCGTCGAAATCCGTCTGAAATTTCTGTTCCGTCGCTCGCAAGCGGGCCTGGGCACCCTGCACTGCAAGGAAGGCATTCCCAATGTCCAAAGCGCTTGGGTTTGTTTGCGCCATGATCTCCTGCAGCGACCTCTGTTTCTCCCCCAGTTCCTGAAAAATGCCGTTCGTTGTTTCCATACGAACGTTGAGAAGTGCTTTGAGTGCACTGACCTGGGTATCGGTCAATTTGAGAGTTTGCTGAACTCCTGTAATGACTTCCTCCGGGGGTTGGCCGGGCCCGCGAAAGAAGATAGCCCTCTCGCTCACCATCCCACCGGGACCCGGCGGAACAGGAAACTGGGCGAACGAACTCACCGCAGCACTTCCGATTATCAATGCAAGTAACAGACTTCTAAGAACCATATACACATTCCTCCCTAACTTGGTTTCCGGCTAAGTGAGGATTAGACCAGACGGCCACCCAAAAGGTTGTACCAGAGATGTTAAACCTAAAGCATCGCTTCGACGTGGCTTTTCACCGAGCCGCCCAGAAGATCGAGATTGTATCCGCCCTCCAGTAATCCAATGACCCGGCCATGCGCGTGCTTGTCCGCCAGCCGCAGGACGTCTTTTGTCATTTCGGCAAAGTCCGTATCCTCAAGCATGAGCCCGCCAAGGGGATCGCCGCGGCGGGAATCGAAGCCGGCGGAAATGATGACCAGATCCGGATGAAACTTCGCTTCGATCTCGTTCAAGGCCTCCGCGAATGCCTGACGGTGGTCGCGCGACGGCGTACCCGCCCGGAGCGGCACGTTCAGCGTGAAACCTTCGCCCCTGCCGGCGCCGCGCTCGCCGCGGCTGCCCGTGCCCGGGTAGTACGGATACTGGTGCGTCGAGAAATAGAAGACGCTGGGATCGGTCCAGAAAATCTCCTGCGTGCCATTGCCGTGGTGCACGTCCCAGTCGATGATCAGCACATTCTCGAGGCCATGCTTCGCCTGGGCGTACCGCGCCGCGATTGCAGCATTATTGAACAGGCAAAAACCCATCGCGCGCTCCCGCGTGGCGTGATGTCCCGGCGGACGGACCAGGCTGAAGGCGCGGCCGCCTTCCTCCTTCATCGCGGCATCCACGGCGGTGATTGCGGCGCCAACGGCGAGTACGGCAACATCGAAGGATTCGCGGCTGATGCGCGTGTCGGCATCGATGAACGTTGCGCCCTCCTGCACCATGGCGCGTATCTCCTCGATCATTCCCTCATCGTGGCAGCGCGCGATATCCGCCTTCGAAGCCGGCGCCGGCTTTATACGCTGCAACCGCTTCACGAGCGCCTGGTCCTTGTTGAAAGCGGTAAGAACCGCCTCCAGCCGGCGGGCGTTCTCCGGATGCTCGCCCGTATTGTGGCGGAGATAAGCGGGGTCGTAGATGAGTGAGACCGCCATGGCTATCTGGAAATCATGTATGTCATTTTCGCGATCAGCGCGCGATCGATGAGGTTGCCCGAAATGGAATCGCGCCGCTCATTGTGAACCACGAAGATATTGCTCAACGGCCTGTGGATATTGATGATGACCCGGCCAATCTCGCCATCCTTTGCGTAGATTCCGAGAATGACTTCATGTATGTATCCGCCCTCAAGAAAGCTGCGGGAATTATACGGTGCGGATATGGGAAACGAGAAGGACAGCGGCACAGGTGTCCAGCAACAGCCTTATTCTACGGCTGGGGAAACAAGTGTACGGCGGAGGCTTTGAACGCGGCGTAGACCTCGGTTCCCCTGGCCAGGCCGAGATCTGAAATGGCCTGACGCGTTACGAGGGCCGTCAGGTTGAAGCCGACATCGACGATGACCTTCGTCAGGACTCCCGCCGGCACGAGATCGGCCACGACCCCGCGAAGATGATTCCTTGCGCTGCTCTGTCCGGCCCGGCCCGTTTCGAGCGTGACATCTTCGCCTCGAATGCAGACGTAAAAATTCTCCTGCGCGCCTCCAGGATCTGCGGCCGATAGTTCGGCGGCGCCAACCTGCAGCACGGCCAGGCCGGATTCCCGCCGCTGGATCCGGCCGGCGACAACCGTTTCCACGCCAACCGCGGCGGCGACCTCCGTATGCTGTGGCTGAGTGAAGACCACGTGAGGGGGGCCGGTCTGCAACACTTTGCCGCCGCTTATCACCACCATATCGTCGCCGAGCGTCAGCGCGTCGACCCAGTCATGAGTGACGACAATAGCCGGCATGTCCAGCTTGCGGAGCAATTGCGCAAGTTCGGTGCGTACGCGCTCGCGGGTGGGCGCATCGAGCGCCGAGAGCGGTTCGTCGAGCAGGAGCATTCGCGGCCCCCGCGCGAGAGCGCGCGCGAGAGCCACCCGTTGCTGCTCGCCGCCCGATAATTCCGCGGGCCGGCGGGAAAGCAGGTTATCGATCTGCAACATCCCGGCAACCTTATTAATACGCGACGTCCGCTCGGCTTCCGGCAGCCGCCGGACACCGTAACCGATGTTTTCGTTCACGCGCAGATGTGGAAACAGGGCGTAGTCCTGGAAGAGAAATCCGACAGGCCGTTTTTGCGGGGCAAGGTTGACGCCCGTTTTCGTGTCCGCCCAGGTCTCGCCGTCGAATACGACGCGTCCCGCGGTGAGCCGTTCCAATCCCGCAATACAACGAAGAATGGTTGTCTTGCCCGCGCCGGATGCGCCGAAGAGGACGGTGACGGAAGCGCCGGAAGCGATCCGCAACGAAGCCTCGACCCGCGGACCGCCTTCAAATTTCTTGTCAATGTCGGCGATCAGCAGCAAAGAACCACACCTTTCGATTGAGCCCGTAGACGATGGAAAGAATAACGAACGACGTAATCAGCAAAACGGCCGACGTAACAGCCGCGCCCGAAAAATCCAGCGACTGGACTTTGTCGTAAATGTCGATGGAGACGGTCTGCGTTACGCCGGGAATGCCCCCACCGACCATGAGCACCACGCCAAACTCTCCGAGCGTATGCGCAAAACTCAGGACCACTCCGGTAACGATACCGGCCCATGACAGTGGAACGATGACGCGCCAGAATGTTCTCCAATCGGATACGCCGAGCAGCCATGAAGCTTCGATGAACTTGCGGTCCACCGATCCGAAAGCGGCTACGATCGGTTGAACCGCGAACGGCAGGCTGTACAGAACGGATGCGGCGACGAGGCCTTCGAAGGTGAAAACCAGCCGGCCGCCGAAGATCGATTCGTACCATCGGCCCACCGGACTCCGCGGGCCCAACGCCACCAGAACGTAAAAACCCAGCACGGTTGGAGGCAGGACAAGCGGCAAGGCAAATACGGCTTCGGCAAGAAACTTCCACCGCCATTTCGAAAATGCCAGCCAGTAGCCGAGTGGCAGGGCGATCACGATGAGGACGATCGAGGTCGCTAGCGCGAGTTCCAGAGTGAGGACGAACGCTTGCCAGTTCATCCGCGTAGGCCGCGTAGGCCGAGTAGTCCGCGGCTATTGCTTTTCCACAAATCCATATCGCTCGAATACACGCCGCGCCTGCGGACTTCTCAACCATTGGAAGAACGCCCGCGCGGCGGGACTCGCGCCCTTCAACAGCACCGCGCCCTGTTCCATGGGAGGATAAGCGCCGGCGGGTATCACCCAATGCCGGCCGGCAGCCTGCATCGGAGCCGACAAAGCAAGCGCGAGCGCGACAACTCCGATGTCCGCGGCGCCCGATTGCACGAATTGCGCCGTCTGCGAAATGTTCTCGCCCAGCACGAGTTTGCCTTTGACTTGATCGTAGACCTGCGCGCCCTGCATGGCGGCGACGGCGGCACGGCCATATGGCGCGTGTTCCGGATTCGCGATGGCGATCTTTTTGACCGAAGGCAGGGTGAGCGCTTTCATACCCAGTTTTTCCACGTCAATGCCGGAGCTGTTCGAAGTCCACAAGACAAGCCGGCCGGCGCCGTATACGAAAATTTCTCCGTCTGTCTTTCCGGCGGACTCCAATTCGCGTGGGTAGATCGTGTCGGCGGAGAGAAAAACCTCGAACGGCGCGCCATTCGATATCTGGCTGAAGAAGTTTCCGGAGGATCCAAGGGTCAGACGAACTTCGTTGCCGGTACTTTTCTTGAACTCACCGGCAATGTCTTTGATGGCGAAGTTCAGGTCCGATGCCGCCGCGATGCTGACTACAGCAAGCCAAAGAACAGCCAACATATAAACGCTCCCACCACGCTCATTGAAAGCCCCCAGGCCATCAGCTTGTTGAAGAGCGCCCTTCGGTTCTCGCCGGCCGCCGCGTTCGCGATGCACAGGGCGCCGAGCGTGGAGAGTGGCGAGACGTCCACCAGGTGCGCGCCGACGTTAATCGACGATGCGATGGCTATGGGGTCTCCGCCGCCGATTTTTTCAATCAATCCCGGAATGGTTGGGAGAAACGCGGGCAATACCACGCCGGAGGAACTGCTGTAGACGGAAATCAATCCGGTTACGAAAGCGATGACGCCGGTGACGGAAGTCTCGGTCGAGAACGTGGCGAGGATCGTTGTAAAGAGATCCATGCCGCCTTTGCGTTCAAGAATCGATATCAGGACCGTCACGCCGCAAACCATCAGTATCACGCCCCACGGCATGACCTTCATTGCGGCCGACTCATCGGCGGCGCGGAGCAGGGTGAGTATTGCGGCGGCGATGAACGCTCCCATTCCAACATCGATACCAAAGAAGGAGACTGCAATCAGGAGGGCGGCAATGAGTACGAGCGTCAGCTTCTGGTTCCAGGTGAGGGGTTCCTCTTTCGCCGTGAGGTAGTCGTCCACGGGATGTTCGGACGACTTCGAACCTTTCGAAAACAGCTTGTATCCGCCGAATATAAAGTAACCCGCCAGGCCGACGAATCCTTCGGCGATCAGGTTATTGAAGTACGTCGGCCACTCCTGCCCCGTAATGTTGATTCGGGCGAGCAATCCGTTGGCGATGACGCCGGTGGGCGCGAACGGCGAAAGCGCCCCGGAATTTGCTCCGGTACACACGACAACAGTCATGAGAAACCCGCTCACTCCAATCCTGCCTGCGACTGCCATCGCCACGGGCGCGAGCATTGCGGTGGTCGCAATGTTGCCTGCGCCGATCGAGGCCAGCGCCGCGGCCAGGAAAAAGAAAATCACCGGAATCATTCCGACATTGCCGCGCGCCAGCTTCACGCTTCGCCGCGCGAGCGCGTCGAGAGTGCCGTTCACGCTCGCCTGGCTGAAAAACAGCGTCACACCCGTGAGGATCAGGAACAGGGCGGAAGGAAAACCTGCCGTTACTTCGGCCACCCGCATATCGCCGAATCCGACACCCACCAGGAATGCCAGCGTGACCGCCAGGAATCCAACGTTGATCTCGGAAATGCAACTGACGATTATGGCGATCGCGAACGCCAATATGGAAAGAACCGGGAGACTCATGGGGCAGGACTGTAACAGGACCGGACAGGCCGCCGCAATGGACTTTGCACTTGGCGGGGCCGCCCGCAGCAGGTATTCTCGGTGCACAAATGATCGGAACAAAGCTCGCGCACTTCACCATCACGGCTCATCTGGGTTCTGGCGGCATGGGTGACGTATATCAGGCTACCGACTCGAAGCTCGGCCGCAGTGTCGCGATCAAGCTCCTGCCTGATGCATTTGTTCATGACGCGGAACGTGCGGCGCGTTTTGAACGTGAAGCTCGTGTACTGGCCTCGCTGAATCATCCCAACATCGCGGCAATTTACGGCATCGAAGAATCCGGCGGCCGGAAGTTCCTCGTCATGGAACTGGCGCCTGGGGAGACTTTGGCCGAACGCATCAAACGCGGGCCGATTCCCGTCAACGAGGCGCTCGATATTGCGAAGCAGATCGCGGAAGCGCTGGAAGCGGCACACGAGAGCGAGAAAGGAATCATCCATCGGGATCTGAAACCCGCGAATGTGAAAGTCACGCCGGATGGGAAAGTGAAGGTGCTCGACTTTGGGCTCGCTAAAGCCTGCGAAGCGCAGACGGCCGATATGAATTTATCGCAGTCGCCAACCATCAGTATGGCCGCCACCATGCAAGGCGTGATTCTCGGAACGGCGGCCTACATGTCGCCGGAGCAGGCGAAGGGCAAGAAGGCGGACAAGCGGGCCGACATCTGGGCCTTGGGAGTCGTCCTCTACGAGATGCTCACGGGGCGGATGATGTTTTCGGGCGAAACCGTGTCGGAGACCATGGCGGCGGTCATGATGAAGGAACCGGACTGGAGCGCGCTTCCCGCGGAGACGCCATCACGGCTGCGCGACCTGTTGCGCCGTTGCCTGGTCAAGGAACCGCGAAATCGCGTGCACGCCGCCGCCGATGCGCGCATCGCGATCGAGGAAACCATCGCGTATCCGGACGTGGTGGCGCCCGCCGCCGATCTCTCGCGGCCGCCGTTACCGGCTTCACGCCCGCTCTGGCGCCGCGTCTTCCCGGCCGCCACAATGCTTGCCATTATCATTGCGGCAGTTGCGGCCGTTTACATCGCCATGATTCCGCCTGCGGCACAGCCCGCCGTCATGCGTTTCTCGGTCGAACATCCGGCCGAAGCGAATTTCAGCGACGCCGTGACCGGCGTCATTTCGCCCGATGGGCAGCGGATCGCGTTTGGCGCGCGGGACGAGGCCGGAAAAGTTCTCATCTGGATTCGAAGCCTCCGTTCCTTCACGGTGCAGCCCCTGACGGGAACCGACGGCGCGACCTATCCCTTTTGGTCGCCGGACAGCCGCTTCCTCGGTTTTTTGCGGACGGAAAGCTGAAGAAGATCGAAATATCGGGGGGGCCGCCGCAAACCTTGTGTGCGGCGGAAAACGGCCGTGGCGGCGCATGGAACGCGGATGGCGTCATCATCTTTGCCCCGGAGCTTGGATCGCCCCTGCTTCGCGTATCGGCGGAAGGAGGCGAACCCCAACCGGCGACAACGCTGGACTCCAGGAACTCCGAAGGTAGTCACCGCTGGCCGTCTTTTCTGCCCGGCGGAAAGCACTTCATCTACAGGATCAACGCGGCAGGCGAGGCGAGTGGAGTCTATGCCGGTTCGCTCGATTCGAACGACAAGAAGCGATTGACCGCCACGCCTTCGAATGCGGTATTCGCATCCGCCGGATACCTGTTGTTCTTACGAGAAGATACGCTCGTCGCTCGCGCATTCGATCCGGAGCGGCTCGAATTTGCCGGGGAAGCCGAGCCGGTGGCGGAACATATCGCAGCCGTAGCTAACCTGGGTTCGTTTTCTGTGTCATCCGATGGCACGTTGTTATTTCGAACAGGCGGCGGGGCGGCGACTCAGCTCACGTGGTTTGATCGCGACGGCAAAAACCTGGGCACAGCCGGCCCCCAGGGGAATTACGCTCACGCGGTGCTTTCGCCCGATGAAAAGAAGATTGCCGTGACGCGCGATGGGGACGTCTGGGTCATGGATCTCGTACGGGGAACCAACACCCGCTTTACTTTCGATGCGGCCGTGGACCAGTACCCCATCTGGTCTCCGGATGGTTCATCGATTGTCTTCCACTCAAACCGGGAAGGAGGACCAGGGCTGTACCAGAAGATCTCGAGCGGGGCAGGCAAGGACGAGTTGATTTTAGAGACATCCGCCAGCGGTGTGGTCTTCGGATGGTCCTTCGACGGGCGTTTCATTACATATCACGAGAACCATTCCACAACCAACCAAGACCTTCACGTGCTGCCCCTGACCGGCGATCGAAAGCCGATTCCGTACCTCCAGACGAACTTCGGCGAATATGAAAACGTCCTTTCGCCGGACAGCCGATGGATGGCTTACGCTTCAAACGAGTCCGGCCGGTTTGAAACCTACGTCCAGCCGTTCCCACAGTCCGGAGGGAAATGGCAGATATCCACATCTGGAGGGTTGCAGCCGCAGTGGCGCCGCGATGGCAAGGAGCTGTTCTATGTCGCCTTCGACGGCACGCTCATGGCCGTGGATGTCCAGTCCGGCTCGACATTTCAGCCCGGAGTGCCGCATCCTCTGTTCAAAATGAACACACAGGTGTTGTCAGCTCGAAACAGCTACTCTCCCACTGTGGACGGCCGCCGTTTTCTCGTGAACTCGTTCGTCGACACCGCAACATCCTCGGCAATCTCCCTCGTTGTGAACTGGGCGGCAGACCTGAAGAAGTAGATCCACATGGAGAGCGCTTGCGGCTCCAGGCTCCCATCGATGTATGGACATCCACTCCGTATGCTTTGATGCTACACTCTCGCATATGCGCACCACTATTCATCTCGACGACCACCTGCTGGCAAGGATCAAAGCAGTCGCCGCCAGCACGGGCCGGACGATGACGACGGTAATCGAGGATGCTCTAAAGCAGAGCCTGCAGCCGGATCGGCTCAGAGCCCGCAAGAAGGTCCGTCTGACCACCGTAGGCGGCAGGGGCGTCAAACCCGGAGTCGATCTGGACGACAGCGCTTCACTATTGGATTTCCTTGAAAAAAAGCGATGATTCTCCTGGACGTCAATGTTCTGGTCTACGCACATCGTAGTGACGCGTCGAATCATCCGGCGATGCGAGACTGGCTGGAGGCCGTCGTCAATGGCAATCAGGCTTATGGTGTCTCCGAATTGGTCCTCAGCGGATTTCTACGAATCGTGACGCATCCTGCTGTTTTCTCGGTTCCCAGTTCGATGACAAAGGCGTTGGAGTTTGCCTCGGAGATTCGCGATCAGCCCCACTGTGTCCGGATTACGCCCGGGCCCAGACACTGGGATATCTTCACCGGCCTCAGCAAGGCAGCGGGAATAAAGGGGAATCTCGTTCCCGATGCCTATCTTGCCGCGCTTGCAATCGAGTCCGGCAGTGAATGGATCACCACCGACCGCGACTACAGCCGATTCCCAGGCCTTCGATGGCGCCATCCTCTGGGATAGAAGTCATCGGCAGAGATCGGGGGACAGACTCCGAATTCCTGAACTTCGGAATTCGGAGTCTGTCCCCCGATCTCTGCGCGGCTCAGGCGATCAACGATTGACGAAAACGCGATAGGCGGTGTCGAGTTGGCTGACAAGGGACTGGCCATCCTCGATTCCCTGCGCGATCAGCGCATCCTTCGCCTCTTTTAGTTCTGCCTCGCCCTGATCCGCGTCTGATTTAGCGGCGGCCTTCGTGATTCCGATGTATCCGCGGGCCAACAGTGTGCTCCCCCGCAATCCGGCTCCGGAAGCAATCAGGAGCGATTTCTCAAAAGCCGCTCTGGCCTCCCGGTATCGGCCGCGGGCGAGTTCATGGGCGCCGAGCGCCCAGTTCGCATCGAACATGCCTTGTGGTTCGGCATTCAACTGCGTTCTCAGTTGAACGGCCATTTCGGCGGCCATAAACCCCTTCGCGAGGTCGGCCGGCGTTATCTCGATTCCCGGTTCGCCCCAACCCGGCCATGTGAAAGACGCAAGGTTGTACGCCAGCGTGGCTGCCGACTGCTGCAGGGCTGCGGCAAGCGGCGGGTTGCTGCTCTGAACCTGACGGGCGTTCGCGAGACTGGTATCGATGCCCAGCTGGCTGAACGTGATACACGAGGGCAAGTCGCTGGCCGTCCAATACAGATAATTCGAAACCTGTATGTAATTGTTGGAGATTGTCTTCGGATCCCCATAGCTATCCATCGCCAGCCCCGCGTTGTAAGCATCTCCCGCGCGGAGAAGCCTGTGCATTTGAACAGCCAGCAAATCCGTCTGCAAAATCAATAATAGGAGCAGGTTGTAAATCGTCATTGTGCTTCGGATGATAGTCGCCCCAACGGACGGCGGCAACTTTCTTCGCGCCTCGCTATTTCCCTTTGAACCGTCGATAGCTTCCCAGCACGCGCATGGACGCCGCCATGCGGCTCAACTCGTCGAGCGCGCCGGTTATCCGGGCTTGATCGTCGCACCCGATCAAATCGAGATAAAACAGATACTCGAACGGCGCTCCGCGAACCGGACGGCTTTCCAGTTTTGATAAGTCGATGCGGCGCTCCGCGAATGGCCGCAGCGCCTGATAGAGACCGCCCGGCAGGTTGGCGATTCGAAAGACGAGCGTGGTCTTGAAGTCGGAGGAACCTTCAGGCGTAACGTCCCTGCCCGGAGTGATCAGAAGAAATCGGGTGTAGTTTTCGGCATGGTCCTGGATGCCTGCGGCAAGAACGACTCCGCCATAAACTTCCGCGGCGCGGCGGCTGGCCACGGCGGCGCAATCGTTCGGTCCGCCGCGCATCATGTTTTCGACAGCGCCGGCCGTGTCGAAAACGGAAACCTGCTCGATCTCCGGATGCTGCCTGAAGAAGTTTTCGCATTGCGCCAGGGCAACCGGATGCGACATCGCCTTGCGGATCTGCTTCAGTTCGACTCCGGGCCGGGCAATGAGCGCATGTTCGATGCGGCAGATCGTCTCTCCGATAATCTTCAGCTCGTGCTCGTTCAGCAGGTCGTAGCAGCGATGAATGGAGCCGGCGAGCGTGTTCTCGATGGGCACCACGCCGCAGCGGGCCCGCCCGGCGCTGACAACTTCAAACACATCCTCGAGCCGGTCGCAGGGCAGCAGGCGCGCTTCCTTCGACAGCAACTGATACGAAGCATCTTCGCTAAAGGCTCCACGGCTGCCCTGAAATGCGGCGTCATATGCCTGGGACATGTCGATCCTCCTGAGATCGACCATAACATGCTGAGTTTGCACTTCAGCAATCAATCTCTCTCCAGTACACTGGCGCGCATGGACCCCCTCTTCCGGTGGATCGAAGACAGCGCGCTCAGTGTCTGGATGCGCGAGTCTCCGTCCCTTCTGGCGTTTCCGGCGGTTCTTATTTTTCACACAATCGGAATGGCATTCCTCGCCGGCGCCAATGCCGCCATGGGCCTGCGCATTCTCGGCATTGCGCCATTTGTGCCCCTGTCGCGGATGGAAAAATTTTTCCCGATTATGAAATGGGGGTTCTGGTTGAACGCGGCGTCGGGTGTCCTGCTCCTGATCGCTTACCCCACGAAGGCGCTGACGAATCCTGTCTTCTATTTCAAGCTGATATGTATTGCGCTGGCCCTGGGGCATACCCGGCTGCTTCGCGATCGCGTGCTGCGCGATCCAGGTTTGGAGCACGGCATCGTGCCGAGGAAGGGCAGAATCTGGGCGGTGACGTCGCTCTTCCTGTGGGCAGCGGCAATCACGGCCGGCCGCTTCCTTGCATATACGTATAGCCGGCTGGATGTCGATTTCAATTTGTAGCACGGAGATTTTGGGTATGGATTCCCTGATGCTATCCCTTGCCAATTGGCTGCAGAACACGCCCCTGCACAACCTCATGGTGGACTACAAGTGGTCATGGCCGATCGCAGAGAGCCTGCACTTCATAGGGCTTTCGATTCTGATAGGAACCGTCGGATCGTTCGACCTGCGTCTGCTTGGGGTTGGAAAAGGCATACCGATAGCGGCATTCCACAAATTCATCCCGTTCGGCATCGCGGGATACCTCATCAACGTGATGACCGGGATTTCATTCCTCTCCGGCGCGCCCGATCAATACATGTACAACCCCGCCGTTCAGCTCAAATTCCTGTGCATGGGGGTTGCCGGAGTCAACGTACTCGTGTTTTACCTGCTCGTATTCGGGAAGATTAAGACCCGCGGACCTGGTGAGGAAGCGCCCCTTGCCGCCAGGATCGTGGGCGGGGTTTCCCTGTCCATGTGGATTGGAGTCATGAGTTTTGGCCGCCTGATCACGTTCTTCCGCCCTCCCTTTCACTGGTGTCCGTGGTGCTGACACCTGGACGGGGAATTCGGGGGACGTTGACCGAATTCTCAATGTTCATTGTTCAATTCTCAATTCTCATCTTTCAAGGCCTGAAAGACCTTTCGCTTCGCAATTGGTAGGCGCCGCCCGTGAGGCCCGATTCCTTCAGCGCCTTCAAATGGAAAATGGGAATTGAACAGTGAACAATGAGAATTCCGGGTGCAGTGGCATAATTGTGGCTGTATGTCCCAGCCGCTGGAAAACATCACCGTCGCCATAACCGAACATCGCTATACGAAGGAATTCGCGAAGCTCTTCGAACGACTTGGCGCGAAGCTGCATATCTGCCCGCTTATGGAAGAGCGGCCGGTCGAAAATCGCGGCGAGTTACAGGAGTTCGTTCGACGGATCACCTCCGGCTCCCTGGATATGATGGTTTTTCTCACCGGTGTCGGGGCGCGGCTCCTGCTGGCGGAAGCCGAATCGATGGGATCGAAACCCGATGTACTGGCCGCGCTTCAAAAGATGACGATCGTAGCGCGCGGGCCCAAGCCTGTGACCGCACTTCATCAGGCTGGTATCAAGGTCGACATCACGCCAAAGGTTCCGACGTCGGCCGGCATCATCGAGACGCTCGGCGCCATCGATCTTCGCGGAAAGCGTGTGGGCGTGCAGCTCTACGGCGTGCCGAATCCGGAACTCTGTTCTGCGCTGGTCTCTCAGGGCGCCGACATTCAGACGGTGCAGGTTTACAACTACGGATCGGCCTCGGACCGGACTGCGATCAACGCGCTCGTGGAGAAATTGTTGGAAAGGGAGATCGATGTGATTCCATTCACGAGCGCTTTTCAGGCGCATTTCCTTTTCGAAGCCGCCACCGGTCTGGGGAACGCGCTGGCCCTCACCAATTGCCTGAATAGCGGCTCGGTCGTGGCGTCGATCGGCGAAGTAACGACTCGCGCCCTTGGCGAACACGGTGTCGTACCGAAGATCCTTCCAAAGGAACCCAAGATGGCTTCTCTTGTAAGCGCCGTCGCGGAATTCTACGAAAAGAAAAAGAGCTGATGATGTTCTATCCGGCATTCCTGAATCTGAATGGCAAGCGCGTTGTGGTGATCGGCGGCGGCAGGATCGCGGAGCACAAAGTGCAATTGCTTGTGGATTGTGGGGCGCAGGTAACCGTCATCAGCCCCACCGTGACGCCCCATCTGGAATCGCTGGCGGTTTCCAGCACGATCGCTCTTCAACGGCGCTGTTACGAAGGCGGCGATTGCGCGGGCGCGTTTCTCGTGATTTCGGCGACCGATGATCCCGGCGTTCACGAGATTGTCTGGGAAGAGGCGAAGCGATCGGGCGCGATCGTCAACACCGTGGATGAACCGGACCTGTGCGACTTCATCGCGCCGGCCATCATTCAACAGGGCGATGTGACGGTGGCCATCTCCACCAATGCGAAGAGTCCCGGCCTGGCGGCGTACCTGCGGCAGCGGCTTTCCGGCCTGATCGGGCCGGAGTACGGCGAACTGCTGGATCTCCTCGCCGGAATTCGCCCGGAAATCCGGCAACGGATTTCCGATGTCGAACGCCGGAAGGAACTCCACTACAGAATCATTGAGAGCGGTGTCCTGCCGTTGTTATCCAGCGGAGATCGCGAAGGAGCAGAGCGGCTGATTCGGCAGGTTATCGAGGAATACGTGCAACAGGAGCAGCCCACACGATGAGCGGCTGCGAATGCAAATCCGACAGGGCGCAGCCATAAAAGAAATGAAGGTTCCAGGCACTGTATATATTGTCGGCGCCGGCCCGGGTGATCCGGAACTGATCACGGTTCGGGGTTTGACGTGCCTGCGCGAAGCGGATGTGGTTTTACACGATCGCCTGATAGACCGCCGGCTCCTCGAGGAAGTCCGCCCGAATGCCGAAGTCATCGATGTGGGAAAACAGCCGGGCAATGAAGACGAACAACAGGATCATATTCATCGCCTGCTGATTGAGCGTGCACAACTCGGCAAAACCGTATGCCGGCTCAAAGGAGGCGATCCTTTTGTATTCGGCCGGGGCGCCGAAGAGGCCGAGGCGCTGGTTGCAGCAGGCATTCCATTTGAGGTCGTACCGGGCGTCACGAGCGCCATCGCCGTGCCGGCTTATGCCGGCATTCCGGTAACGCACCGCCGGCACGCGCACTCCTTCATGGTGATCACCGGAAGCCGCTCGCACGATCTCCAATCCGGCGAGTGGGCTGCCGCACGAAGCCTGGTCAAGGCGGGCGGAACGGTGGTGGTTCTAATGGGTCTCGCGCAACTGCCGTCGATTGTCGAGAGCTTCGTTGCGGACGACTGTGCGGCTTCGACTCCCGTGGCGATCGTTGCAAACGGAGCGCGGCCCCATCAGGAAACCCTGATTGGAACTCTCGGAAACATCGCGCACGATCTCATTCCCCCGCAAGGCCCGGCGACCATCGTGATCGGGGATGTGGTTTCGCTCCACCAGAAGATCCGCTGGTTCGACATTTCGTACAAAAAGCTGCCGTCTACATAGCAACTCACGTGCAAAGTGTCTCCCCCACGCTGGTGTAGCTATTATAGGAAATACACTCAATCGCGCTACGCGATACAATCACAAAATAATTTAGTGTCGGTAGCAAGTAGAAATGTCCGGTTTTTGTAGCAAGTGATCTGTCCGGTTTTGTTGTTTTAAGTTCATCGCCGCCGTGCCTGTGGAAATGTGCGAAACCCAGCAGGGTTTTGCACATTTCCATCAGGCTGCCTTCTTCTTTCTT
>CAMBFR010000104.1 GCA_945865815.1 Candidatus Sulfopaludibacter sp. SbA3
GCGCCCGGAATGTCAGTTCATTGTGGTGATACTTCCGGTAAATCGGCTCGTGGCTCATGTACTGCAGCGTGTCGTGCATCCATCCCATATCCCACTTCAGGCCGAATCCGAGACCGCCGGCATATGTGGGATGGGAAACCATCGGCCAGGACGTGGATTCCTCCGCGATCGTCTGAACGCCGGGGTGATGCTGGTAAACCTCGGCGTTGAAGCGCTGCAGGAAATCGATCGAGTCGATGTTTTCGCGGCCGCCGAATTGATTGGGAATCCACTCACCCTCTTTGCGTGAGTAATCGAGGTACAGCATCGATGCCACGGCATCCACGCGCAGGGCATCCATGTGGTATTGGTCGAGCCAGAACACGGCGCTGCTCATGAGGAAGCTGCGAATCTCGTGCCGGCCGGTATTGAAAATGTAGCTGTCCCAGTCCTTGTGAATTCCCTTCCGCGGATCCGAGTGCTCGTAGAGATGCGTTCCGTCAAAGAAGCCCAGCGCCCAGTCGTCGGTCGGAAAATGCGACGGGACCCAATCCAGAATCACGGCGATGCCGCGCTGATGCAGGTAATCGATCAGGTACATCAGGTCCTGCGGCGTGCCGTACCGGCTGGTTGGCGCAAAGTAGCCCGTGGTCTGGTATCCCCAGGAACCGTAAAAGGGATGCTCGGTCAAGGGGAGAAACTCGATGTGAGTGAATCCCATCTCGGTCACATAGTCGGCGAGCGGCTGGGCGATCTCGCGATAGCTCAGGGAGCGATTCGAGTCTTCGGGAACGCGGCGCCACGATCCAAGATGAACTTCATAAATCGACATTGGGGCGTGGAGTGAATTTCGCGCCGCCCGGCCCGACATCCAGTTCGTGTCTTCCCAGGCGTAGTCCAGGTCCCACACCCTGGAAGCGGTATGCGGCGGCGTCTCGGTGTGGAGCGCGAATGGATCGGCCTTGTCGACGCTGTAATTGTTGTGGCGGGATGCCACGCGGAATTTGTAGGCATCTCCCCGGGCAACTCCAGGAACAAACGTCTCCCAGATGCCCGACTGGCCGATCGGGGCCATCGGATGGCTTCCGGCATTCCATCCGTTGAAGCTTCCCATCACAAACACTTTTTCAGCGTTCGGCGCCCAGACGGCAAAGTTCGCTCCGGCGTTTCCGTCAACTGTGCGCGGATGCGCGCCCAGCCGTTCATACAGCCGCACGTGGCTGCCCTCGTTAAACAGGTAGAGATCGTGATCGCTGAGCAGAGACATTCCGGGTACCTCTGGGTTTTAAGCGTAGCACGCGGTGTTATACGCGACCCGCCTTTTGCCTTTCCCCTAAGGTGCCGAAATGACCCCTGAAGAACGCGCGCGAACCGTCGATTTCATCCTCGAACATCAGGCGCAGTTGACTGTCCAGCCAACGAGGCAGCCCGTCCTCGGGAAGATCATCGGCGTCTACATCAAGTTCGGCGGAACCTGAGCAGGACGAAACCCCGGAAAAACTGTGGCGACGTCTGAAACATTCATGTGCCTGGCCAGGATTTCCGCGAACAGATCGCGAAAGTCGGTGGTGATCGCCAGATCGCGCTGTTCGAAAAGCTGATCCTTCGCCAGGCCCGGCCAATCGCCGTAGACTTTTCCGCCTTTGACAGGCCCACCGAGAACGAGCGAGCAACTGGCGTGGCCGTGATCGGTTCCGCCCGATCCGTTCTGCCGGATGGATCGGCCGAATTCCGTCATGGTCAACAGGACGACGTTTCGCATGCGGTCGCCCAGATCGCGATACAGCGCGGCAAGGGAGTCGCCGAATTCCCGCAGCCGGGCGGCAAGTTGTCCCTCCGTGGCTCCCTGGTTGGCGTGCGTATCCCAGCCGCCGAGCTCGGCGAACGCGACTTCAAGCCCGACATCCGCCTTTATGAGTTGGGCGATTTGAAGCATGGCCTGGCCGAACGGCGTGCCCGGATACTGAATTCCGCGAGCCGGAGAGTATTGCTGCGGGTTCGCCTGCCTGAGCATGCTTACCGCCGCAAACGTTTCCGGATACATCTTCTGGAAGACAATCGCGGCCTCCGCTGTGGCAGTTCCGCCAAGGATGCTGAAATCGGAAATGCGTGTCATCGATACAACCGGAGCGGGTCCCATGAGAGACCGTGGAGTGGTGGAGGTGAACGACACGGCTCGGAACGCGCTCGCATCGTAGTCAGGTTTTCGAATCAACGTGCGATTTAACCAGCCATCTGCGACGCCCTTGTTTCCTGGAGCACCCGATTCCATGTAGTCCTGGGCGTCGAAGTGAGAGCGTGTGTGATTCGGGGAACCGACGGCGTGAACGACGCCCAGATGCCCTTCATCGTAAATCGGCTTCAGTGACGCGAGCGCGGGATGCAGGCCGAAAAAACCATCGAGATCGATCGGTTGGTCGATCGCAATCTGCGGCCGTGCCGCGTGGTAGTGCTTGTCGCCGAACGGTACGGCCATCGAGACGCCGTCGGCGGCGCCGCGCTGGAATACGGCGATCAGGACAGGCCGGTCTTTGCCGGTTACCACAGTCTTCTGCGCCAGGGCCGTTCGCAGCAGGAACGGCGGCGCCGTTGCAAAACCTGCAAGCGAGATTCCGCTCTCCTTGAGAAACAGGCGCCGGGTTCTCATCGTTTTTGAAACTCCTCTGAACCGAGATGGATTGCAGCGGCCTGAAAATCTCCGAATGCGCCGATGTCGACACCGGTGCCCGGGATTCTGTTGGCTGCGAGCGCTATTCCGAAGTTCAGCCGTTCGATCAGCGTGCCATTGGTTATCCAATGATCGGCGCCATCCGGAAATCCGGTTGGCGGCTGATACTGATACAAAGGTTGGCCCATGCGCGCAATCATCTGCGCAAGCCGGCGTGAACCGTCTGTGTTTCCGTTCAGCGCGCGGATGGCCGACACGGCGAGTTCAAACGGCGACTTCGTTTTTGCCAGATGCGCCTCAGGCGCGTAGAACTCGGCTGAGGTGAGGATGGTACGCAGCATTTCCCGAATGTTGCCGGCTGTTTCGGCAAATACCGATGCGACCTTGTTCACAAGCGAGGCGGGTGGACTATCGCTGACGAATCGGCGTACGAGCTTGAAGGCGATGAATCGCGCGGTGCTGGGATGCCCGGCGAGAATTCCGATCACGGTCTCGCCGTCCCGGATTCCGCCGCCCGCTTTCAGTTTGTGGCCAAGAACGGTCTTTTCGTTGTCGTCATGCATTCGAGGACGAAACATGAACCGCCCGCTTTGTCGCGGCCGTCGAATGCTCCACCCCGTAAACGCGCGCGCCACTTCCCGGACGTCCTGCTCGGTGTAGCCGCCGTCCACGCCCATCGTGTGAAGTTCCATCAGCTCGCGCGCGTAGTTCTCATTGATGCCGGCCCGTTGTGTGGTTGAGATGTAGTTGTCGAGATAGAAGAGCATGGCCGGACTCTTTGCCGTTGCCAGAAGCAGATCCTTGAACCTTGCCATGGCATGCGGACGGATGGCATTGAGCTCAAAGTCCGTTGTGAGCCAGCGGTCGGCGCCCTTGCCCCAGAAAACGTTGAAGTGGTTGTACCAGAAGTCCGTCATGACTTCATGGAGCTGATGTTCGCTATAGACGGCGCGGATGATTTTCTGTGCGGCGAGTTCCATCAACAGGGGCCGAGGCGGGTTGATAGCGAATACCTCATCAAGGCTCATTCGAAGCGTCTTAAAAGGCAGAAGCCTCGCGCCGGTGGCGGTGTCGTCGATGTGCTCAAAGTGAAGTTGTTGATCGACGTATGGTCCAGTGCCCATTTTCTGCACGAGCGCGGCATCGCCGGGTTTTGGTCCAAAAGTGGCGCGGCTGAGCAAATGGGTAATCTTCTGTCCGTCGGTCATGACGGAATAGACAAGAAATCAGGCGGGAGGTCTAAAAAGGAAAAAAGCCGGTCCGGACAAAAGATATGGGGACAGACTCCGAATTCCGAAGTTCAGGAATTCGGAGTCTGTCCCCACATCTTTTCTTCCTACTCGTCCGTGCTGTCTTCGCCGTCCTCGGCGCTCGTCGCGAAATCGTCGATCTCGGGATCGCCCTTCGTTTCGTCCTCGTCGTCCACGCCAAAAAGCTGCCCTGTGTATCTTTCCTTGAAAGAGCGCTTGGTGCCTTCCGGCTTGGGAAAGCGCTGGCTGCGGGCGCGGGCAGGTTTCGAGTCGGGACCGAACTTCCGGCTTGGGCGTTCCAACCTGCCGGAATCCGCGGGGCCGGGACTGGAACCGAAGCCGCCATCCGGTGGCCGGCCGCCAAATGGCGGCCTGGGCGCTCCTCCCATGGGGCGGAAGCCGCCGCCTGTAACCGGCGATGCGGGACGGCTTTCCCTGGCTCGCGCCTCATTTACCGCGAGGGGTCTTCCCTTGAAAGCCTGGTTGTTGAACTGGCGGATGGCTTCCTGCGCCTGGTCCGCGGTATCGAACTCGACAAACGCGAATCCACGCTTCTTGCCTGTCTCGCGATCCATTGGCATGAACACGTACGACACCGGGCCGGCGACCGAAAAATGTTGCCGGAGTTCCTCCTCGGTTGCATCGTAGGGAAGGTTCCCTACAAACAAACGAACTGGCATTGTTACCTCTTGGGACCTTTCTTCATGAGAATTGCGCTTGCAGTGGAGATTTCACGTGGTCGGTATGAAATGCAGAGATTTGCTGAACCCTTGGGACATGGCTGAGGAGCATCTTACTTCTTTGTCGTTGAGATTTCAACGTTCTGGTAGGTCTAATCCGTCGCCGCGAAATTCTCGATGGCTTCGACCAGTTCCCTGGAGCGAATAGGTTTAGAAATGTAGTCGTCCATGCCGGCGTCGAGGCATCGCTGCCGGTCGCCCTTCATGGCGAAACCCGTCATTGCAACAATTGGAATGTGCTCGCCGGTGGACTCTTCTTTTTCCCGGATGAGCGAGGTTGCGCGAAAGCCGTCCATTTCCGGCATCTGTATGTCCATCAGGATGACGTCGAAACGGTTGCTCTGCAGGGCGGCTATGACTTCGACACCGTTGCGGGCGACGTGCACGGAGTGGCCGCGCATGTCGAGGAGTTCAACGGCGAGTTGCTGATTGACTTCGTTGTCTTCGGCAAGAAGGACGCGCATGCGTTGCGGGGCGCGCCGCAGTTTCGGGACGGCGGGGATATCTTCGACCTGGACAGCGGCATCGGTGCCGAATTTCGCCGTGAAGTGGAACTGGCTGCCGTGTCCGACGTCGCTCTCCACCCAGATGCCGCCACCCATCATTTTCACGAGCTGCAGGGAGATCGACAGGCCGAGACCGGTTCCGCCATAATTCCGCGTCAGCGAGCCGTCACCCTGGACGAAGGATTCGAAAATCAGCTGTTGCTTGTTTTGTGGGATTCCGATTCCGGTATCGGAGACCATGAACTCGAGCGTGATCTCATTATCGGTCTGGCTGGCGATTCCCACCCGGATGAACACCTCGCCCTTGTCGGTGAACTTGATCGCATTTCCGACGAGATTTGTCAGAATCTGCCGAAGCCTGCTTGTATCGCCGACCAGATTATCGGGCACCGAGTTGTTGACCTGACAGGCGAGTTCGAGATCCTTTTCGGCGGCTTTGTGCGCGAGCGCCGACAGTGTGTCCCCGAGCGTCTCTCGCAGCCTGAATGTTGCCACGTGGAGATCCAGCTTCCCCGCTTCGATCTTCGTGAAGTCGAGAATGTCATTGATGATTTCGAGAAGGGCGTCGGCCGACGATCTGACAATGTGGAGATACCGCTTCTGTTCGGGCGCCAGGTCTGTGTTCAAGGCGAGTTCGGTCATGCCGATGACGGCATTCATCGGCGTCCGGATCTCGTGACTCATGTTTGCAAGGAATTCGCTCTTGGATTGGTTCGCTGCCGCCGCCCGCGCCTTCGCCTCTTCGAGTTGCCGCGACTTTCTCTGTAATTGCCGGTTCAGGCGCCGCCCGGCGCGAGCGGTGTGCATGAGCCTGTCGCGGATGACCTGGCCGGGCCGCGACGTCGCTGCCACGTAAATGTTCATTCCGTATACGAACATCAGTTTTACGGCCTGCAAGCCCCATTCGACAGGGCGCTGTTCCACAACTGCGAGATATATCAGGAATACCGCGTACATCGCCGCAGTCAGGTGGGCAAAGAAAAACATCCGGCGCGTTCCGCTGTATCCCTGATCGGAAACGCGCATCACTAGCACGAAAAACAGAACACTGTTGTCCGCGCCCGAGTTGTAGATGACGTAGTGGAAAAAGACAAGATCGACAATCAGAAAAACAAGACCGAAATCGACGCGGCGGCGTTTGATGTATGCGAACCGAAGCGCGAGCCATGACCCCGTACAGTACAGGGCGATCACAGACAGAAATTCCAGGTAGCCGTTCCATGTGAATGTGCGGTCTACCAGAAGTTGGTAGAAGAAAACGCAGACACTGAGCGTCCCAAACCCTAACGCGCGCAGCGCGGGTATCTGAATCGCGTTCAGGCGATAGGCATCCCGAAGAGGTGTCCTGTGAGACAGAGCAGGGATCGTCATTCCTTTGACCCAGTCCGCAATTGCCTGGGCGAAGTTGCCGGACCGGAAGCCACATCTTACCGTTACGCCAAAGTCCAACGCGAGTGATTTTCAGCCCGGAGGCACGGATTGTTTCAGTATAATCAGCCACGCATGATCGGCGACACCGGGCAAAACATCCGTTATCTGGGCTTTGAAGTCACTCCGGACGGCGGGCGGCGATTTGGTTTTTCGATCACGTCCGCCCGGCAGGAATCGGCGCGGGTGTCGCTCGATATTCCAGGGGCGATGTTCACGGGAACAAATCGCATTTCGTACCAGGAGAGCGCCAGTATCTGCTACGAGAAAATCCGGGTTCTTTTGGAGAAACAGGAAATCCGGGAACCTCTGAGTATTTGTCTCACCGTTGAAGACATTGCGCAGTTACGCCACATCCCTCGCGGAAAGGCGCGCGCGCAGGCAGCCTCGCAGTAAACCCCGAAAATGACCACAGACCCGAAGGCTTTTCACGATTTTGAACACCACGGATGGCAGGAAGTTGCCGGCCGCTACCACGACTCCTTTGCAGGCATCACCAGGCAGTCGATCGCCTCACTGCTCGACGCTGCCGGAGCGGCTGCCGGCGTCCGGCTTTTGGATGTCGCCTGCGGGCCGGGCTATGCCGCAGGCGCTGCCTTTGAGCGCGGCGCGAGTGCGCTCGGCGTCGATTTTTCATCCGAAATGGTGGCCGAAGCGCGTCGGCGTTTTCCGCAGGTGGACTTTCGGGAGGGCGATGCCGAGAGACTTGCGCTGCCCGATGCAAGCTTCGATGCCGTCGTGATGAATTTCGGCATGCTGCATCTTTCGCGGCCCGAGCAGGCGCTCGCTGAAGCGCATCGCGTACTCCGCAAAGGCGGCCGGGTCGCCTTCACCGTCTGGGATACTCCGGATAAGGCGGCAGCGTTCGGAATTGTTCTGGGAGCGATTCAGAAACACGGCGATATGAACGTGCCCATTCCTCCCGGTCCGCCGTTCTTCCGATTCAGTGATGCTGCCGAATCCGCGAGGACTTTGGCCGCGGCGGGCTTCACTGATGTTGCCGTGTCGCGGATTCCGCAGGTCTGGCGTTTCGATTCGGCGGATTTCGTGTTTTACACCATGTCCAATGCAGCTGTCCGTACGGCGGCATTGCTGCGTGGGCAAAAAGAGCAGGCGCTCAACGCAATCCGGGCTGAAATCCGGAATGGCGTCGAGAAATATCGCATGAGAGATGGATACGAAATCCCGATGCCTTCGGTACTGTCGACCGGCGTTGCTAACGGCGGAGACGCCTCTATATAATGCTGCCCCTATATGAGTGAACGCCGCAACGCTTTAGAAACAGCCAGGCAATTGAGTGCAGCGCTGACATTCGCCGACTTAAGCCGAGTAGTCCTGAAGATCGTTCGGGACGAGATCGGCTTCGATCGTGGAACCATTTTCATTGTGGATCCAAAGGCTCAGGAGGTTCGCTCGATTGTGGCGGACCGGATGCTTGTTGGCGAAATAGCGGTCCCTGTCGGATCGGGAATCGCCGGAATCGTTGCTCAGAGCGGAAAATCCATTGATACCGAGGACGCCTATGCCGACGATCGTTTCGATGCAAAATTCGACCCGATCCTGAGATACGAGACGCGAGACATCTACTGCATTCCGATCATCAATAGCGGCGGTGGCGTTATTGGCGTCCTCCAACTGCTGAACCGCAGCCGGCCCCTGAGCCCCGAGGACAAAGCCTTCCTGGCCGACATATCAACTCACCTGGCCACGGCTCTACAAAGGATTTCAGCCCAACCGAAGGCTGTCTGACGAAGAGAATTAAAGGGAATTAAGGTGACGTTGATCGAATTTCTGAAGTGCGGAATTCGATCAACGTCACCTTAATTCCTCTTCAGGCGTCGATGTTTTCCACGGGGAAACCCCGGCTCCGCCACGCGTCCAGGCCGCCAGCCAAAGGGCGCACTCTTGAAAATCCCATTTGCAGCAGCCGCTGGGCGACGCGCGCGCTGGTGGCTTCGTTTGGACAGGTGCAGTAGAGCACGAGGTCCTGGTCCGCCGGAACGTCGCGATGGTCCATTTCCAGATGTTCGGGAAGAACATGGAATGCGCCAGGGATGCGGACGCGATCCGTCGTGACATCGAGTTGATTGCGCAGATCGAAAACGATCACGCCTTGTTTCGCTTCAAGCTTGGACTGGAGCTCCTCCGGCGTGATACGGGCTGCCGTCAGCGTTGCGAGGAATTTACTCCGCTGCCGGAATTTGAACGCGATGTACACGGAAATCGACGCAACCACCAGAACGAAAAATGAAACGCCGAGGTTATACAGATACGTGATAACCAGCTCAACCTGTTCGCTGAAAATGTATCCGAGCGACGTATAAGCGGTTGTCCACAACAGGAGTCCGGCAGTATCAAAGAGCAAAAAACGAGCGGGAGGCGTTCGAATCATTCCCGCAAGGGGAACTGTTGCGGAATTCAATCCAGGAACGAACTTTGCGAAGACTAATGTCCATAACCCACGCCGCGCGAAGGCGTCCTCCGTGCGGCGGACACAGGAGTCGGGTTCAAGGGAGAGTTTGCATATGACATTCAGCACCGATCGGCCGTAACGCCGGCCGAGTTGATACCAGATCACGTCCGCTACCAGGGAAGCTGCGATCGCGGTCAGTATCACTCTCGAAAAACTGAAGTAGCCCGATCGAGAAAGGGCTCCGGTTGTAACAAGCACCGGAACAGCCGGCAAAGGCAAACCGGCCTGTTCCGCAAATACCGAGACGAAAATAACTGCGTAGCCGTGCCGCAACAGGAAATTGACGAGTTGGCTCATATTATCTTTGCAGACAGAAATATAGCCGCAATATCGATTCGCGGCTATTCTTCTGGCGGGACATTGCCATGGATCGAAGAAATTTCGTCAGGAATACTGTGGCAGCGGCTGCTTTCAGGCTCAGCGGCCTCACCGCCGATTTCAAGACCAGACACCTCATCTGGCTGATCAACGGGGGCGGTTCGAGAAAGCGCGATTGGTATGAGAGCCCCGATTCCTCACCGAATTTTGCCCGCCTGGCGCGTGAGGGATTCGCCTACCCGGAGGATCACAACGACACGGTCGCCAGTCACGCAAGGTCGTGGACCGAGTTGATTACCGGGAATCCTCGTTGCGGCGCCATTCCAGTCTATCCAACCCTCCTGCACTACGTTCGCAAGGCCCATGCCGATGCCGCCTCAAAGTATTTCTACGTGAATGGCGTGGACCGTTACCGCCGGATCTGTCTTGCCGGAAGCTATCTGACTTCGCATCCGGAATATGGCGAGCAAGCGCGGCCGGTGTTGCTGACAATGTCGCGGCTTGCCCGACAGCGTTTCGATGGCATGGGGCTCACTGCGCCCGAAAGGAGGCAGCTTGAGGGATTCGTCGTGGCGGCGCTGAACCGAAGGCCTTGCGAGTTCAATTTGAAGAACAATCCGGTTGAGCGTGAACCAATGGTGAGCGAGGCTGCCGCGCTGGCTCTTGTTCCTTCGCTGCTCCAGTCGTTCAAGCCAAGGATCATCGTGGTTCAGATGGCGGGCCACGACGTGGCGCATGACAGTTACGCCGACTATGAGCGGGTCTGTAAGACAACCGACGAACTGCTGGGCAGGCTTCTCGAT
Organism: Candidatus Sulfopaludibacter sp. SbA3; assembly: GCA_945865815.1. Classification (GTDB taxonomy): domain Bacteria; phylum Acidobacteriota; class Terriglobia; order 20CM-2-55-15; family 20CM-2-55-15; genus CAMBFR01. Next base: position 10,166 of record CAMBFR010000104.1, read on the forward strand.
TTCATCCAGGCGGATCCCTATTTTTCCCGGAACACCGCCGTGGTGGTGCGCCCCGAAGTCGGGCGCGACGACGAGATCAATACCCAGGGCGAACTCCATCACAGCATGGGATACGGCCAGTGCCATCGGTCCGCAAGCATTTTCTGGGGACCCGGCTTCAAGCGCGGCAAAGCGGCCTTTGTTGTCAATCGCACGGACATGGTTCCCACCCTCGCCCGCATATTTGATGTCGATACGCCCTACGCTAAAGGCCGGGTTCGTACGGAATTGTTTGCCGGTTGAGAGGAAGAGTAGCGCAAAAACTCCCCTCCTGGATTAGGAGGGGCGCCGTTCGCGCGTTTTTTAGCGAACGGCGGGGTGGTGTCCAATCAATTGATGACGCGAAGCCACCCTATAGATGTTCGCGCAGCGCACCGATTTGGATGAGCGCTACGCGGGCATCCATAACGTGGCTTCGCGTCATTACCGTACCACCCCGTCTGCGCCAATACGGAACGGGACCATTCCCCCGGTGGCGCAGCCACCCCTCCTAAAACAGGAGGGGAGTTCGGACTCACGTTTCGCTTGCTCGACATACGTGAGAAATGCGGACTATACCTTTTCCTTGTGAACTTCCCGTCCATCCCTCCTATACTCTGCCTACTCTTTATTGATATCCGCGGAGGGAAAAATGCCAATACGAGTATTCATAGCTATGACCGTGCTCTGTGTCGTGTTTTCGACGCATGCACCAAGCCAGTCCAGTAATGCAACGGTGAGTGGGACTGTTTCCGATGCGACCGGAGCGTTGATCCCCGGCGTTTCAGTTACCGCCACCAACACCGGAACCGGAATCGTTGGTACTGCAATCACCAATGAAGCGGGGGCATACAACTTCCCCAGTCTTCAAACTGGATCGTATCGGGTCAGCGCCGAGCTGCCCGGGTTTCAAACCCAGACCTACAATGAAGTGACGCTGGGTGGCGCTCAGCAGGTCCGGTTGAACTTCACGCTCCAGGTCGGATCCGTGGCGCAGGCGGTTGAAGTGACAGTGGCCGCCGACACCCTGATTGCGACGACATCCGCCTCCGTGGGAACGGTCCTTCCCGAATACAGAGTGCGCGAACTCCCGTTGGGTGGCCGCAATGTCATGGATCTGCTGGGGACAACCGGCGGCACGGGTCCGACCGAGAGCCTCCTGGACGGCAACTTTGCCGGTGGACGCCTCAGCGCCGTGAACACGACTCGAGACGGTTTTGTTGTTTCCGACGGGCGGTTCAACAGCGGCGCGTTCTCATCGACGTACGTCAGCCCGGACCTGGTCGAGGAGGTGCGCATCATTACTGCGCCGGTGGATGCCGAAGCGGGGCGGGGCGCCGGGCAGGTACAAATGGTCACACGCTCCGGGACCAACCAGTTCCGGGGAAGCGTGTTTTGGCAAAACCGGAACTCGGCGCTCGACGCCGCCAACTGGTTCACCAACTTCAACCGCGCCAGGAAGGATTATGAGAACAGGAACAACTGGGGTGGACGTCTGGGCGGTCCCATCATCAGAAACAAGACGTTTTTCTTTGTCCTGGTGGAGGGACAGCGCACCCTCATCCGGGAGAGTTTTGTCGGCAACGTGCTGACCGGGCCGGCGCGGCAAGGCATCTTCCGGTTTTTCCCGGGCGCCGACAACCAGAATGCCACGCAGATACGTCCGACGGTCGACTCCAACGGCAATCCGGTGAGGCCAGCGTCTGCAACGGCCGACCTTCAACAGTTCAGCGTGTTCAACCGCGATGCGTTCCGGCCGGGATACGATCCGACCGGTTTTATCCAGAACACGCTGCTCTCGCGAATGCCGGCGGCGAATGATTTCACGGTCGGCGACGGCCTGAATTCAGCGGGTCATCGCTTCACCCGCCGGATGTACGGAGTGGATATCGTCGACGGGCAGGGAGGCGACCAGACCAATCGCGATCAGTTCAACACCCGCGTGGACCACAACTTCAACAGCGATAACAAGCTCAGCGTCGTCTACACGGACGAACGCAACATCGGCGTCAGCTTGCAGGGAGGCGTCCAGCAGTGGCCGGGTGGCTATGACGGTGGGAGCAACCGCTGGCCCAAGCTGCTGTCCACATCGCTGGTATCGACGTTGTCGCCCAGCATGCTCAACGAACTCCGAGTGGGCTACAAAAGAGTGAAACAGGCCAACTGGACGCCATTTTACGTAGGACGAGACAGCGAAGACGACGCCACTCTCACGGCGAAGGCCAAGGAGGCGTTTGCCTTACTTCCTCAGAAAAACGGAATCCCGTTCGTACCGATTTCGACGATCTACCCGCAAAATTTCATGAACTGGGTCGCAGGCCCTGGCGCGCCCCGTTGGCACATCAGTCCGCAAACCACCTACGCCGATACGATCAGTTGGAGTATGGGCGCGCATTCGTTCAAGGCCGGAGTCGAGCTTCGGCGCATGTCCTCGGCTTCAGGAGGCGACACCAATCAGACACCGCGCGCCAACCTCGGCGCAGGCGGCGTGCCGGTTCAGAATATCGACAACGTCTCCATTCTCGGCCTGACCGGTAACAACCAGACTCTGGCGCGGACGCTGCTGACCGAACTGTCGGGTTCGGTGGACCGGATCCTCCAGGGCTACGATCTGCGAGACTCTAAAAACCCCGTGTTCCTGCATTGGGGGCAGGGAGCCAAACTCAAGCTCCGCGGATGGCATGCCAGTGAATTGGCATGGTTCTTTAAGGACTCGTGGAAAACGAGCCCGAACCTGACGCTGAACTACGGCGTCCATTGGGAGTGGTTCGGCGCGCCGTGGGAAGAGCGAGGTCTGGCGGGCGCCCCCGTCGGCGGCGCCGCTGCGCTTTGCGGTATTTCGTGCGGTTCGCTCTCGAGGGTGGAGTTCGTGGGAAAGAACTCGCCGAACCCGGACAAGAAACTCTACAACAACGATCTGAATAACTTCGCGCCTTCCTTCGGCTTGAGTTGGAACGTGCCATGGTTGGGTAAGGATAAGACCGTGCTTCGCGCCGGATACGGCTGGAGCTTCACGGGCGGGTCTCTGAAGCAAACGTCCACCTATGCCAATTTCGTATCGGGGGGGCTGCCGGGAACGTTCGGGGGGTTCAGCAACACCGGCTGGACTTATACGCAGGCCGGTTATCTGTCGCTGGGGAACATGTCGCTGCCGATACCCCAGCAGTTTGCGCCTCTGGCGGCCAGCCCGCTGGATGGCAGCCGGCAGGACAGCATGATGGCCTATGCCACGGACCGGCAGGATCCCTACATTCAGAACATGAACTTCGAGATCCAGAGAGACATGGGTCAGGACTGGACGTTGAGCGTTGCGTATGTCGGGACAAAGGGTACGAGGCTCTGGGCGGGAGTTCCGCTTAACGGGGTGAACATCAATGCCGCTCTGCCGGGAGGCCAGACTTTCCTCGATGCGTTCAATGTCACACGTTCCGGCGGCAACGCGCCGATGTTCGATCAAATGCTCAGGGGAATGAATATTCCCGGCGCGGGAGTCGTCAACGGCACCACTCTGACGGGATCCGCGGCGCTGCGGGCCTTTGTGTCCACCCGGGCGATCATCTCCAACGGCAACGTTGCCGGCCTGGCGGACTTCCTGAATCGCAATTCGGCCGTCACGGGCAGAGGCGGCGGTTTCGTGAGAAACAGCGGATTGTTCCCGGAGAATTTCTTTGTGCTCAATCCGCAGTTCAACGAGGTGACCCTGCATTCGAACCCCAACAGCTCCACGTATCATTCCATGCAGGTTCAGGCGACGAAGCGGTTGTCTCAAGGCTTCACGAATCAAATAACCTACACGTTGGGCCGGGCCCTGGGTGAAACGGACAATGACTTCATCTCGCTGACTCCTCGAGACCCGAATAACCGGTCGCTCGATAAAGCGCTGCTCGCGTTCCATCGGACTCACAACGTCACGACCAACGGCACCTTCGAGCTGCCGTTCGGACCGAACCGGCCATTTCTCAGCGGCGCGCCCGGATTTGTGCAGCGGCTGGTCGAGCGCTGGCAGCTTGGCGCAATCTTCAGTGTGACATCCGGTTCGCCGCTGACCATCACCGCTCCCATTTCCACGGTCACGCAGATTGCTACCAATATGACTCCGAATATCGCGGGAGACTTCCCGAAGAGTTCCGGAAAAGTGACCAAGATAGCGAACGGCGTCACTTTGTTCCCCGGAATTCAGCAAATCAACGATCCGTCGATCGCCGGAGTTTCATCGGCGAATGCGCTGAACGGATCGTTCACCAACAAGGCGATTACGGACTCCCAGGGGCGGCTTCTTCTGACAAGCCCCGGTCCGGGCCAGATCGGGACTCTTGGGTTGAGATGGGTTGAAGGGCCGAGGCGGGTAGGGTTCGACGCGAACCTGATCAAACGCGTCCGGCTCAGCGAAACAAGGGAATTCGAATTTCGCTTGGATGCGCTCAATATCCTGAACCGCCCGAATTTCGATCCGCCGGCCGCCGCGAACCTGAGCATCAATTCCGCCAGTTTCGGACGTATCACAACGGCGACCGGAAGCCGGCGATTCGTGGTCAACGCCCGCCTGAACTTCTGAAATTCCCGGTCCGGCCGGTCATTTCCCAT
>CAMBFR010000105.1 GCA_945865815.1 Candidatus Sulfopaludibacter sp. SbA3
AACGTCGCCCATTCACATCACGCTCAAATACATGCACATCTTTCATGTAGCATGAAACTCTTCAGAAAGACAGAACTTTCCCTTCATTCATCGCTTCAGCGGTCATTGTCTTGCTTTCTTGTCGCTCAGGAATGCGAAGGTAGGGCTAGAAGTATGTCGCGTCCTGCGACTCGCCCAAGGAGGCGAACCTGTCCGTCCGTGGGGGTCTCACGAAGTGCGTTCAACGCCAGATTAAGCAACATCCGGTGCAATAACTCGTTGTCAGCTACCGCAGCGCAATCCGTCTCACATTCCACTTCGAGGCGAATTTGCTTTTGCTGTGCGATAGGCTGAAGAAAAACTCGAATCCCTTCGAGCAGCCGGCTGACTGGAATCCGTTCCAGGACCGGCACGATGGGCCTGCCGAACTGAAGCACATTCGTTACGGAATGGTTCAGCAAACGAACGCTCCGTACGATCTGCCCGGCATACTCCCCTTCCAACATGGAAGCGTAAAGCTCAATACTTCCAAGCGGATTCCTGATTTCATGCGCCAACTCCATGGCCATCTCGCCCATTGCGGCCAGCCGTTCCAATTGAATACGTTGCTCGCGTTCCTGCTCCAGCTCATCCGTGAGCGACTGAACTCGTCCTTGAAGTTCGCGATAGGAACGCTCTAATGATTCCGATGCCACTTGGAACTTAGAGACCAAATCTTCCAGCATGGATGTCTGTTGACTCACGGGCCGCTTTAATGCAGCTTCCGTGCCAATACGGAAAATCAATGGCTTATGGCAAATTTTGCCTAGCCCAACCGGTCGGAGTGTCGGTGGATTGACGGGTTTTGGGGTCTGGAGAGACGGGCAGTGACGCTTCCGTGACAGGACTCTTCCGGGCAGCGTGTCAAAAATTCAACTATGTCAACGTTTTGGATTTCAGTGCCAAAATGGAAACCAGCCTGCTTAGCAGGACCTCGATTCTTTCGAGGCGTGAATCGATGGCGGTGGACCTCTCGCTGAGTAGAGCCAGTTTTTGAGACAGTCTTCGGTTGTCGTCGAGTAGCACCAGATGTTCCATTATCCGGTTCGCAACGATCTCGACCTCTTCAAGCCTGAAGGGTTTTGCGAGATAGCCGAACGCCCCGCATCGGATGGATTCTATGGCCGTTTCCATCGAAGAATAGCCCGTCATTACAACGACATACGTGAACGGGTAGATCTCTTTGGCGGTCCTGAGAACTTCCAAGCCATCCGGACCGGCCGACATGATCAGATCTGTAAAGATGATGTCGAACTGGTGTTTGCGGGACGTAATTAACTGAATGGCTTCCGCGCCATTCCGGGCTGAAGAAACGACGAAGTTTTGAGATTCGAGGTATTCAGAAAGTGTCAATCTCAGGTCACTGTCGTCGTCTACAACCAGGATTCGCGTTTTACCTGGGATCAACTGTGAATTCGAAACCATGAAAGATGCATCGGCAAAACTTCTTGAAGACTTTAGGGCATGATGCCTATAATCAACCACTTTCCAATAGCCAGGAGGCGCTAATGGTGGACTTGACGAAAGAGCACATTCTTGTAGTAGATGATGAAGAAGAGCTTCGGCGGGCAGTTGTCGAAATTTTGACTCTCGATGGTTTTGAGGTCGATCAAGCCGGATCGGCCGAAGAGGCCGCCGAAAAAATGGCGCAGAACGCGTACGACGTGCTGATCACGGATTACAACCTTCCCGGAAAGACCGGTGTCGCGCTTCTCGAGGAAACGCTCGTCCGTTTTCCCGAGACGATCGGTATCGTGATCACCGGCTACGGAACGATCGAGACGGCGGTCCAGGCTATAAAGAAGGGTGCGTACGACTACCTGACCAAGCCATTCAAGCTCCTTGAAATGCCGCTCATGGTTCGAAAGGGCTTGAAGGAGCGAGGCCTCCGTTTTGAAAACCAATATCTGCGCACGCAGTTGCGCGAACGTTACGGATTCAACAACATCATCGGAACGGGCCGCGGGATGAAGCGGATTTTCGAGTTGGTGGACACGATTGCCGGGCTCAACAGCACGGTCCTGATTCAGGGAGAAACGGGAACCGGAAAAGAGCTGATTGCCAAGGCCATTCACTTCAACAGCCCGCGCAAAGACCAGAAGCTTATCAGTATCAACTGCGGCGCAATCCCCGAGAACCTTCTCGAGTCCGAATTGTTCGGCCATGTCAAAGGCGCGTTTACGGGCGCCGTTCAAACGCGTATCGGCCGGTTCGAACAGGCCGGCGGCGGAACGATTTTTCTGGATGAGATCGGGAACATGCCGCAGGCCCTTCAGGTGAAACTGCTGCGGGTGCTGCAGGAGCGTGAGTTCGAGCGGGTCGGTGGAAACAGCACGATCAAGGTGGATGTGCGCATCATTGCCGCAACCAGCGCCAACCTCGATCAGATGGTCAAGGACGGTCTCTTCCGTGAGGACCTTTATTACCGCCTCAACGTGATTCCAATCAATCTGCCGCCGATGCGGGAACGCCGTGAAGACATCCCGCTGCTGGTGCAGCGCTTCGTCCACCAGTTCTGCGACACGCACAAACTGGACATGAAGACGGTATCGCCGCAGGTCGTCAAGGCACTGATGGCGTACGAATGGCCCGGAAATGTCCGTCAGCTCGAAAATTTCTGTGAGCGCATGGTCGCACTGACGGGCAACCGGCCGGCAATCCTGCCGGCCGATCTGCCGGACGAAATCCAGAATAAGGACTCGATGAAGTTTGTGCCGCTGATCGAGATTCCCGACGAAGGCATCAACTTTCAGAATGTCGTTACCGGCATGGAGCGCGAACTGATCCAGCAAAGCCTCCGCCGCACAAACGGCAACAAGAAGCTCGCGGCCAAACTGTTGAACCTCAAGCGGACAACGTTGATTGAAAAAATCAAGCGCATCGGCCTGGGTGAGGAGATCGCAGTCTCTGCCTGACTGGTAAACGGCTAATGTTCTGACCCGTTCCACCGATAAGGACATCTATGGAGCGAGTACTGGTAGTCGATGACGATCCGGGTTCGAGAGAGACTCTCGCGGAAACGCTGGAATCCAAGGGTTTTCGGGCCGACATGGCGGAAAACGGAAAAGCAGCGCTTAATCTGGTGGCGTCCGGACCCGCGTCCTACGGGTTGATTTTCACCGACATGCAGATGCCTGAAGTCGGCGGGCTGGAACTGGTCGAACAGGTCAATTCGATCAATCCGACCATCGTCAATGTCCTGATGACCGGCTTTGCGAGCCGTACCACCATGCTCGCGGCGCTGAGAGCCGGCGCGTACGACTTCCTCTCGAAGCCTTACACTCTGGTCGAACTGGAAATCAGCCTGGCGCGCGCAATCGAGCGCCGAAGAATCCTCCAGCAGAACGAACAGTACCGCACCACTCTGGAACGGCTGGTCCGGGACCGCGATTCTGAAATCGCGGGAACGAACCGGAACCTGCAGGAACTCTGTATTCTGGGTAGCCAGTCGTACTCCATCGTCGACCTTTCACCAAAGCTGAATGACTTTACGCGATACGCCACACAGCACTTCAATCCGGACACATTCGGCATATTCGTCGAAGACGGCCCGGTCCGGAAGCAACTGGCGTTCTTCGACCGCGCGGACCGGCCATTCCGGGAGGATAACCAGGTCGGCTACAAGTTCACCCTTAAGAATGAGTCCTTCAATGGATTCATTTACGTCGGGTTTGACAGTGAGGCCGGACGGGCTTTTCAGAAGCATCGGAACGTATTCATTCTTTTCAGGGACCGCGTTGAAACTTTCCTGCGGGAATACTACACGGCACAGCAGCACCAGGTGCAGATGCGGCAGATGTTCGTGTCGTCGATTCACGCGCACGCGCGCTCGATCGAGGCGAAGGATGCCTATACGGCCGGCCACTGCGACCGTGTCGACCGGTACGCCGAGCTTCTTGCCAGGCACTGCGGCGGGTTCGACGAAACCTGGATCTTCAACCTGAAGGTGGCATCGATACTGCACGACATCGGAAAGATCGGCGTGCGGAGCGCGATCCTGTGCAAGCCTTCCGCTCTCGACGACATTGAGTCTCAGGAAATTCAGAGCCATCCCGTCATCGGCGGCCGCATCGTTCGGACGCTCCACGGATTCAATCTCGAGCCGGCGGTGAGGCACCATCACGAAAGATTCGACGGCAACGGCTATCCGTCGCGCCTGAAGGGAGAAGCAATACCACTCGAGTCCCGCCTGATGTTCATAGCCGACACATTCGACGCCATGACGAGCGACCGGCCATACCGCCGGGCTCTCACTACCGAACAGGCCATGGACGAACTGCACCGGCACTCAGGCTCACAATTCGATCCCGAGCTTGTTAAAGTGATGATCGCAGCCGGTGATGCGATGGAAGCTGCAAGATGCGAGCTGGAAAAGAAGACTGGTGGCGATTACTTCGCTCAGTGAGAGACAAACGCAGGCTACGTAGCCGCGGGCTTTATGCCCGCGTCTACTGTTGAGCCAACGCCGAGTTGACGTAGTAGCCTGGCCGATGCCGGATCTGAGAACCGTCCTTACGAACCTTTATCTCAACATTCCGCCAATCCGTTCCTTCGCCCCCGCTTGACGGGTAATAGCTCAGCGTGTACTGCTGATGCAATTCCTCCAGCAGAAGCTGCGCCAGGCTTTGAAGGGCGTAGTTGCGGCCCGTGAACAGACGGAACGTCCGGCCGCCACTGACACCCGCGAGTTTGTTCAGCATGTAGTGGTAAATGTGATACCGGGTTCGCCGCAGCAGGAGCGGGTCATCATCGTCGTCATCAATCCCGATGGCATAAACGAGAACCGACGAGCGCTTGAGCAACTCTTCGACCTGGTCCGCATTGAGCTGGCTTCGCGTATCGAACCCATCGGTGACGAGCAGCAGGATCTTCTTGTTGTGCTTCGCCTGCTGCATTTCCTTCACGGCGAGACCGATGGCGTCGTAGGCCGCCGTTTCGCCGCCGGATTTAAGTTCGCGGAGTGAACGGAGAACGTCCTGGCTGCTGGATGTGAATTTGTTCCTTACCTCGGCGCCGGAACTGAAGTTGATCAGGAACATCTCATCCTGGGGAGAAAGCGCGAGTGCGATTTCGCGAACCGTCTGCAACGCCTGTTGGAGCTTGTGACGCATGCTGCCGCTTGTATCCACAAGCACCCCAACGCTGATCGGGACGCGCAAATCGTGCGAGAAAAACGAGATCCTCTGTTCCTGGCCATCTTCAAAAAGCTGGAAGTCATCGGCGCTCAGATTATCGAGGTACTTCCCACCTTCGTCGTGCACGGTCGCCGTGAAGTTGACCAGTTCCACTTCCACGTTCAGTCGGTAGCGTGGATCCTGAGGGTCCGGTATCGCCGGGGCGGGCTGCGAAGGCACGGATTCCTGGGCCGGATTCTGGGCTGCAGACATTAATCCCACGAGGAGAAAGAACGTAAGGGCAAAAGTACCGCTCAAGAGAAGTCTGTTTGCTTTCATGGCGAAATTGCTCTGTTTTTAGTTTTTGGAACGACCCATCTTATATACGGGGCGGGCTGAACTTACCAGTTATTTTCCTTCCCGCACCATGTTTCGGTTCCAGTCGGGAATTTCGACAATTATGTTGCGAACGCCATTGGGCACCGACTGGCAACCGAGACGGCTCCTGGGCGTCAGGCCCGGGGCGAAAGATAACTGGTCTTCTTCGCAGTCGGTCATGTCCGACAGTGTCTCGCCGCCTTCGCGGACGATGCAATGACACGTCGAACACGCGCAGACTCCGCCGCATGCGTGGTCCAGACTGATGCCATGGGCGAGCGCGATGTCGAGAATGCTTCCGGGCAGGCCGGTGTGGCCGTAGGGGATCTTTTCGGGGTCAACCTCCACGGTAACGTTCATCGGCAGGAACGTTACCGTGAATTTCTGAGTTGCAGGGGCCGGAGTCTCTTGCTGAACGTACGGATTTGTACCACCCATGCGTTCATTTTACAGACTGCAGCCTCTCGATCACAGCAGTCATATCGGGGCGGTCGGACGCATCCTTGCCGACATAGCTCCAAACAATGGCGCCGGCCTTGTTAATGATGAACATCGAAGGGCGCGCGATGCCTTCCTGCGGGTGCAGCACGTTGTACATCCGTATGTAAGTCCGGGAATTATCCGAAAGAATCGGATACGTCAGCTTCATCTGGCTCGCAACGGTTACGCCGTCGGCCGGAGGATCGGCGCTGACCGCGATCAGTTCTGCCCCGGTTGCCTTGACTTTCTGATAGTTGGTTTGCAGCTCGCCGAGCTGCGTGCGGCAGAACCCTCAGTTATGGGTCCGGTAGAAAACCAGAAGAACGTTCTGCTTTCCCTTGTAGAAATTCAGATTCACACTGGTTCCCTGAATCGAAAACCCCGTGATGTTTGGTGCGGCTCCCTGGATCTGAAAGAGCAGGAGCAGGCCGGCCAGTAACGCCTTCATAACGCCTCCCTGTGAGTTGATTAACCGGACAAAGCCTACCATGGGGGAGATCTGGGGACGCACCCCGAATTCTTGAAGTACAGAATTCGGGGGCGTCCCCAGATCTCCTACCGCGACAGCAGCCGTTTCAAATCCTTCGCGTCGAGTATCTTGAATTTGCCGACCGGTATTTCTCCAAGACTGAAGCCGCCGATCCGGATGCGCACGAGTTTCAACACGACATGACCGATCGCCTCGCACATGCGGCGCACCTGGCGGTTCTTGCCTTCGGTAATCGTCAGCTCCATCCATGTGTATTTCGGGCTCACACGAACTTCACGCACCACGGAAGCGCCCGACCGTTCGCCTCGCCCGATATCGACACCATAGGCCAGATCAAAGTACTCGGAGGCGGAGACGATGCCGGCGACTTTGACGTAGTACGTCTTCGGTATCCCGGTTTCGGGATTCAGCAGCGCCTCGCCAAAATCGGTGTCATTGGTAAGAATGATGAGTCCCGAGGTATCCATGTCGAGCCGCCCGACTGGAATCAACCAGCGATCGAGTTCTTTCACGTAGTCGTAGACCGTAGGCCGATTCTCTTTGTCGCCATGAGACGTGATGACACCGGTGGGTTTGTTGAGCGCGATGTAAGTCTTCTTTTCGGGCTTTATACGCCGGCCGTCCAGGTGAACGACGTCCTTGCCGTGTTCAACCCAATGATCCGGATCATGAATGACCCGCCCGTTGACCTTCACGCGGCCGTTTTCGATCCATTCGCGCGTTGTCGTGCGCGAAGCGATGCCGGCTTTGGACAAGACGCGATCCAAAGTTGCGCGCGCCTTCACGGAGCAATTCCGATAATCGAAAGCATCCGTCCCGCCTTGTTACCGTCGCGCCGATAGGAAAAGAAAAGATCTTCACGGCAGCGGGTACAGAGGGAAGAGACTTCAATCTGGTCATCCGGAACGCCGGCTTCGGCCAGTTGGCTTCGATTGGCTTCCGCGAGGTTCAGATGGGGTTTGGGATACGCGGGATCATAGACGGCGCCTGCAGAAAAGGAAGACGCTACCTCTTCACCGACTTCGTAGCAGCACACGCCGATATGAGGTCCGATAACAGCGAACAAGTTACGCCGATCCACTCCGAACTTCGCGGCCATTCGCTCGACGGTCCGTTCTGCGATGCGAGCCGCCGTGCCGCGCCAGCCGGCATGAACGGCTGCCACACACCGCGCATCGCGATCCGCAATGAGAATGGGCACGCAGTCGGCGGTCTGAATGGCGAGCGCAATTCCTTCCACGGCAGTCACGGATGCATCCCCTTCAAGGGGTTCGTTTGCCGCCGCCGTATCGTCCACATCCTGCACAACTGCCGAATGCACCTGGTTGAGCCATAAAACCGGCCAGCCGGCGGTTCCGGCCACCGCCAGGAAACGGATCCGATTCATATTGATAAGTGGATTGGTTGAAGAACTCGTACCGAGGGTGAAATCGGTGCGATCCGCCCGGCGCGTGGAGAATGCATGCACGATGCGCGGTATCCGGTCGAGCGCCTCGGACTTCAGGAAAGTTACGTTTGATTCGCGCTTTACTTGTAACATGAAATTCCAATGATCACGGGAATCGGCATCGACGTTGTACAGAACGAGCGCATCGCCCAATCCATCGAGCGTTTCGGCGACCGTTTCCTTAACCGAATATATACAGAAGAAGAGATCGCGTATTGCGGTAAATGCGCGAATCCCGCAATCCACTTTGCCGCGCGGTTCGCCGCAAAGGAAGCCGGTTTCAAGGCACTCGGCACGGGCTGGGCTGCCGGCGTGAAATGGAAGGACGTCGAAGTCAAAAGGCTCGCTTCAGGCAAACCCGAGCTACACCTCTATAATGAAGCGCTCGCCCGAGCCACGTCCCTGGGCTCCAACCGATTCTATGTCTCGCTCACACACGATCAGCTTGTTTCCTGCGCGGTGGTAATCTTCGAGGCTTGAGCTCTTATGGCTTCAGGCTGGCGCCTGCCAATGGCGCTATGGCTCCGAGTGTCGTTTGCGCGGCGTTCAAGCCAAGGCGAAAATCCTTGTCGCTGAACGTAGAGAACACATCGATGGGCTGGTGCCATGTCGGATTCCAGCCGGCCCCCGTGTGCATGCCGCGTTCATTCTCGCGGAGGCTGATTGCCGGGACGAGGTCCATGAAGGGTGTGGAGTCGGTATTCGTCATGTGAGGACCAACCGCGGCCGGATAGTCTGTGGCGTATTTTTCGTTGGCGTCACGGAAGAAGAATGCGAGCTTCATCGCCTGATCCGCAAATTTGGCGGTGGACTGAAATTCGATATTGATGTCGGCTTCGGGCCGTTGCTCAGGATTCCAAGTGCCATCGGCTCGAGGCATCCCATGGTCCCACAGCATCATGTCGTGCTGGATCATTCCAAGCCAGGTCGGTTCCGGATACTTTCCTGATCCCGGAGGGTTCTCCTTTCCCTGGAGTTCCACTCGTTGTTCCGCATACGCGCGGGCCCCATTGAGTCCGGTTTCCTCGTTATTCCATAGCGCGAATCGAATCGTTCGATCGGTCCGCACATCGGGCATGCTGAAAATGCGAGCCAGTTCCATGACGAGCGCCGTACCTGAACCGTTGTCATTGGCCGCCTCGCCCCAGCCGTGGCCATCCATGTGCGCTCCGACAATGTACATCTCGTACGGGCGCGTCGAGCCAACCTTGGTGCAGTAGACCTCTTCGCGCGGACCGGGCGTTGCCGGCTGGGTATTAAGCTCACGAATTCGGGCATCCGGCTGCCGGCTGGAATCGTTGTTGACGCTTGTTGGCCGGGTAATGCCGCGGTATCTGGAGCCACCCACGCCGAGACGCACCTCGCCACTTGCGATCACCGGGCCGGGAGTTGCAGGCGCTCCGGCGCCCGCTGGAGGTGGAGGCGGATTGAACTCATACTTGAGACGTTCGGTGACGCAGCCATAGCTCTTGAGCTGCGCTTCGATCCAATCGACCGCGGCCCGGTTACGGTCGGTTCCCTGTCTCCGATCGCCAAACTGCGTGAGGCCCTTGATGGTCGCCTTGTACTTCTCCAGATCAAGCCTGCCGACCAGTTCCTTGACGGGATCTTCCGCCAATGGAGCCGCCTGCTGGCGGCCACCTGCACTGACTGCAAGCGGCAGTCCGCACGCCGCAACGGCAAATAGTTTGACGATCATGAAGCGCATGGCAGTCCTCCTCGGATTCGAGCGGTTGGATTTTACCATTCGACCCATCGGCACTCGCTCGAAACATTGTCTTTCAGGCTGGAGATCGCTATCGGGTGAGATGACGGTACTTGATGCGATGGGGCTGGTCGGCGGCCGCGCCGAGACGCGCGCGGCGGTCGGCTTCATAGTCGCAATAGTTGCCCTCGAACCAGACGACCCGGCTTTCTCCTTCGAAGGCGATCCGTCGCGGCGCCACGCCAATTTGGAAAGTCAATCCCGGCCGTGCGAAATCCTCGGTGCGAATGTGAGAGGAAGGGGCGCCAAAACGCTGCAGTGCTGAAGCCATGGCAGCGGGGTCTATCCGCATCTCGAACCATAGCCGCCGGCACTCCCTCAGGACAGTGGAGAGTGACCGGCGTCCGAGCCCATCGTGTCGCGAACGATCACAGCGCTTCTTTCATTCCGGTGGCGGCCAGTCTGACTGTGGTTCCTTGAGGATCTGCAGATGTGGATCTGTGACCGAACTACAGGATGCTGAGGAAGTTTACGATGTCCTGTTTCTCTTCGTCCGTGAGCCCAATCTTGAAGCGTCGATCGAAGAAGTCCACCAGTTCGGTCAGATCTCGGGCGGAACCGTTGGCAAAGTAGGGCGCGCGGGCGGTCAGTCCCCGGAGTTGCTGCATCACGGTGGAGCCGGCGTCCGCGCATTTTCCGGTGATGAGTGCACGGCCGGGGTCTTGGGTTAAAAAGGTCCGGCCCAGTTGCGGGTGAGGCGTGGCCGACGCGTCGCAGGTGATTCGGAATAGGGGCAGTTCGGGCGATTCCTTCGCCGTGGGTAGATTGGTCGTGCCGATGTCGATCGCGTGGTTGACACCGGGCCGGTGGCAGGTGGCGCAGGCGCCTTGCTTGCCGTCTGCCAGCCGGAACTCACGCGAGGCAAAGAGGTCGACACCACGCACGACGGATTCGCGAAAGGCGCGCTGACGGACGGCAATATTGGGCGCGGAGAGATTGCGCCATGGATCGAACGATGCGGCGAGGGTACCGTCGGCGGGGACAGCGCCGACGCCTGCGACGCCGCTCGCCAGGTTATCGGCGCCGAGTAGCGGAGGTCCGCCGGGTTCGCCGAGGAGGCCGCCGAGGATATTCCACTGTTGGGCCACGAAGAGCTGACGTAAGAAATCCTCAATCTGTTGAAGATGCGCGCGACTGGGAGCCGCCGATGCCTGCTCATGTATCAAGGCGGCGGAAGCGGCCTGCGACTGGAGCGTGCGCTCGCGGCCGTCGGCCATGAGACTGCCGCCATTGGGCTGCGCGATGTAGTGCAGGTTGGCGGCGACGCGCGGGCGGCGGTAGACGGAAATGGAAGCGGGGTTCTTGTTGCAACCGGTGGGGTCGCGCACAACTTCGATCCGGAAATCCGGCTTGCCAGTTGCGGGAGGCCACGGAAGGGCGACGCGGAACAGGCCGCGTTCGAGCAGGAGCGAGTGCGATTCTTCTTTGTCCTGTGCGAGGTCCGGGCAGTTGGAGCCATCGACGGCGGCGAAGAGCGGGTCTTTGCCGTTTGTAGCTGCCCAGCGGTCGCGGATAAGATCAAGCGAAAGGCTCATGGCGTTGCTGGGCTGGTGACATGTTACACAGGCGCGCCCGTTGGAGCCGAGTGCCGTGAAGAAGGGGTGACCTTTCGTCTCGACTTCGCCGGACTTATTCAGAAGCCGAAGTTGGCCGGAGGCGTCGTCGTAGTCCTTCGAGGGCGCAAGCGCGATTCCGCGGCCGGGATCCCACCAGAGGCTTGTGTCGTAGCGGATTTCCCGGATACGGTCCTGGTCGATTACACCACGCGGTTGCTGTTGCGCGCGCAGCAGGCTGAGTTGGAAAACACAGAGA
This sequence comes from Candidatus Sulfopaludibacter sp. SbA3, assembly GCA_945865815.1. Taxonomy (GTDB): domain Bacteria; phylum Acidobacteriota; class Terriglobia; order 20CM-2-55-15; family 20CM-2-55-15; genus CAMBFR01. Next base: position 11,505 of record CAMBFR010000105.1, read on the forward strand.
CAGAAAGACACGGACACACAAAGGAAGGCCGGCACAAACAGCCGATAATTGCCGGTCTTCCTTTGTGTGTCCGTGTCTTTCTGTCTCTGTGTTCCTAACTTTGGCACAGGTTCGCTGAGATCAACCTTTCTGCTCCTTCTTCGCGGCCAGGAAGGCTTGCGGAGTGAACGGAATCTGCCGCATCCGGACGCCGGTGGCATCGTAGACGGCATTGCCAATGGCGGCGGCGACGACCGAGATTGTAATCTCGCCCGTGCCGGCAACCGGCGCGTTCAGATTATTAATCAAGATCGAGACGATTTCGGGAATCGCGCCGCCGAACTGCAAAGTCGGGTAGCTTCTCCAGTCTTTGGAAGTGATGCTGCTCGATGCGCGGTCGAACAGGACCTCTTCGTACAGCGTTCGGCTGATGCCTTGGATCACCTGACCCTCCACCTGGTTGTTGAGACCATCCGGATTGATGACGGGACCCGAGTCGATGGCTGTGATGATCCTCGTCACCTTGATGTCGCCGGTGCTCTCATCGACGATAATTTCGGCAGCCATGGCGCAGTAGCCGTTATTGGTTTGGTGCAGGTAGCAGGAGAAGCCTCGGCCGGCGCCGGGCCGGCTAGCACTGGCGGGCTTGGGTGACGGACGCGTTTCCCAGTTCGCGTTCTGTGCGACCGTGTTGACGGCATTAATGAGGCGCGGATCACGCAAATAGCGAAGACGGTACTGGACCGGGTCCGCGTTCAGGCTGGCAGCGATCTCATCCATGAAGGATTCATGCGCGAATGTGTTCTGGAGGCGATTGGGCGAGCGCAGCCACGCCGTCCACAACGGACCAGCCACAACCCGGTTCAGCACGCGGTGGCTTGCGATGGTGCCGGTGTAGAAGCTCACTCCGTTCACGCTACCGCTGACGTAAGGCGGGACGGTGTTGTTGCCGTTATTGAAATTGGTCGGATTGTTTGGCGGCGCCGTTGTGGGGATCACCTGTGCCGTGGGGAACCCAGCGAGGTAGCCAGGTATATTGTTGCCGGGATTGTTGCCTATAGCAGCGCCCTCGCCGCGGTGCGCCACGATGTTTTCATAATCCCATGCAATGATCGTGCCGCTGGCGTCAAGGCCAACCTTTTCATTGCTGACCATGGGGTAACCGTAGTGTTCTCCGCCTATCATTTCATCCGCCCGACCGTACTGCACTCGGACCGGTCTGCCGACAGTCTGCGAGAGGAGCGCGGCATCCTGAGTGATCGGGTCGCCGCCGTTATGGCCGTAACAGCCGGAGCCCTCAACAAATACCACCTCGATATTCGCCGCAGGAATTCGGAGCAGGTTGGCCAGGATCGTTCGCATGTTATAGACGCCCTGAGTCGCGGACCAGGCTTTCACGGTAGCTTTCTCACCCGTGCCGCCACGGACGTCGACAACAGCGCAGGAACCGGCGATCGAGCCGTGCATCTGGTAGGGGTGCCGATACTGGGCGGTCATAGTCCTTGCCGCCGAGGCCATGACCGTATCGACGTCTCCTGTGTTGACTGACAGGGAATTGCGCGAGGGCTGCTCCTGCATGTACGTGTAGAGGTCAGCCTGAGCGGGAATGGAATCGCCTGACGACCAGGTGATCCCGCGAGCCAGCGCTTCAGCGGCCTTGATGGCATGCCATTCCGCGTCGGCGACAACACCGACAAAGTCGAAGACCTGTACTACCTGCGGGCTGCCGGGCAGGCCGTTGACTACACCACTATCGATGTTCAGGACTTTGGCGCCGAGGGCAGGCGGCCGGATGACTCTGCCGTGAAGCATGCCGGGCACACGAACTTTCTGTACGTACTGGTAGGTTCCTTTGGCCTTGGGCGGGATGTCGACGCGCGGCACGGATCGTCCGACCACCTTCCATGTGGACGGATGGTTCGGCACGGCACTTCGATTCACCGGAATATTAAACCGTCGTCCCTGGACCAACTCACCGTAGCTCACTGTGGAGGCCGGATCTCCGCTGGCCGAGAACACGCCATCCTGGAGGACAAGCTGGTCAACGGGAACACCAAGCCATAGCGACCCCAATTCGTACAACGCGTCGCGCGCGGTATCCACGGCGACCCTCAGGCCGTTGTTGCCGAACTGCACCGGAGCAGAATTGCTGCCTACGGTGAGACCCTGATTGGGAGTGACACCACTCCTGCACAGGACGAGCGTGATACGGTGGATAGGCACGGACAGTTCTTCGGCCGCGATTTGCATCTGCATCGTGCGCATACCGGTGCCGAGTTCCGCTTTACCCGCGAAAACGGTGATGCTTTCGTCGGCGCCGATGGCGACCCAACTGGCCACCTGCGTATTGTCGATATTGCCCGAAGGATTCAGCGGGCTTTGCGCAGCCGCGGTACCGACTGTCGCGGCGCCCGTACCGATACCGATCATCATGATGCCGGCCGTTTTCAGGAAGTCCCGTCGTGAGGGTTCGAGTTGGTTAAGAGCGTCGAGTGCTTTTTCGGAAAGCGGCCCAGCTCCGTCGAGATTCAAAGGATTTTTCGGTTTCATTGGCGCTTCTCCTTCGCATAGGTCTCAATCGCGTCGATCATGCGCACGTGCGCGCAGCACCGGCACATCGCACCCGCGAGCGCTTGTTCGATTTCGGCGCGGGTGGCGTTCGCGTTATCGCGGACGAACGCATAGCCTTGCATGATGGGGCCGGCTGAGCAGTAGCCGCACTGCAGCGCCTGATGCTTCACAAAAGCCTCCTGGATCGGATGCAGAGCAGCCGGGTTCGGAAGTTTGTCGTGGGCTCTGAGACCTTCAAGCGAAGTGACGCTGCGCCCACCGGCCTCCGAGACAGGCAAGATGCAGGAGCGGACGGGCCTTCCGTCGAGCAGCACCGTGCATGAGCCGCACTGTCCAAGTCCGCCGCCGAATCTGGCACCGTTGATTTGAAAATTCTGCTCCAGCACGTAAAGCAATGGAGTGGATGGATCATCAATGGTTACTCTGGCACCCCAATCAGTCGGTAAGGTCAGCGAGGCAGCTGGATCGGGCACATGTGCTAGGAATTTGAAAAAATCTGGGGCCAAGATCACCCGACGTTTTGGTTTTGGTGGCCGCCGACGTAGTGGCACGGGTTTCGGGACCTTCGCAGACAAT
>CAMBFR010000106.1 GCA_945865815.1 Candidatus Sulfopaludibacter sp. SbA3
GGAGAATTCGGGGTGCGTCCCCGGGTCTCCTCCCCGCATCTCTCCCTCCCCCCTCATTTCAGGTACGGGATCGTCTGCGGTCCGTGAGGGAGGACGCACAGCGTTCCCCCATCCGGGAGTCTGTCCGCCACTGCCGCCGACACATCCGATACCGGTTCGAAATGCGCCGCGCGGATCTCTTCGCTGGACAGGCCGTCCGCTTTCACCATCACCCGGGCCTTCAGCTGAATCTGCGCCTGAACCTGGACCTGCCACTGATCCGGCCTTGAATAACCCGGTGCCGTGATCATTTCGAGAAGTTCGCGTGGGGATGGGCGCGAGGCGAGGATCTCTCGGTAAGCGCCATGGCTGGGAATTCCATCGCGGCACTCGGCGGCGCAGATGATGGTTCCTCCGGGCCGGACGATCTTGGCGGCCGCGGACATTCCTTTAACGGCCTGGTACAGATTCTGATCGAGCGGATATCCCGAGTTCGTCGTGACAACCACATCGAACGGATTGTCAACGGGCCGCATTGCGTTTTGCTTCGCTGCTTCGCATGCCGCCGCGTGCTCCTGAAGCAGATTCCCGGCGAACGCTTCAATGATCCGGTTGTCGCGGTTCAGTGTGACGTCGAGCGCGAAATCGACGCCGGTCATACGCGCAATTTCCCGCACGTCGTCGTGTACAGGGTTTCCTTCCGTGATGCCCCATGTGGCGCGCGGATGTCCGATACGCGAAACATCGTGGAGTTGCATTACGGTGGCCAGTCCCGCCAATCCCGGCGCGACCATTTTGGGACCTCCGCTGAAACCGGCGAAAAAATGCGGCTCCACAAAACCGGTTGTGATCTTGAAGTCGGCTTCGACCCACTCGCGGTTCAGAAAAACGCGCACGCCGGTCCCTGTATCGCCGGCATGAACCAGCGACGCGTTGTCGCGGGCATCGTGGCAGACAATCCTGCAGTGCTCGGCGATCTGCCGCCCCAGCATCGTTTCGATTTCCTCCGGCGTGTTGCGCCGATGCGTTCCCGTGGCAATGAGCACAGTTACGTCCGGCATCCGGACGCCGGGCATTTCCGCAAGCAAAGATTCGAGCATGATCTGCCGGGGTTGCGCACGCGTGATATCGCAGACGGATATGGCGACCTTCTGGCCGGGCCGGAACAGTTTTCTGAGGGGGAGGGAACCGATCGGGGAGCGTAAGGCGTTGAGCAACGCCCCGGCAGGATCGGCGGCCGAGGGCCGATAGACCGGCTCGATCACGGTTACGCGATCTTCGGGGAACTCCACATGCAGACCGCTGGCGCCGTAATCAAGCCGGACTTTCAAAAGCGGGGCTCCTTTGCAAATGAGTCAGGTTCTGGAGCGGCTAGTAGCCGCGGGCCTCATGCCCGCGGCCCTGGAGTTTGGACATTAGCATCTACGTCTTCAACTTCACGCTTCGCATTTGAGTCCGAACTCCCATCCTGTGTTAGGAGGGGTGGCTGCGCCACCAGGGAAATGGTCCCGTTCCTTATTGGCGCAGACGGGGTGGTACGGAATGACGCGAAGCCACGTTATGGATGCCCGCGTAGCGCTCATTCAAATCGGTGCGCTGCGCGAATATCTATAGGGTGGCTTCGCAGCATCAATTGATTGGACACCACCCCGCCGGTTCGCTAAAAAACGCGAACGGCACCCCTCCTAATCCAGGAGGGGAGTTCTTGCGTACTCCCCGAAAAATGTCCGAACTTCAGGGCCGCGGCCATAAAGCCCGCGGCTACGAGTTCTAGAACCGATACGTATACATCACTTTTGTCGCGGCGCTCCGATCGAGAGTCGAGCGGCCGGCGAGACTGTTGAGCCAGTTGTGCGAGTATACGAAATAGATGTCATTGCCGGGCCGGACGATCCACCGGAATCGAGACTGCCAGCCCAGTACGCGGCTCACCGTGTCGTATTGTACGTTGTTGGCCACCGAGATCCACGGACTGAACTGCGTGTTGGCATTCAACCGCATTACATGGGTCGAAAAGTTGCCTGCCGGCAGTTCAATACGGTTCCACTGATTCTGAAGCTGGATCAGGACGCCCGCGCGCGGCCGAACGCCGAAGTTGACGACGAAATCCCGGCGCTTTCCGGAATAGAAATCTCCGATCTCGTATTCAACGTGGTTTGAAACTCTCCTTCGGTTTGCCGTTTGCCACTGTACTTTGTAGCGCGTGAAGCTGTAGGAGTTGCCTTTCGGCAGAGTGACCCCATTCGAGATCTCGAAATTATTTTCAATGAATTCGTACGTCGGAACCACGTGAACCTGGAAGTTGTCTCCGGCCTGAAGCTCCGCCTGAAACACCGTGTTGTCGATCGTCCTGGTTACCAGCCGATTCTGCATATCGGTGATGAATTCATAGTCGATCTTGAAAATGTAACGGCGCACGATGGAAGAGTTGCCTGGCCGTGGTGAAAACTGCACTTCGGGGTTGTAACGCCGAATGCCTACCCGGTCGACGAAGCCGAGAGCCGGTTTGTAGTCCGGACGAACATCCCTCACCGCGAGACGCGCCATCCAGAGATCGTTGGGATACTCGACCCGGAAGCCCTGCGACAGCCGGTCCGAGACAGGTCCCGTTCCCGAGGTTACGAGGTAGTAGCCGCTCACGTTCATGTTTTGCGAGCCGCGGAAGGCGGAGGTCGCCAGCTCAAAGTCGGCGGCCATCGTGCGAAGACCGGGAGCGCCGGTGTCGCGTTCCGCGCGCCTGGTGAACATCATGCCGACATACGATTGCCTCCAGAAGCGGCGCTTTGTCCTCAGGATCGTGAAATCCTCACCGGCCACGTCATCTGAAGCTGCCGTTCGGACCTGCATTAGTCCGATAGCATTCGCTCCGATCTGACCTGTCAGTTTTGTTCCGAACTCGATGCGCTGGGGCTGGCCATTGTTGAGTCCGATCCGCCGGCTGAAAAACGGCATCGTGGAGTTTCCCTGTTCCCTGGCGAAATCGAAGAAGGTTGTGCCTTCCAGAAAGAATCCTCTCTTCTCGGGGAAAAACAGAGGGAAGCGCGTCAGATTCACCTGGCGCTGATCGACTTCGGTTTCGGCAAAGTCGGTGTTGAGCGTGAAGTTTGCCTTGAGCTGCGGCGTAATGCTGTAGGTGAAATCGACGCCGGCATCCTTTTCGAACTTCGAGGAAAGGCCTCGGCCCGAAGCGTCCAGATACGTGCCTGTCGCGTAGGGTTGGATGTCGAGACCCCTGCCCTGGCTGACATCGGAAATTCCCTCCAGAAGGCCGGCGTTTGACATACGCCGAAGGCCCTGGTTACGGGCATAGCCCGTCCAGAGAGTCTCTTCACTTTTGCGCCGCACGGTGCGCTGAAAGTTCACTCCCCACGCCGGAGCATTCGGATCGAAGTTGAGAGTCCGGAAGGGAATCTCAATTTCGATAGTCCATCCGATTTCGCTCCTGTTCACTTTGGCGTACCAGATTCCGTTCCACGCGCGGGCGGCGTTACCGTCGGTGTTCTCCGGGGTGAGCAGGGCGTCGGCCATGGAGCCGCTGGGATTCATCTCGAAGAAATAGCCGGAGCGGTTATCCAGGTATGGATCAAACGTCCACATGAATCGATCGTCCGCATTGAGACCGGCATCGCGCAGCATGGTATTGCCCATGAGCTTGTCGGGTTCGGAGTCGTAGTTGATGACGCCCATGTACAGCGTGTCGCGGCTGAACAGGAAGCGCACTTCCGTTTTCTCCGTGGCAGGTTGTCCAAAATCGGGATCCTGCTGAAGGAAATCCGTGGCAGGTCTGGCCGTCTGCCAGGCTGGCTCGTCAAGACGTCCATCGATGCTGATTCTCTCTTCCTGCGCCAGACGGACGGCGCGGACACGGGGTCTTTCGGAGAATTCGGAGAGATCTCGAGTGACGGCCGGATTTCCGTTTTGAGTTGCCGGCGCCTGGGGTGTGGCAAGGATCAGGATAAGGAATAAAAAATTCATTGCTTGGGAATATCTCCAGAAATTATTCAGGCGAGGATTTGGACGACGTTGGCCATCTCGTCCTGTGCGGGACTGGACAGTTATCGGTCAAAACGAATTGTCTCGAAACGGCCTTATCTTGACAAGCTTTTTCCCGACAATGGTTTCCATGGAGATGCCCGCCTGCTTTTGTTATGCTGGCCCCCGCAAAAAATTTGAGGAGAAGACCATATGAATTGTCCTATAGCAAAGCGTTGGGCACAGGCGTTGGTTGCGGCGGTCATTCTTTGCGTGGCCACAACAGCCAATGCGCAGAACGTGCCCGTTCCAAAAGCAACCGGGCCGGTTCCCGCGACGCTTGAGTCGTATCCGTTCGCCGGTCAGGATGGCAGCACGCCGTTCGCCGATCTTTCCAAGGTGGGCTACGTGGAGGAAGAGTACATCATCACCGGCAACGCCAACGTCTACGACTTGGCCCAGGACGGCGCGGTGAGCGTCAAGACGCCGAACGGCGCTTATGGAACACGAATTCTGGTTCGCCGCCCCGCAGATCCGGCGCGGTTCAATGGGACGGTGATTTTCGAGCCGATGTTCGCGGCGCGCCGTTTTGACTGGCCCATGATGTGGGGCTATACGCACAACTACGTCCTGGAAACGGGCGCGGCATGGGTCGGGGTTACATTGCCGGCTTCAGCGCAGGGCATGCGGAAATTCAATCCGACCCGGTATGGGCAACTGTCGTTCGAAAGTCCCTCCCCTTGTCCTCCGGCGGGAAATGCGGCGCCTGCCGCAGCCCCGGCGCCGGCTACTGAGGAAGGCATGAAGTTCGACATGTTCGCTCAGGTGGCGGCGTTGCTGAAGAGCGGCACGTTGAATGGTCTGAGGGCGCAGTATGTTTTCGCGACCGGCCAGGGCGGCGATCTGCCGACCTACATCAACACGATCCATTCGCGCTCGAACTTCAACGGCAAGCCCGTCTTCGACGGTTACGTGATGAGGCCCGGTATCGCTCCAACGCGGATTAACGAGTGCTCCCCGGCGCCGGGCAACAACGATCCCCGCCGGAACATCAAGCCCGCAAACGTTCCCGTGGTTATCGTGGCTGCTCAGGGCGAGGCGATTCCCAACGTGGGATTCCGCCGTCCGGACGCCGACGCCGCAAACGATATTTTCAGATTTTATGAAGTTGCCGGAGTCGGACACATCGACTGGTGGGCCTATTACGGTTTCCCGAGATACGAAGACCAGGTTGCCTCGGTAGGTTCCGCGCAGGGCCCGGCAAGCTGGCCCTTCGCCGTCACATGCACGCCGGCCATTTCGCTGTTCCCGACCCCCGTGTTGGGTAACTCCTACAACGCCGTGTTCCAGAATCTCGATCAGTTTGTGCGGCGGGGAACGAAGCTTCCGGCTTCCGCGCCTCTTATCGTCAAGGGCGCCGGCACTCCGGAAGCAGACTATGTGTACGACCAGCACGGCCACGGCACGGGCGGCTTTCGCAGCGTCTACGTCGATGTTCCGGCGGCCAACTACTTCACGTCGAGTCCCGGCCCGGGAGTATGCCGCGAGATGGGATACGTGAATCCGTGGAACTGGGCGAAGCTCGATCAGATATACGGCAGCTTCAAGAACTACGCCACCAAAGCCGAGCAATCTATTGATCGCCTGGTGCGAGAGCGGTGGCTGACACCCGGTGATGCGCGCAGAGCAAAAGAAGATTTGCTGCTGACTTCTCCGACTGTGCGGACGAACAACAACTAGGCACACAGGAAGACAATAAAAAAGGGGTGGTCGACAACGACCACCCCTTTTTTATTGGAGGAAAACTTTACGGAATGATGGGGCTGTGGCGAACCAGGCCGTCCTCATTGCCGATCATGAGGTCGGAAGCCTTGTTGTTTTCCTGGCAGATGTACTCGTCCCACTCGCGGCCGGGATTGTAGCGAATCCAGAAACCGGTGTTCCATGTCCGGGTATACGCACCGGGATCGTCGAACGTCAGTTCGAGTCTCATGTTGGCGTGGTCGGTTCGCGTGAAACGTTCGGTAAGGTGCATCTGTTCGGTGTGCGGTATGCCTTGCCGGTCGATCCAGAATCTTTCGTTGAAGCCTATCGTATCGACGACCAGCGTATCGCCTTCCCAGCGTCCGATGGAATGTCCGTAGTAGCTGGGAGAAAGATCCGTTGGATGGGGCCGGCCATCCATGTAGATGACCCGAAAAGTTCCAGGTCCCGCCACATCAAGGATGTAAATGGATTGAAGGTCCGGATTATCGAAAAATTCGGTCCCTCCGGGCGTAATGAACTGCCTTGGCCCACCCGAAGGTTTGCAGCGCGTATGCGGCTCGAACAGGTTTTCTTCCCTCCACCTGTAGAGCGCCCTTGCCCAGTCCTGGAATGGAACTTCGCTCTCCTTCGGTTTGCCGGCGATCGGCGGGCCGGAGAAAGCGTCACGGCCTTGCCCGCCCAGGATCTGCGCCTGGGTTTCAGGCTCGGCCATCAGCGGCCGGCCGTTCGGATTCCAAAGTCCCTTTTCCCCGGGAAGGGAACTGAGCCTTGGTTTGCCATTCGGCCAGCGCGGAGTGGGCTTGGCCGGTCCTTCCGGCTGCGGCTGGTTGCGGTTATTCTGCGCAGATAACGGTTCTGCGAGAACAGGCAGCGCGATCAGCGCAATTGCCGCCGCGAACGTGGCGAGGAAACGATGTCGCACGTTGGAACCTCCTTACGCTTTATGGCTACGACGACAGCCTGCTATTGATTCGTCTCGCTGGATGCCGCGCCGAGCTTCTGGCCGCTCTTCACCATCGTTACGGCCCTGGCATTGCCCTTGTTGTTTCCAGCGCGTGCCAAACTGCCTTCGACGATTACCTCGTCTCCGATCTTCAGGGTGTTCCGGTTCCATCCCTGGTTTCCCAGAGCTCCCGGTCCGCCCATTTCAAAGCCCCAGTTTTCGATCGTTCCCTTTTCGGTCTTCACGTTGACGTAGAACCATACGTGGGGGTTGGTCCATTCGAGTTTCGTGACAATACCTCTTCTGCTGAACGGTTTCGATGCATCAAATTCAGTCGCGAATGCATGGTGCGCGAATAGAGGCACCGCTGACAGAAGCAGGCTGAAAACCACGGCTAAGCTGGCAACTATACGAAGGTTCATCGGTTAATTCCTCCTATGGTGTTCGAATGACTCCACTAGTGTTTTCGAGGACCTCAAATGTGTCAACAAATATAACCTACGGCTATAACCTACGGCCTGTTGTCCTGGCACAAATACTCGCCTGGCTCCGCGCCTGCAACCCATTGAAGAGTCCAGCCGGCAGTCCATGTTCTCGTATAGGCGCCCGGATCGTCGATTGTGACCTCGTACCTCAGGGTGTTGAAGTCGGGGCGTGAGATGCGCTCTATCAGGTGAAGCTGCAAGGTGTGCGGGACGCCGCCGTTGCTGAACCAGAATTCTTCGTTGAAGCGTTTGGTATCGACGACGAGCGTGTCACCCTCCCAGTGAGCGGCAGCACGACCGAAGTAAACGGGTTTTTCAGGATCGCCATCGGCCGGGCCCAGTTGAGGGCGGCCGTCGGTATAGATGTAGCGCCAATTGCGATTCCCGCCGCCCATGAGGACGAGAATTCGACTCACGTCAGGATCCTCAATAAACTGAATTCCATGACGCGTCTGAAACTGACGCGGTCCGCCCTGCGGCTTGCAGAAAAGAAACATCGGGTCGTCTTTCAGAAGGTTGCGTTGCCGCAGCTCGAACAGGTCTCTCGCCCATCGCTGAAACGGAGCTACTTTATCGACGTCCGCTATGTTGCGCAAAATGCCGTCGGCATCCGCCTGGACATTGGCTCCGGTCTGCGCCAGCAGGCTTGAACTCGGATTCGCCCAATATCCTCTTTCGCCGGGAAGCGCACCCAGTCTCGGCTTTCCGTCGGCGCCCCGGGGTGTTGGCCGGGCTGCGGCAGCCGTGGGGGCAGGCTGGACCGGAGTGACGGTAAAGACCCTGCGGCCTCCGTTTGTGACGGTAACCGAGTTGCCCCAGGCCTGTTTGCTTCCATCTCTGGCGGTAATGCCCTGAACCGTGATGGCGTCACCCGGTTTCAATGTGTCGCGTTTCCATCCGCTCCGCTGAAGGTCCAGTTGACTGTCCAGTTCGATGGCCCAATTCGTCGTTACATTCCGGTCCTGAACGTCAAGGAAGATGTGGACGTGAGGATTCAGCCAGTCCACGGCGGTGACCGTTCCCCTGAGCGTGATTGATTTTGAGGGATCGAACTTGGCGGCGATGACATGGTGCGCCGATACGGGCGCCGATGTCAGAGAGAGGGCAATAATTATGGCGAATAGACCAAAGACGTACCTCATCAATGTTCCTCCGTGGGCGCAATAATACACTCGAAAGAATTAGAGGACGAAAGAAAACCTTGAAGTTGCAAGCGAAGACTTCGGAAAAATTCCCCTCCTGGATTAGGAGGGGCGCCGTTCGCGTTTTTCAGCGAACGGCGGGGTGGTGTCTAATCCATTGATGATGCGAAGCCACGCTATAGATATTCGCGCAGCGCACCGTATTCCGTTTTTTCGCCCGATGGCCGATGGGTGGCTTACGCTTCCCGTGAAACGGGAAGGAATGAGGTTTTCGTGCAACCTTTTCCGAGCACGGGGGCGAAATACCAGGTCCCAGGAAGCGCAGATAACCATCATCCCCTCTGGTCACCGGACGGGAAGGAGCTTTTTTATCTTCCGGGGCCCGGCCAATTCGCCTCGGTCCGCATCACCACGCAACCCACTTTCGCATTCGGTAACCCTGTGCCGGCGCCGGCGACATTTAATCTGGAAGCTCCAAGTGTCCCAAGGTCCTACGACATCACTCCCGACGGCCAGCGAGTCATGGGCGTTATCCCGTCCGGCCAAACTCAAACCGGAGCTCCCGCCACGCCGCAAATCCAAGTCGTCCTCAACTGGTTCGAAGACCTGAAGCAGCGCGTGCCCGTCCCGTAGTGTGCCGGAGCAATCGGAAAAAGACGGAGACTGAGAAAATTTGCGGGAACCCCTTTGCGGGGCTCCCGCAGATCAAAAGGAAGGTTTCTTAAGAAGCCCTAGTTGGCGCCGCCGCGATTGCCGCGCTGGGGAGCGCCGGCCGGCCGTGCCTTGGCATCGGCGATTCTCTTCTCGGTGTCGGTCACGCGGCCCTGCAGGAATACCGGGATCTCGGCAGGGTTCACGAACGGGTTCGGTTCTCCAGCCTTGCGGGCCGCGAGCTTCTCGTACTTCTGGAAGAAGCTGACCGACCACGGATGGCTGTGCAGCCACACCTGGGAGTCCTTTGCCAGACCCTGGATGCGCCTGGTGCTGGCAAGAAACTTCTCCATCACCGGGATCTCCGGGCTCTGAAGCGTCGGACCGGCCCAATTGAAGGCCTGATACGTTCGGCCGCCGTCGGTCACGTTGTACACGAGCGACAGGGCGCCATCGGTGTGGCCCGGCGTGATGTACATTTTTACCGTCGTCGTTCCGAGCTTCAACTCGTCGCCGTCCTTAATGATCATGTCTCGCGGAACGCCCTTTCCCGCGATTGCTTCTGCGCCCTGGCGTTGCAGCGTGCTTTCCATCAAAGCCCAGTCGGCTTCCGACATCATCACGCGCGCGTTGGGAGCGTACGTGGCCTTGAACTTCTTGAGGCCGGCATAGTGGTCGTCATGGGCATGGGTGATGATGATGTACTTGACGTTGGCCGGGTTCAGGCCGAGCGCCTGCATGCCCTTTGCCGGTGTGTCCCAGAACGTATCAAACAGCGTGTCGACCATGATCAGGCCGTCGTTGGTCTGAATAACGTAGGCGCACACGAAATCGAGTCCGACGTAATAGAGGTTGTCGAACATCTTGAACGGCGTTGCAGCCTTGGCAGTGGCCTCTCCCAGGCCGGCCGGCCGGGGCGATTCCTGCGCGAACGCACCTGGAATGACAAGCGCCGCGAGCACAAACATGGTGAGGAGCATCGCTCCAGTTTGACGTTTCATTGAGTAACCTTCCTTTCGGGCCTTTCGGGAGTTTGAGTACGAGGAAAACGGAGGGATTCTATCTTCGTTAGCTTTGGGCGGTCAAGAAACCTGTGGTAACGTCCTCGCCACTGTGAGGGCCTTATGAAGAAGGGAAGGAAGGGATTGAAGCGGCTGAAACACCTGTTATGGATCGTTCCGCTTCTGCTCGTGGCCGCCGCCATTGTGCTGAGCGTGACCGCCGCCAATGCGCGAGAGGCCGACACCACATACCACGCAACACTGAATCGATCGATTCAGGTCAGCAGCAAGGATTTCCAGGATCGGGGAGAAATGCCGGTTCAGTTCTCGTGCCGTGGCGCCGGCACTTCGCCGCACATTGCCTGGACCGGTGGTCCGGAGAACGTACAGTCGTACGTTCTGCTGGCGACCGACTGGGACGCGCCATCGCCCATCCTGCCGCTGTTCGCCGTGCCGCACTGGGTCGTCTACAACATCCCGAAGGGCTTCATGGAAATTCCGCAGGACTCCACGCCGGAAAAGCTGGCCCGTTTCGACATCCTCGTAGGCGCCGGCATCGGTGGAACACGGGAGTACATCCCGCCTTGCCCGCCCCTTGGACAGCACGAATACGAGTTCCGCATCTATGCCCTCGATGTGCCGACGATTGCGCCCGCAACCAACGACAAAGCCGGCGTCCTCAGTGCAATCGAGGGACACGTTCTCGGTTATGGAGAACTCATCGGCCTGTTTTCCGCCGGGTAACTCGAGACAGACGTATAAATCGGAAATTTTCCAGCCGTGGAACTTTTTTCGGTTCTAATACGTTCTAACACGAGACAAATATTCCGGAGACATTTGTATGAGCACCCTGATGCAGGATCTGCGCTATACGGCCCGGCTCCTTCTGAAGCAGCCCGGGTTTACGGCAATCATCGTTGTATCGCTGGCTCTCGGCATCGGTGTGAACACGATGATCTTCAGCCTCATTAACACTTTTCTGCTCCGTCCGCTGCCATACCCGGAATCCGACAGCCTCTACGTGGCGTGGTTCGCGCCCCCAAACGCTCCCAATGCAAGAAACCCTGCGACGCGCGAAAACTGCATGTCCCTCCAGGAGCGCTCGAAGTCGCTCGAGCTTGTGGGGTGTCTTCAGCCTTTCGCGGCGAATATTTCGATTGAGGGATCCAGCGCGGCTGCCGAACAACTGCAGGGACATCGCTACACCACGAATCTTCCGCACGTTCTTCGCGTCGAGCCTGTTCTGGGCCGGTGGTTCACGTCCGAAGAGGAGAAGTCACTGGCGAGCGTCATCGTGATTGGGTACAACTACTGGCAGAGCCACTTCGGGGGTTCCCCGGACGTTCTCGGCAAGAAGGTTCGCCTCGATAGCACGGTGCGGACGATCATCGGTGTCGGCCCGAAGGACTTCAACCTTTTCACCAATGAGGTCAATTTTTTCGAACCCTGGCAGAACCCGCCCTACGCCGCCCGGAGTCCCACGCGCGTATTGCTCGTGATCGGCCGGCTCGCGCCGCAAACCACCGTGCAGCAGGCGCAGTCGGAGATGACTGCCCTGGCTACCGCATTCGAAGAGGAGAGACCCGATACCAATAAGGGTTGGAAGATCCGCCTCGAACAGCTTCGCGAGGTCTTTGCCCAGGGAGCGCGTGCGCCGCTCTTCACATTTCAAGGCGCGGTTGCGTTTGTTCTCTTGATTGCCTGCGCCAACGTGGCGGGCATGTTGCTCGCCCAGGGCACGGCCCAGCACAAGGAACTGGCGGTGCGGGCAGCACTGGGATCGAGCCGCTGGCGTATCGTCCGACAGCTACTGACCGAAAGCATACTGCTCGCCCTGATGGGTGGCGTCTGCGGTTTCTTTATCGGCTGGGCGGGGTTGCAATGGTTCGCCAGCCAGATGCCGCCGTTTGGATTTCCTCCGCTCACTGTCGACGCAAACGTCCTGGTTTTTACGTTGCTGCTCTCAGCGCTGACAGGTCTGATTTTCGGAGTCCTTCCGGCACTGCAGATTTCACGCCCCGATTTGATGGACGCGCTCAAGGAGAACTCCAGAAGCTCTACCGGTACGAGGACGCGGCAGCGGCTTCGCAGTGCATTCGTCGTCGTGCAGGTGAGTCTCGCGCTGGTCCTGCTTGTCGGAGCCGGTCTCACAATGAAGAGTTTCATGAATCTCAGCAGCCTTCCAATCGGTTTTGATCGAGATAACCTGGTCACGTTCCAGATTCAGTACTCGCAGGGCGATTACGTTCGGGAAACAGGCGAGACGACTCCGTCGGGATCTATGACCATCGACGTGAGTCCGCGGATCACTCTCGCCAGCGAGGGCATCCGCGAACGGCTCAAGGCAATCCCGGGCGTCCAGGGAGCGACGGCTTCCGCGGGAATACCGGTGTTTCCATTCCGCACCTACAACTTCGCAATTGAAGGACGCGAACAGTCGGATGCGCCGCAAGCCGAGAAACCATCGGCGCAGTGGCGTGCGGTATTTTCCGAATACTTCGAGACGATAGGGGTTCCGCTGGCTCGCGGCCGCTATTTCGGCGCGGGTGACTCCGCCGCGGGCCTTCCCGTTGTGATTATCGATTCGGCCGCGGCGAAAAAGTACTGGCCCGGCGAAGATCCGCTCGGGAAACGGATCACCATCGACTTCTATAACGATCAGCCGCGCGAAATCGTGGGAGTTGTCAATCACGTCCGGGTTCCGCTCCGGGACCGCGAGGAGACGCCCCAGTTCTATGTCCCCTTCGCCCAGCTTCCGCAAATGCAGGAGGCGCGAACCGCTCTTGGGCTCCAGTTCACGACGTTCACCGTACGGTCGAATGGTTCCATCGATCAGATCGCGCCGGCCATGAGGGCGGCCGTGGCCGAGGTGGATCCGACGCAGGCATTCGCGAACATGAGGACCATGGAGGAATACGTCGGATTTTTCCTGTTCGACCAATGGGTGTACTCGACGCTGTTGAGTATTTTCGGAGTCATCGCTGGAGTGCTTTCGGTGGCCGGAATCTACGGAATCATGGCGCACTCGGTAAGCCAGCGGACGAACGAAATCGGGGTCCGCATAGCGCTTGGGGCCACGTCGCGCGACGTGTCACGGTTGATCCTTCGCCGCGGACTGGCTCTGATCGCGATCGGAATCACTCTCGGTCTCGGGGCATCGCTTGCGATAACGCGGGTGATCCGCGCCGTTCTGTGGGATGTTACGCCAACCGATCCGATCGCATTCACGGCAGCCCTTGTCATGCTGTCCGTAGCCGGATGCCTGGCGTGCTATCTGCCGGCGCGCCGCGCTCTGAAGATCGACCCGACCGTCGCGTTGCGTTGTGAGTAGGGTGTAGGAGGAGTTTTATGGATGTTCCCCGTCATGGGGTGGCCCGCGGCAAGAAGATCAGACGCATTATCTATGGGGCGGTCGTTCTTATAGCGCTGTCGTTCGCGACCTACGGACTCTCGACGCTCGAGCCCGCGGCGCCCGACGTGGAGCGAGCCACGCTATGGGTCGACGGGGTGAAGCGTGGTCCGATGCTTCGCGAAGTCCGAGGCCTCGGTACCCTTGTGCCCGAAGAGAGCCGCGTGGTTCCCGCTACGCGCGAGGGTCTTGTCGAACAGATCCGTGTTCGAATCGGCGATACCGTTCAGTCCAACACGATTCTCATGGTGCTTAGCAACACCGACCTCGAGCAAAGCGTCGTCGATTCCGAGCTTCAGGTGCGCGCGGCCGAAGCCGACCTCGCCAATACCCGTGCCCAGCTTCAGAGTCAGGTCCTGAATCAGGAGATTGTCCTGGCGAGCGCCCAGGCTGCCGCCAATCGCGCGAAACTTCAGGCCGACGTGAACCAGGAACTGCTCGACAACGGGCTTATCGGAGACCTGCAGGTGAAGCTTTCCCGGGCTGATTTCGAAAATCTCACCGCCCAGATCGAAATGGAAAAACGGCGCGTCGACATCTATGCGAAATCCGCGGAGGCGCAGATTTCTTCCCAGCAGACGCGCGTCGAACAGCTTCGGGCCGTAGTGGAACTGAGGAAAAGCCAGGTCGAGCAACTCAACGTTCGAGCCGGAGCGTCCGGCGTCGTCCAACAGCTTCCTATTCAGGCCGGCCAGCGCGTTCCCCCGGGAACGGTTCTGGCGCGGGTTGCGGATCCTGCCCGGCTCAAAGCCGAATTGAAAATTCCGGAGACGCAGGCGAAGGATATTGTCCTTGGCCAGACGGCCTCCATCGATACGCGGAACGGGATCATCAAGGGCCGCGTCATGCGAATCGATCCCGCGGCGACCGCGGGAACCGTGACCGTGGACGTCCAGCTCGATGGCGAGCTGCCGAGAGGCGCGAGGCCGGACCTGAGCGTCGATGGAACGGTCGAACTCGAGCGGCTTGACGACATCTTGTTTGTTGGCCGTCCGGCTTTCGGCCAGACCGGCAGCACCGTCGGTCTGTTCAAGCTGACGCCGGACGATCAGGCGGTTCGCGTTCAGGTCAAACTGGGGCGAAGTTC
>CAMBFR010000107.1 GCA_945865815.1 Candidatus Sulfopaludibacter sp. SbA3
CGAACTCCCCTGCTATGTAGAGTTTCGTGAAGGCGAATCTCAAGAAATTGTTTTAATCACCGCAGCAGGCAAGAGGATTGACACGAAAAGTTTTATCTCGTGGCGATCCCCTTGCTCGCGGAGGTCTCCCTTTTGTTCCCGAATGCGGCCCTCGCCTGAGCCATTGAGGGCCCGCATTCGGGATCTTCAGTATCGGACAACGTGGAATCGGAGCATCCACCGATCGACGACAAGCAACCTGCTATTCGGTAATCTCCAGCGTCCTATGGAATCTGCCGGGTACCAGCTCATGTTTTCGCAGGGGACGGACTAAACTCCTGTCCGGGAGTCCAGCTCCATCAAGGGGTGGACAGTCGCGTCCCCGTTCGGCCGGTCGATTCGGTCTCGATTCGGTGGTTCTCCTTTTCAGCCTTCCGTGCTCCTCTCTTGAGGCTCCGGCTAAGCGGCGGCCCCTTGCAATTCCACTTTTCGCATACGGTGCCACAAGCGCACCGCGAGCCGGCGCATCACGGCAACAAGGGCGATCTTCTTCTTTTTCGGATTTCGTCCCACCAGTCTCTCATAGAACTGCTGCGCCTCTTTGTCATGCTGGATGTGCACCCAGCTGGCCTGGCACAAAATCTTGCGTAATCGAGGCGGGCCCTGCCGGCTGATGTGCCCTTTGCGATCGTTCTGTTGACCGCTTTCGTGACTGGTCGGCGTGAGTCCGCTATATTTTCCGAGCTGCCGTCCCCGCCCGAATCGCCCCGCGTACCCGATCTCGGTTCGATAGACCAATGCCGTCAACAGCCCGACGCCCTTCTCTTGTCGGAGTTCTTCAACAATCGCTTTGTGGCGCTGTTCCTGGGCCAGGGCTTTTATCGGCTGCTCGATCTGGTCCAACTCCGATTCGATGGCTTTCAGTTGCCGCAGCAGGCTGCTTAAGGCCTGCCGCATGCCCCAGCCTTGGTGCTCCGACCCGCTCAGCGCCCCCAGCCACTCCCGATATCCCACCGTCCAGCCCGCCCCCAAGCCGGAAGGCTTTTCCAGTCCGTTCCGCTTCAGCAGCATCTGAATCTGCGATTTCAATTGCGTTTGCTTTTCTGCTAATTCCACTCGCGTGCGGATCAGCTCGCGATCATCCCGGGTCTGGACATCGGGAACCCATACCGTCGGCAAACGATTGCCCGCCAGCACATGTCCCCGCAACTTCTCCAAAACATCATCCGCATCCCGGTCATCATTCTTTTGCTTGCGTTGCTCCACCGACTTTTCCATCTTCGTCGGCGCGAGCACCCAGCATTGAAGCTGCTGTTGTTGCGCTTCATCCCTTAAAATGAATCCGCAACTGGAGGCTTCGTAGGCCATCACCACCTGCTCCGCCCCGGCCTGTTCGGCTCGCTTTTTGACCTCTCGGAACAATCGAGCTCGTCCTTGACGGCTATTCATAAAACCAAGCCGCTCGCTCTTTTCACGATCCACGCCAATTCGTGCCACAGAATTCTTGTCTCCTAAATCGATTCCAACGAAAATATGTCTCACCTGCATAGAGGCCAGTCTCCTTTCAAACGTTCTGGCTCTGTTTTATCCAGAGCCAGTCCCGAGACTGGCCTCTTCTACATAGTGAACTCCTGTGTTAGGAGGGGTGGCTGCGCCACCAGGGGAATGGTCCCGTTCCTTATTGGCGCAGACGGGGTGGTACGGAAATGACGCGAAGCCACGTTATGGATGCTCGCGTAGCGCTCATTCAAATCGGTGCGCTGCGCGAATATCTATAGGGTGGCTTCGCAGCATGTACACCACCCCGCCGTTCGCTAAAAAACACGCGAACGGCACCCCTCCTAATCCAGGAGGGGAGTTTTTCGCACTCCCCGAAAAATGTCCAAACTTCAGGGGCACGGGGCTAAAGCGCCGCGCCCATAGACAGAACAAACGCTCATTTACCTTTGAAGCTGGCCGGCCGCTTCTCGATGAAGGCGCGCGTGCCTTCCTTCATGTCCTCCGTCGCGCAAAGCAAGCCGAACAGCGTCGCTTCCAGAAACTGGCCTTCGCTTTGCGTCATTTCCATTCCGCGATTCACCGCTTCGATGCAAAATTTCACGGCGAGTGGAGCGTTGGCCATGATCTTCGTTGCGATTGCCTCGGCCACTGGAATCAATTCCGCCTGCGGTACAACCTGATTCACCAGCCCGATCCGCGCGGCTTCCTCGGCCGAAACCATGTCTCCTGTAAGAAGCATCTGCATCGCGCGCCCCTTGCCAACGAGACGCGGAAGCCGTTGACTGCCCCCGTAGCCCGGAGTGATTCCAAGTTTCACTTCAGGCTGGCCGAAGACCGCATTCTCGGATGCGATTCGAAACGTGCATGCCATGGCCAGCTCGCATCCGCCCCCCAGGGCATAGCCGTTCACCGCGGCGATCACAGGTTTGCCCAATTGCTCGATCGCATCGAACACGGCCTGCCCGGCAAGCGCGAACTCTTTGCCGCCAGCCGGCGTTTGTACGGCCAGTTCATTGATATCGGCGCCGGCGGCAAATGCCTTGTCGCCCGAACCGGTCAGGATCACGACGAGGACGCCTTCGTCTGTCCTGATTTCGTCGAACGCGCTCTTCAATTCCCGGATCGTCTTCGCATTCAGCGCATTCCTTACCGCGGGCCGGTTCAACGTGATACAGGCAATACGGTCTTTGACCTTGTAAATTATGTTCTCAAACATGGCACTGCTCCGGGCTAGAACAGCGGCCTTGGATTGGCCGCGTCGCTGTAGTCGTAAAATCCGCGGCCGCTTTTCTTTCCGTGATGTCCTGCCACGACAAGTCTCTTCAGCAAAGGCGGCGGGGCAAATCGCTTTTCGCGAAACTCATCGAACATGATGTTGGCGATGTAATACGTCGTGTCGAGCCCCACGAAGTCGAGCAGAGTGAACGGTCCCATCGGATAGCCGCAGCCGAGTTTCATTCCTCTGTCGATGTCCTCGACGGTACCCACTCCTTCATCGAGCGCGCGAATGGCGTCCAGCAAGTAAGGAACAAGCAACCGGTTCACGATGAAACCCGACCTGTCGATGGTACGAATAGGCGTTTTGCCCAGGCTCGCCGCAAACTGCATCGCCTCGCCGAGCACTTCGGGCGAGGTAGTAATGGTGCCGGCCACCTCCACGAGTTTCATCAGCGGCACGGGATTGAAGAAGTGCATTCCGATGAACCGATCCACGCGCTTCGTCGCCGTCATCATCTCTGTAATGACCAGCGACGATGTATTACTCGCGAAAATCGCGTCCGGCTTCACGGCCTTGTCGATCGCTGCATAGGTTTCACGCTTCAACTGGAGATTCTCGGTGATGGCTTCGATCACAATGTCGCAGTCCGCGAGATCGGCGAAATCCGTGGTGCCCTTCAATCGATCCAGTGTTTCGGTGCGCTTCTCCGGCGTGATCGCGCCTTTCCCGGCCATCTTCGAAAGCGACTTGTCGATCGAAGCCATGCCTTTGTTCAACAACTGGTCTGACACTTCCTTTACAAATGTCGGATAGCCCGACATCGCCGAGACCTGGGCGATGCCGGAACCCATCAGGCCACATCCCAAAACGCCAACTTTCCGAATTGCCATCGATACCTCAAACTATTTGGGAGCGACCAACTCCGCTCTTATCTTTCGCGCATCCGACTCGGTCACCCAGCGGTCCCTGACCAGGCGATCAACCAACTCTCCGACTCTGGCGCCGTAGTTCTTCGAAGACCCATACAGTGTCTCGAGCCGCGACCAATCAAACGAAATCTTGTGCCCTATATTGCGGCAGATCGCCTGGCCGGGACTGTTCGGAACGTAGGTCGCAGTGGGCGCGTCTACATAAGGACTGCGCACGCCGCCCGCGGCATTTCCGTATTGATCGGCGACGAACTTCGCCTGGGGCGTCCCGCCATTCTCAATACCGATGCGCTCGGCCTTCGGCGGCGGCGTTCCGTTCCGCGCCCACCTGTCCAGATTGGCGAAGGCGGCGTTCAACGTGTACTGATATACAGGCAACTCCATCAACGCAATTGGCGGGTCGCACTGATACGCAAACGGCCAGATGCCCGGAAACGCGGGCTGCCCCGCCGCAGTCTGATCCTGAGTCAATGGCATGTGCCGGTAGTAGGAGATATCCATTCGAGGAGCCGCAGTCACTTCATACAGCCGGTAGCGATCGAGCGGCTCGTCGCTGTCCGGACGGCGAAGATTGAAAGCGCCGAGAACATCGCCCTGCGGAATCGCGCGGATTACCGGGACGCCCGCGTTCCGGGTTATGCGGCGTGGGTCACCGGGAGCCGGCGCAGCGGCGCACCGCCGGATGCGGGCCGGCCCCGCATCGCCTTGTATAAGGAAGCCGTCATAGGCCGGCTTGCCGTTTCCGAGCTGGGCGCGCAAATTGATGGCGTGGATGTAAGTGACCAGCTCGCCGGTATGCGATGTGGCGTACATGTTCTGCACGTTGAATCCCGGCATCGGCCCCGACGCCGAGTTGCTCTTGAACAGCGCCGCCACCTGGCTCATGATGTCGAACCGCAGCCCTTCCTCGCCCTCGGCTGTTACGTTTCCCTGCTCGCAGCGTTCGTCCGGAACCGGATTCGCGAGCGACAACGGCGAATAGCGGGTGGTGTTGAATTTCTTCAGCGTCTCAATGCCGGCCGGCGTATGTGTTACACCAACCCAGGCATCCCCATGCTCAGTAAAGTAATCGTGGGAAATCGCCCAAAGGAACGACCAGTCGAATCGCCTGGCATTCTCCAGCGGTTCAAGGATGATGTTGCCGCTGAATCGCGACGGATTCGCCGGCCGCCGCACCAGAATCCGGGTCGTGTAGGGCGCATTGGCGGCTTTGACGCTGATGCTGCCGTCGGCGGCCCAGTCGTAAATATTGGCGAGGCCGCTGACAATGAACTCTTCCTCGACGTAGCCCAGCTTCCCGAGATCGACGACTTCCTGAACCCTGTTCGCCGCCAGGAACGGAAACGACTCCGCAGTCACCGGAACCGGTCCGGTAACCTTCGGAACCGGAACCTGCGCCATGGCAAGAGTTGCTCCACAAGAAACCAAGACGATGAACGCTATAAGCTTTTTCATATTCTGTCTCCTCTTCGGTCCTGGGTAGTGGGCCCGTTTGAACCTGGCACGGGGCTGAAGCCCCGCGCCCACAGGATTCAAACGGACCCACTATCCAGACCTCGGGCATTCTGCCACCGAATTCGCGCGTGCTACACTCTAAAATTCATGAAAGATTTCCTGTCATCCTTGGAGAACCGCGTTCTGGTCTGCGATGGCGCGATGGGCACAATGCTGTACAGCAAGGGTGTCTTCATCAGCCGCTGCTTCGACGAGATGAATATCTCGAATCCCCAACTCGTCGGTGAAGTTCATGCCGATTACATCAAGGCCGGCGTCGATATCATCGAGACCAACACGTTCGGAGGAAATCGCACGAGGCTCATGCCTCACGGCCTGGCCGAGTTCACGCGCGAGATAAATCTTGCCGGCGCGCGGATCGCCAGGGAGGCCGCGGGCGACAACGTGTTTGTGGCAGGTGCTATCGGGCCACTGGGCATACGCATCGAGCCCTGGGGAAAGATCGCAAAGGATGAGGCGCGCGCGGTTTTCCGCGAACAGGCCGAAGCGCTGTTCGAAGGCGGCGTGGATATCTTTATCCTCGAAACCTTTTCCGATCTTAATGAGGTCGAGGCCGCAATCCTTGCAGTTCGCGATGTGAGCGCGAAGCCCCTGATTGTCCAGATGACGATCGAAGAGGACGGCAACAGCCTGGAGGGAACGCCACCGGAAGTTTTTGCGAAAAAACTGGAAGGCTGGGGAGCCGATGTCCTGGGCCTGAATTGCAGCGTCGGACCGCAGACCATGCTCGATGGCATTGAACGCATCGCCACCGTCACGACGAAACACTTATCCGTGCAGCCCAATGCAGGAAAGCCCCGGAGCGTTGACGGCCGCAACATCTACCTCTGCTCTCCCGAGTACATGGCATCGTACGCGAAAAAGTTCGTCGAGCAGGGAGTCCGGATTGTCGGGGGATGCTGCGGAACAACGCCCGTGCACATCAGAGCTATGAGAGCCGCCGTTCGGTCGATGGGCATGCGAAAGAGCGCGGGCGTAAAGCCTGCGGCTACGACGCCCGTCTCCCTGGGCTTTGCGCACGCACCCATTCCTCTTGCCGAGAAATCGCGGTTCGCGCGGAAACTGGCCAATGGCCAATTCGTAAAGATGGTGGATATGATTCCGCCGCAGGGACACGATTACGCCGAAGTACTCGATACAGCCAAACGTCTCGAATCCGAGGATGTCGACGTTATCACCGTTCCCGAGGTTCCGCGCTCCAGCGCCCGCATGAACGCGACATCGCTGGCAATGCTGCTGGAAACATTCACGGGAATGGAAAGCCTCGCACCGTATGCCTGCGGAGACCGGAATCTCCTGGGAATGCAGAGCGACCTTCTTGGCGCCTACGCGCTGGGTTTGCGTAACCTGCTCCTGATTACCGGCGATCCGCCACATGTGGGCGACTATCCGGACGCGACCGCGGTTTACGACGTGGATTCGATCGGCCTGACCAATATGGTCTACCGGCTCAATCAGGGCATCGATGTCGGCGGCAAGTCGATCGGCAAACCGACGGGCTTTCTGATCGGCGTCGGCGCCAATCCCGGCCTCATCAATAGTGACGACCAGGAACTGAAGCGATTTCAGTACAAGGTAGAGGCCGGAGCGGAATTCGCACTCACCCAACCGGTGTTCGATCCCGCAACGCTCGAAGGATTTCTACGGCGTGTCGAGCACTTCAGGATTCCGGTGATTGTCGGCATCCTGCCGCTCGCCAGCTACAAGGTTGCGGAGTATTTGAACAATGAAGTGCCGGGCTGCTCGGTACCCTCATCCATAGTGGATCGCCTGCGGGGGGCCGACAACCCCGATACGGCACGAGCCGAGGGCATACGCATTGCCCAGGAGATTCTCGGCGAAATTCGTGGGATGGTCCAGGGCGTCCAGATCCGCGGTCCATTTGCAGACTATGAGACGGCAATGGAGGTGTTGTCGGTGCTCAATTTGAAAGGAGCGTCCCTATGAAGAGACTTCTTGTCACGGCAATGCTGGCTTTCCCGATAGTTGCAGCCGCACAGGCGCCAGCCGCCCGGCCCGCCGCACGCGGGGGCCTCAACAATCCGGCTTCGCTGAGAGAAACCGCGCCCGCAGTCTACAAAGTGCTATTCGATACAAGTAAAGGTCCGTTCGTGGTCGAAGTGACGCGCGCATGGGCGCCCAACGGCGCGGACCGGTTCTATAACCTGGTGAAGAACGGGTTCTACGACAATGCACGATTTTTCCGCGTGCTCCCCGGCTTCATGGTTCAGTTCGGCCTGAATGGCAACCCCGCAATCAACAGAGCATGGACCAACGCGCGGATTCCTCCCGATCCCGTCACGCAGGACAACTCGCGCGGAACGATTACTTTCGCCATGGCCGGAACGCCCGACAGCCGCACTACGCAGGTTTTTATTAATTTCGGAGCCAACGGAGCTTTGAACCGGCAGGGATTTGCGCCTTTCGGAAAGGTGCTGACCGGAATGGAAATAGTGGATCAGATTTACAGCGGCTACGGCGAAGGCGCGCCTCGCGGCACAGGTCCGGATCAGGTTCGCACCAGAAACGAAGGCAACGCTTCTCTCACTGCAAACTTCCCCCAACTCGACTTCATCAGGACAGCAACAATCGAGAATTAGATGAAACCAGGAACGTACGCACCCATGGAAACGTCGATGGGAAAATTCACCATCGAGCTATTCGAGAGTCAGGCGCCCAACACAGTTGGGAATTTCATCGGGCTTGCGGATGGCACTAAGGAATGGAAGGATCCCAAAACCGGAGAGACTGTGAAAGGCCAGCCGTTCTACGACGGTGTGATCTTTCACAGGGTTATTGATGGCTTCATGATTCAGGGCGGGGACCCCACTGGCACCGGCATGGGCGGCCCCGGTTACCGTTTCGCCGATGAGATCCACCCCAGCCTCAAGCACAAGGGCGAGGGCATGCTTTCCATGGCAAACGCCGGACCCAATACCAACGGGAGCCAGTTCTTCATAACGCTGACAGCCACGCCGCACCTCGATGGGCGTCACGCCGTATTCGGACAGGTCGTCGAAGGAATGGATGTCGTAAAGGCGATCGGGAAAGTGAAGGTATCGAATCCTGGCGACCGGCCGCTGACAAACATCGTTATGAACAAGGTGACAATCGAGAGAGTATCGTAGTCGCCGACTACGCGGAGGAGCCCATGAAAGTACTGGTCATTGACGATGACCCTGCCATCGTTGCACTGCTATTGGAGTGGTTGAAAGCCAAAGGCCATGAACCGGAGGGACTCACGGGCGGAACATACATCACAAGCTGGTTGCAGAGCCGACAGTTTGACCTCGTTCTAACGGACATCCAAATGCCGGACAGCGACGGATTGCTGATGATTTCCGATATCGTCAAGGCCGGAACGAAAGTGGTCGTAATGTCCGGCATGTCCGAGGATCTCTGGGTGGCAAAATCCTTGATCGAAGGGGCCTACGACTGCCTGCCGAAGCCGGTATCCCTTGAAAAGCTCGCACTTATTCTCGGCCGCCTGGAGCCCACACACTAAGAACTCCCAAGGAAGATCATGGCTTGAAGCGAATGCCGATCAAGACAACCAGACAATTCTGACTTCTTTCTCCAGTACCTTGAATTCGGTATCCGCCGTAACAAGTTCCGCCTTCCTGGCGATCGCTAGAGCTGCCGCAAAAGCATCAGCCAAACCGAGGCGATGAACAACCTTTAAATGGGCAGCAGCCTCCGCCAACTCGCGATCGACAAGCATGACATCCAAAGGCATGGTGCGTTCAAATCGCTGAGCAGTCTCAAGTCCCCCCATGCCCTTTTTCTGCTCCAATTTGTAGAGGACCTCGGCCCAGTTCACTGCACTGATCAAGAGCGCTCTATCGGTCTCGGCTGCCTTGTGGAAGAGATCCCTGACTTGCTCCATGCCCGTTTGGCCAAAAAACATCGCCAGCACGGCTGAAGCGTCCAGCACCGTGGCTTTCACTTGCGGTTCTCCCGGTTGCGCTCGGCCTGCCGCTCCTCAAGATGCTCACGCACGACAGACTTCTCCCCCGCCTTCTGTTTAAAAACGCCACAGAAGGAATCGATGTATTCAGGCGTGACAGGCTGAAAGATGATCTGGCCCTCCTCCTCTATGAAATTGATGCGCGTCCCCGGCTTGATCCCATAGCGGCGGCGGATGCGAGATGGAACGACCAATTGGCCTTTTGATGTAACGTATGCGGAATCCATGGCACAAAGTCTGACACAACGTAAAAAGTAAGGCAACTGCCCAACGTAAGACATTCCTAAGGCATCAGCAATTCGACCCGACGCTCCCAGCGCCCTCCGTGGTCAGGATCTCTGATTTATGCTCGATACCTGCATAATGGTTTCTACAGTTGATGACCGGAGCGAATGAGTGCGGCAGAGCGGGAGCATAGAGTGAAAATTGCCATTGTCGTGGGGACCAGGCCCGAGGTGATCAAGATGTCACCGATCATTCGCGAGTGTGAGAAGCGCAACCTGCCCTTCGTCCTCATTCATTCCAATCAGCACTATTCCCCATCCATGGACGAGGTTTTCTTCAAAGAACTCAAGCTGCCCGCGCCCCATTACAACGCGAATGTGGGCGCGGCCCCCCACGGAAACCAAACAGGCAACATCCTGATCAAGATGGAGCCCATCCTGGAAAAAGAAAAACCGGATGTCGTTCTGGTTCAGGGAGACACGAACACGGTAGTCGCGGCGGCCATGGCCGCATCCAAGCTGGGAATTAAGATCGGTCACGTGGAGGCCGGGCTCCGAAGCTACGACCGCACCATGCCTGAAGAAACCAACCGCGTCGTCACAGATCACCTGTCCGATTTTCTTTTTGCCGTCACAGCCGTACAGGAAGGCATCCTCAAACAGGAAGGAATCCCCGGCGGAAATATTTATGTCGTGGGGAATACCGTGGCCGATGCTCTCTTGAAACACCTGGATCTGGCCGAAACCTCCAGCACTATCCGCCGCGATCTCAAACTGAAAGACAAAGAGTATGTCCTGTTCACGGCCCATCGCTCTTCCAACGTCGACTATGCCAACGCACTGAGTGAGCTCATTCTGGTTTTGGACACCGTCCACAAAGAGACGGGGCTGCCCGTCGTCTGGCCGATGCATCCCCGGGCGAAGAAACAATTAGAAGAATTTCAGATGCACTTGCCCGCAGGTGTCATACCCACGGATCCACTTGGCTACCTGGATTTTGTGAGTCTGGAAAACGGGGCCCGGTTGATCATTACGGACTCGGGCGGCCTGCAGGAAGAGGCAGCCATCCTCGGGGTGCCGTGCCTCACTATTCGTGAAAATACGGAGAGGCCGGAGACGGTTCAGTGCGGAGCCAACATATTAATTGGACGAGATCCGCAAAAGCTAAGGCAAGGACTGAAGTTTTTCGAAAAGACTGTTTCCCGGTGGCAGAGTCCCTTTGGCGATGGCAAGAGCGCTTCGCGAATTTGCGATGTTCTGCAAAGAGCCTTTGGCGAACCCGTTCCAGGCAGCGAAGAAAGACAGAACAAAACGATTTCAGTCATCGGATTGGGCTACATGGGTCTGCCAACAGCGGCTCTGCTCTGCAGGGGCGGGTACCGTGTTTACGGAGTGGACCTGCTGCAATCCAAGGTCGACCGGATCAACAGCGGAGAAATTCCGCTTGAGGAAAAGGGTCTCCGCGACCTGGTTCGACTGGCCGTCAAGGAAGGAGGATTCAAGGCCGGCACTCAATTGCAAAGCAGCGATGTGTACCTCATCGCCGTGCCCACGCCGCACCAGGACGGGAAATGCGATTTGACTCATGTCATGAGCGCCTGCGAAGACATTGCCAGGGTCGCCCTGCCGGGCCAAATGGTGATTCTTGAGTCAACCGTCAAGCCCGGAACCTGCGAACGAATCATCGCTCCATTCTTCAAATCCAGAGGACTCGACTTGCTCCTGGCCCACTGCCCGGAGCGGGCCATTCCCGGAAATACTCTGTTTGAGCTGGTTCACAACGATCGCATTGTTGGGGGTCTCACCAATGACGCGACCAGGCTCACGGAAACAATCTATGCAAGTTTCGTGCGCGGGAAAATCTACAAGACCTCGGCGGGGACCGCGGAAGTAGTCAAGCTCATGGAAAATACCTTCCGCGATGTCAACATCGCCCTGGCCAATGAATTCTATGAGGTCTGTAAGGAACTCGGAGTCAATGGATTCCAGGCTATCGACCTGGCCAACAAGCACCCTCGCGTGAACATTCTCTCACCAGGGCCCGGGGTCGGCGGGCACTGCATCGCCATTGATCCCTGGTTCCTCATTGAGGATTCCACGCAGGCCAGATTGATCAGGCTGGCGCGCGAAATGAATGATCAACGTCCGCTGGTCATCGTGAAAGAAATTGAAAGGCGTCTGACGGAGATCCGCGGAACGAAGGTGGGCATTCTGGGCGTGGCCTACAAGAAGAATGTCGACGATGCTCGCGAAACTCCCGCATTGACCGTGATGAATGCCCTGATTGAAAGAGAAATTCCGGCCCGCGCCTACGATCCGTATGTAAAGAACTGGGACTATCCCCTGGAAAAAGACTTGCAGGAACTGCTGGCATGGTCCGACCTTCTGGTCATTGTCACGGACCACGATGAATTCAAGAAGCTCACTTACAGCAAGCCGGTGTACGACACAAGAAACTGTTTAAGACAGGATGAAACGTTTGTTTGACTTGCGCAGGCTAGGCGAATGGGGTCGAGTGAATGCGCGTAATCCGCTTCACAAAGTCGCCCGCGTCGTATCCGGATGGAATCACTTCGACGCCGAGTTCCCGCTCGACATCCTTGATCGTAAGATCGTCGAGGAAGAGGGCGTCGTCTCCGATCATCGACTCTGAAGGCAGCACGACGAAATCTCCGTAGACCTTCCCTTTCAGCGCCGCGATGAAATCGCTGCCTGTAAGCAAGCCGGCAACGCCGATGCCCGCTCCCCAGAATTTGCTCTCGACGGCCACAACCCTCAAATCCATTCCCAGCCGCTCGACGCTCTCCTTCAGGTACGGATAAAACACCTTTCCCGTGCAGACCGTGCCACGGGCATTGCCGGCCGGTTTCCTGCGGAGCGCCGCATTGAACTGCTTCAGGAACGTGCGCACCATTCCGACGCCATTCTCAATCTGCGGAAAATCCCGGTAGTGGCTCGCGGGTGGAAGCTCGGCGCCGGCCATGATGTAAATCTCATCGCCAAGAAACGCGAAGGGCGTTCCAATCCGCCGTTTCAGCTTCTTCTGGATTGGCGTTATATGCGCGATCGTAGCGCGCGCATATTCTGGCGTGAATGGCTCCAGCTTCGGAAGATTTGCGCGGTGATCCGTCAGGCCCACCGGCACGATGGCCAGGGACGCTACGCTCGGATGAAATTTCAGAAGGTCGTCGATGGTCCGCTCGAGATGTTGCTTGTCGTTGAGTCCGGGGCAAAGCACGACCTGGCCGTGCAGCACAATGCCGGCTTTTGCCAGCCGCGCGATCTTTTCGGTAAAACCGTCGTAGTCGGCATTGCCCAGCAACTTTGTTCTCAACTCCGGCTCTGTTGCATGAACCGAGATGTACAACGGCGACAGACGCTGGTCGATGATCCGCTGCATCTCTTCTTCGTGAACGTTGGTCAGCGTGAGGTAATTCCCAAATAGGAACGAGAGCCGGTAATCCTCATCCTTTATATGCAGAGACCGGCGGACATTCTTCGGATTCTGGTGCACAAAGCAGAAGACGCACTGGTTCTTGCAGGTCATCGGCTCGATGGGCTCGAATTCGAGGCCGAAGGATTCCCACTCGCGCCTTACAAACGTGACTTTGCGGTCCTCGGTGGTGATCGAAGTTCTGCGGCCGACCATGCCGGCATTGAATTGAAAATCGATCGCGTCCACGAGCGGCTTGCCGTTGAGTTCGCGGATCTCGTCTCCGGGCTTCAGACCGATCCGGGCAGCCACGGAATCCGGCTCTACCGACAATACGCGCAGCTTCTGCAG
Organism: Candidatus Sulfopaludibacter sp. SbA3; assembly: GCA_945865815.1. Lineage (GTDB taxonomy): Bacteria > Acidobacteriota > Terriglobia > 20CM-2-55-15 > 20CM-2-55-15 > CAMBFR01. Next base: position 13,118 of record CAMBFR010000107.1, read on the forward strand.
TTCCTGGCTGCGGTGTGGCGGGGCGTATCGATATTCGTGCTGCGCCTTGATTAAGTCTTGATCGTTGGCTTTGCGGACGTATGCGGATGCGGAAAACTGTTTTTTCCTACTCACTCAAGTTCAAATATTGGCGGCCCGTCAGCAGGTAATGCAACCCCGAAAACGCGGTCATAATGCCGGTCATAAAGAAAAGGACGCTCAACTCCGGAACGACCACACCCATCCAATTCGTATATAAGACCGCAAGGACCATGAATACCTGGAGGACGGTGCTGGCTTTACCGTAGGGCGAGGGGCTGAAGACGCGCCAGCCGACCATAAGAACAATGATGAGAGAAGTCAGGAGAAGGAAAACATCCCGGAAAATCATCGTGATCATGAGCCATCGCGGGATGGTGTTCAGCAGTTCCATCTGTGGCAGCGAGAGGATGATGACCGATGTGACCATCAGCAGCTTGTCGGCAAGCGGATCGAGCACCGCGCCGATCGCAGTCTTCTGTCCAAGCCGGCGCGCGATAATGCCGTCGAGCACATCGGTGAGTCCGGCGACGACGAATGTGCCGAGCGCCCAGCCGAGTTCCCGGTATGAGAGCAGAATGATGAAGGCCGGGACAAAGCATATCCTCAGGATCGTGAGTTGATTCGCGGTCGTAAGGAAGGCGATCCGATAGTATTCGACTTTTGAGGTCATTTTCCTGATGGCTGCGCCCGATCCAGGGCTATCTGCGGCTACTCCGCTGTTACGGGGATCTTCACGCTTAGTGTCTGTCGAGAGCAAAAGCCGTCGGCCTTCGAACAGAAGTAATAGACCAGCAGGCCCGGGATTTCATACTTTCCGGCTTTGGCCACGGATACGGGCACGGTCAGCGTCGGCAAATCGACGTAATACTCGTCCTGCGATTTCGGATCAATCGTCGGCGTTGTGAACTCTGCCTTATCCAGCTTCACGTTCGGGATCGCGCTGAGCTTCAAACCGACGGGAGGCGTGTGATTGATGAGATACCCCTGCAAGGACCTGAAGGAGACCGTCACTTCGCCCTTGCTCCCGGCCTTTATCGGCGCAGCCTGCCTGAACTCCGGGTGAAGGATCTGTGGAAGCGCGCTCCCGGGTCCGGTCAACTGCGTGAGCAAAAGAGCGATTCCCAAGGCTAAATTCACCATATGCATCTCTCCATCGACTGAAATCAACCGAACTGGATGATCAGGCGGGGAAATATTACCATGAAAGTCCCGAGCATCCCGCAACGCATCGTGGAAGGGCGTTGGG
>CAMBFR010000108.1 GCA_945865815.1 Candidatus Sulfopaludibacter sp. SbA3
AACGCTCAACAACGCCGTGCCGTGAAAGCTTTCGAATTGGACCGCTGGTTTCCTACTCTTCTTTCATGTATGACGAGTCGGCCTATTCATGCATAATTCCGCCACCAAATCCGAGTTCTATGACGTCTGATGCGAAGGTAGGGCTAGACCTGGCAAACTCGGGCGGCAACGGAGCTCCTAACGAAAACTATCCGCGCGAAATCATGCAGTTGTTTTCGATCGGACTGAACGAACTCAACCTGGATGGCTCCAGCAAACTCGACGCGAACGGCAAGACAATTCCGACCTACACCCAGACGGACGTCAAGGAACTGGCCAGGGCCCTGACTGGCTGAACGTGGAACAGTCCGACGGGGACGATCGGGGGCGGCGGGAATAGCAGCTTCTATCCTGGCCCAATGCTGCCGATGCCCGCACGGCATGTAGCTGGCGCGAAGACTTTTCTCGGACAAACACTGCCCGCGGGACAGACGATTCAGCAGGACCTGGATGGCTCGATCGACATCATCTTCAACCATCCGAACGTGGGTCCCTTCATTGCGACCCGGTTGATCCGCGCGCTGGTGACGAGCAATCCAAGTCCCGCATATATCACCGCTGTCGCGTCCAGGTTCAACGAGAACGGATTGGGTGTTCGTGGTGACTTGACGGCGGTCGTCAAAGAGATCCTGATGAATCCGGAGGCGCGCAACGACAACCCGGGCGGAACCTTCGGCCGGCTGCGCACACCTGAACAGTCCATCATTGGGACCGCTCGGGCCTTCAATTGGGGCATGGGAGCAGCTTCGGGCTTCAACTACTTATTGGTCTACATGGGTGAGTCCATTCTGACCGCGCCTTCGGTGTTCGGTCACTACTCACCACTCTTCAGAATTCCGAACAGCGGTGGTTTGTTTGGGCCGGAGTTCCAGATTTATTCGGCGAGCGACGCTGTCAACCGGGCGAACTTCCTGTATCAGAAGCTTTCCGTTTATCCGTTCAACCCGGCGATCCAGCCATACATCAACATTGCGGCCAATTCGCAGGCGCTGATCGACGCGGTCGATAACGCCCTGCTTTTCGGACGAATGTCCCAGACGTTGCGAAACGCCATTTTCAATTCACTTTCGTCCATGCCGGACAACAACCAACGCGCGATCAATGCCATCTATCTGGCGGCAATGTCGGGCGAATACCTGGTTCAAAGGTAACCATGTGGGGGGACCGGCTGATTGCCCGTTCGAGGAGGCGCCGAAGGCGCGTACCGCCAGTAGGCCAGCCGGTGGGCCCGACGCTAAAGAAATGAGAAAAAACATGAATCGACGCAAGTTCCTTCAATTGAGCGCAGGTTTCGGAATGCTGACCGGACTCGGAAGACTGGAGTTCGCCAACGCGGCAGTCAACGACTACAAGGCTCTCGTTTGCTGCTTCATGTTCGGCGGCAATGACGGCCATAACATGATCGTGCCGATGGACGCCGCGCAATACAACGCCTACAAACTCGGCCGCGGCGGTCTGGCATTGAATCTGAACCAGCTTCATCCAGTCAGCGATGCCAGCCAGGGCCAGTTCGGGTTTCACTATGCGATGCCGGAGATGCAATCGCTGTACAACAGCGGCCGAGCCGCGGTGTTGGCCAACGTCGGAATGCTCGTGAAACCGACGCTTTTTGCGAACCAGTCCCAGGCGAACTTCCCGCTGCCGGCGCAACTGCGATCGCATTCCGACCAGGTTGTCCAGATGCAAACCGGACAGCCGGACACGTCGGTCAGCACGGGCTGGGGCGGCCGCTGTGTGGACAAAATGCAGGTCAGTTATAACTACAATGCCGGATCGAATTTTCCGGCATCCATCTCCATGAACAGCCCGGCGCTGTTTTGTTCGGGCGCTACTGTGGCGGGAACCAGCCTGCAGCCCGGAAATTATCTCGGGCAGAGCGCTTTGAATCTTTATCCGGCTTCCGCCGGAACGGCGCGAAAAAATGCCCAGAACACGATCATCACGACGCCGAGCGGTAACGCGCTCATTGATGCTGCCAACAAGTCGCTTGCTTCGGCCGTCGCGCTGAATCCGATTCTGGCGGGGGCCGCAAACGCCGTGAGTTTTCAGAAGCCCTTTCCCGGCGATTCCCTTGGTACGCAGTTGAAGGAGATTGCCCGGATCATCAGTTTGAATTCGCAGCTCGGAGTCGGACGCCAGGTCTTCTTCTGCAGTATCGGCATGTTCGATACGCACAGCGGCCAGCCGTGGCAGCAGCAGGAGAACCAGAAGGCAGTCAGCCAGGCGCTCGATGCGTTTTACGCGGCAACGGTGCAGTTCGGCGTCGACCAGCAGGTGACGGCGTTTACATTGTCCGACTTCGGACGCACGCTCCAGCCCAGCGGTTCCGGAACCGACCACGGCTGGGGAAACCATCATCTGATTGTTGGCGGCGCAGTCAACGGCGGCAAGATTTACGGCCGTTTCCCGCTGATGACCAACTACGCCAACTTCAACGCCACTGCCGACGATTATTCCGACAACCGCGGCGTTATGCTTCCGAGCACGTCCCTGGCTCAGTATGGCGCCACGCTGGCTCAGTGGTTTGGGGCGGCCGATGGAGACCTTGACGGGCTTTTCCCTGTACTTCCGAACTTTGCCGTGAAGAACCTGGGGTTCGTCTAGAGAGCAGTTGATAAGGAAGTGCGCCGGCAGCGGGTCGAGGCTGCCGGTGCATGAATGACAGAAGGTCACCTATGCAGGATTCGAATCAGCGCCGCTTCGGAAGATTCTAGGCGGCGAATGCGAAAACTAGCCGCCGGCGGCATCCTGGCAGATGTATTCGAACGGTTCTTGATCCTTCATCCACGAAGACGCGGTTGTGGGATTGATCTCCCATGCCCCGCTGTAGGATGCGGTGTACGCGCCCGGATCGTCAATCGTCACTTCGTACCGGATTGTCTGGAGATTCGGGCGTGTGATGCGTTCGATGAGGTGCAACTGTTTCGTTGTCGGAAAGGATCCCCGTATCCAGACCTTTTCGTTGAAACCGACGGTGTCGACAACCAGAGTGTCTCCTTCCCACCGGCCGATCGAGTGTCCAAAATACGTCGGACGAAGTTTCGCTGGATGCGGACGCCCATCCATATAGATGACGCGCCAGGAATGTGGGCCGGTGATGTTCAGCATGAAGATCTGCTGGAGGTCGGGTACGTCCACGATTTCGAATCCTGCAGCGCCGAAGAAACCCGGGCCGGCGCTGGGTTTGCAGCGCACTCCCGGTGGGTAGAAGTCGACGAGGGCATCGCGGTACGCAGTGAGCGCCCGCGCCCAGGGCTGCAGGGGCAACGCGTCAGGGCGGGGAAAAGTTCCACCACCGCCGCGGATTTCCCAGTATCCCTTCGCGCCGGGTGCGGATCCCAGATTCGGGTGGCCGTCCGGCCAGCGGGGAGTCGGGTCCTGGGCTAAGGAAGGCAACGCCAGCGCGGATAACACTGTTACCGCCGTTGCAATTCTCTTTAACCCGGCGATGGACTGAAACATGGTGCCTCCCTTGGACCCCCAATGCCGCTCGATTATGACGATGCATCAAGCAACTGGCAAGTCCGCACTTGCCGCGGCCGCGGTCTAATTCGTTGACAACCGTTCGGGCCACTGTGATAGTGACTCGCAAAATTCCGAACACGGAGGGATCTTTATGATTCGGACGCGGATGGGCCGTCGGCCATTTCTCAAAAGTACCTTGCTCGCAGCAACGGGTACGTTAGCCACTTTTCACAAGGCCCTGCAAGCGCAAGCACGCCCGTTCAATGTCATGGAAACAACGATTGACGACGTGCACAACGCGTACCGGGCGCGCACGCTGACGGCCCGCCAGTTGGTGCAGATGTATCTGAATCGCATCAACGCCTATGACAAGAACGGTCCGATGATCAACTGCATCATCAGCCTCAACCCGCAGGCTCTCGAAGAGGCCGACAGGCTTGACGCGGCATTCCGGCAGTCGGGGATGATGGGTCCGATGCACGGCATTCCGATACTGGTCAAAGACGAAGTCGACACTGCAGGCATGCCGACAACGCACGGTACGCTCGTGTTCAAGGATTACCGGCCCCCACGCGACGCATTCGTGATCGACAAGCTGAGAAAAGCAGGCGCCATCATCCTGGGTAAGTCGACGCTGAGCGAATACGCCGGCGGCGACACGTTCGGGTCCATGTTCGGCGTATCGCGCAATCCGTACGATCTGGAGCGCACGGTTGGCGGGTCCTCAGGCGGATCCGGCGGCGCCCTCACCGCGAACTTTTCGACCGTAACGATCGGTGAGGAGACGTTTGCTTCTATACGCCGCCCGGGCGCCTGGAATTCCTGCTGCAGCATGCGTCCGACACCGGGTCTCGTTAGCCGAACCGGCATGTGGGACGGCTATCCGACAATGCCGGCCCAGATGGGCCCGATGGCTCGGACTGTGAGAGACCTCGCGCTGCTGCTCGACGGCATGGTCGGTTACGATCCGGAAGATCCAAGCACTGCAATGGGCATCGGGCGCACGCCGCAAAGCTACGCCACTGCGCTCGACAGAAACGCGCTCCGAGGCGCACGCATCGGAATACTCCGCGAGGCGATCGGCGTCGCCACAGAACCCGACTCCGATGATTTCAAGAAGGTCGGCGTCGCGTTTGAAAAAAATATCGCCGAGTTGAGGGCCGCCGGCGCCACCGTAATCGATCCGATCATCATCCCGAATCTCAGAGCGCTCCTGGCAAAGCGGTCCGGCAATCCCGAGCTGGGGGACGTGGCGCTGCGCCTGTATCTGTCGCGGAACCCGAATTCCCCGATCAAGACGCGTGAGGACATTAAGAATTCGCCGGAGCTTCCCAAAAGCTTCCCCGCAAGCAAAGCGACGCAGTGGATGAATCCGCTGGTGAAGACGGACCTTGCGAGATGGGGTGAATACCTGCAGGCCAGAGAAGAACTGAGTATCGCGATCCAGAATGTGATGGCGGCGAACCAACTCGACACGATCGTGCACAAATCTGTCGAGCATCAGCCAACGTTCATCAAGGACGGGATCAATCCGCCATTCGTGAACAACAAAGGCGTGCCCACGATGAACACGTTTTTGGTCCACTGGGCAGCGATGACGGTGCCATCAGGGTTCACGACTGACAATCTGCCCGTGGGCATCACGTTTACCGGCAAACCGTTCAGCGAAGCGAGGCTACTCCGGCTGGCCTACGCCTACGAGCAGGCCACCCATCATCGCGTTCCCCCGAAAACGACGCCGCCGTTGGCCGGAGGTACGAAACCCGCTAACTGAAACCGGCGACCCGCTCCGTGCCGCCGAGCTGACTGGAATCGCTTGCCGGTGGCCGCCCCGGGACGAAGGTTCCCTGGCAGATCATCGGTGTTAGCCGTACCAGCGAGGCAGTCGCCCAGAGCCATGGCCGGGCGCGGTGTAACAGGTGGGGAACTCAGCCTATTTCCACGTTTTCGCCGATTGTCTTCAGGAGATCGGCCATGAGGCGATCGTTTCGCGCGGCATTGTCGCTCTCGATCATGACGCGCAACAGCGGCTCGGTTCCCGAATAGCGCACGACAAGCCGTCCGCAGCCCTGCAGTTCGTGCATCACTTCGGCCATCTTGGTTTGGACAGCGGGCAATGTTTCCAATGGGACCCTCTGCCTTACTTTCACGTTCTTCAAGATCTGCGGCGCCTGTATCCAGTCCCGCGTGAGATCGTCAAACGATGCCTGCCCGCTTACGATTGCTTCGGCAACTTTCAGCGTCGTCATCAGTCCGTCTCCGGACAATCGAAAATCGGAAAAAATAATGTGGCCCGACGGCTCTCCGCCAAGCACGCCGCCGCTGCGCTGCATCTCCTCGAAAACGAAGCGATCTCCCACTCCCACTCGCGTGAGCGAGATTCCTTCGTTCCGGAGCATCCGTTCGAGACTGTAGTTCGTCATGAGAGTTCCGACCACTGTTGGAGGATTCAAGGCCCCGCTGCGCTTCAGTCTTCGCGCCATTATCAGCAGCACAGCATCGCCGTCCAGAAGGCGGCCGCTGCCGGAAACGAAAAGTGAACGGTCCCCATCGCCGTCAAAGGCAACGCCGAAGTCCGCCGTTTGGGAATTCATGGCAGCAAGAAGGGAATCGATGTGGACGGCGCCGCAGCCTTCGTTGATGTTCTTACCGGAAGGCGATGCGTGAAGGACTGTGACGTCCGCCCCGAGTTGTGTGAGCAAGGCCGGCGCAACATCACTCATCGCGCCGTTGGCGCAGTCCGCCACGATTCGGACTCCCTTCAGCCAGGCTCCGGCGGGGAAGTGTGCGCTCAATAATTCCATGTAACGGCTGGCCCAGGGCGTTTTGTTCGCCTGAAAGGGACGTTGAGGAACCGTATCGTTTTCCCGGCGGTCTTGCGCCGCAACAATCTCAGCCACGCGCTGTTCAATAATGGCTTCGTCTGCGTTGCTTAGCTTTCTTCCATCGGAAGCAAATACCTTGATTCCGTTGTCTTCGTAGGGATTGTGAGATGCCGAGATCATGATGCCGCCGGCGTAGCCATGCTGCTGGGTCAGCAACGCAATCGCCGGAGTGGGAATGACGCCCGCATTTTCGATCTCCGCGGACGTTGCGGCAATGCCCTGAAGCAGTAAATCAAATATCCACGGGCTCGAGATTCGGGTGTCCTGCCCGACAAGAATCCTGCCGTCCAGTCTCTCGCCCAGGGCACGCCCGATTGCTGTTATACCCGCGGAGTTCAATGGGAATTCGCCCGCGGCTGCGCGAATGCCGTCCGTGCCAAAGAGTTGCTGTGTCATACCTGCACGGCTACTGCCCGTTGGGCGATTCCTTCCCGATCCTGACGCGCACGTCCACGGCGGAGGAATGCTGCACTCGCAGAAATGAATCGGGAACATCGAGCCCGATGAGCCGCTGAACGTCCGCATCCGCGCCTTCAATGTCTACCGGCTCGGTTGAGACGCCTTCCAGGAGCTGCAACCTGCTTTCGGGACCCCGGACCTCGACCACGTTCGGAAGAATAGATACTTCCTTTACCTCGCTGCCTTTCGCAGGTTGGCCGGCAAGACGCGCCGTCACAGGCACCATTTTCGAGATCGAGCGTTCCAGGTTGAGTTGCACGCGGGAGGGATTTACGCGGACCACTTCAACCCCGAATGGCGCCTGAATGTTCTCTGCTGTTAACTGAACAACACTCTCGCCTACTCTCATGCCTGCGAGGTTAAGAGAGACCGCGATCTCTTGCGGGATAAGCTCCTTTATGAGATTGGCGGAGCCGCGAAGCCGAACTTCGACGGCGTTGGCCGTCGTGCCGGTAACTTCGAGTTGTTCCGGAATGTTCTGATACTGCAACTTCACGGTCATTTCCACTTCCGACGAAGTGTCGCTGGCGATGGCTATCCAAAGCATTGTGGCCAGCAGGAGCGAAAAAAGTTTTGCCAGCCAATTGCGCGTAAGGAATTGCTTCGGTGATTGCATGTCAGCCGTCCAGCCGATGTTCCGCGGCCTCGGCCGGCACACGAGGCAAAGAAACGGGCGTTTTGCGTTCGAAGACGTCGCGCAGGCGCAGCCTCAATTTATCGGGTTCGAGGAAACGTTCGATCTCACCGTCGTGGGCAAAAGAAATAGCGCCGGTTTCCTCGGACACAACAATTGCCACCGCATCTGTTTCTTCAGTCACGCCGATCGCTGCCCTGTGGCGTGTCCCGAGTTCCTTGCTGAGTCTCGGTTTTATCGTTAACGGCAGAAAGCAGGCCACTGCCGCGATGCGCCCGTTTTGAATGATTACCGCGCCATCGTGCAGCGGGACGCCAGGAATGAAAACCGTTACCAGTAAGTCGTACGACAGGGCGGCATCGATCGCGATTCCGCTCTCGATGTAACTCTTCAACCCGATATCCCGCTCCATGACAATGAGCGCGCCGGTGTGATTGGACGCCAGGGTTGTCACGGCAAGGACGATTTCATCGTAAAACTCGCTCCTGTTGATGCCGGTGAATCCGGTCAGGAACGGCATTTTGCCGAAATGCGCCAGGGCCAGCCGTATTTCGGATTGAAAGATCACGATGATCGCGAATACGAAGGTGGGAAGAATGTAGGCCAGCAGCCACGAAACGGCTTCCAGTCGGGCCCACCGGGAAAAGTAGAAGAATGCCACGACCAGCGCGAGCCCCAGCACCATCTGTACCGCGCGAGTGCCCCTGATGAACACCAGAACCTGATAGATCAGGAACGCGACGATAAGGATGTCGAGCACCCCAGTCCAGGTCAGAGTCGGCAATGAAGAAAAGTCAGGCATTTTTCCCTACGATTTCAGAATCCGATCCGTCACGTCCGCGACGGTTCGCATCTGGCTCACATCGTGAACCCTCACAATGTGGGCGCCATTCAGAATTGAGATGGCCACGGTGGCAGCTGTCCCCCAGACTCGAGCTTCGAAGTTGTCGTGGATGATGCTACGGATGAATGACTTGCGGGACGTGCCGACCAGCAAAGGATACTGTAATTCACTAAAAACGCTGAGGTTTTTTAACACAGTGATGCTTTCCGCAGCGGTCTTTCCGAAACCAATACCCGGATCGATAACGATCGAAGATGCTCCTATACCGGCTGCCCGGGCCCGCTGAATCGATTCGGACATTCCGTCTAAAACTTCCGCTACAGGTTGAGCCATCGGAGGCTGAGTGTGCAACTCCAGCCGGCCGCCCCGGCTGTGCATCAGCACAAGCGCCGCCTCCCGCTCTTTCACAGTTGCGGCGAGTTTCCCGTCAAACCGAAGTCCGCTGATGTCATTGACGATTTGGGCGCCCGCGTCCAACGCCCGGCCCGCGACCTCCGAGCGATATGTATCGACCGAGATCGGAATGCCAATCGACTTTGCCAGTGATTCAACTACGGGCATCACGCGGCGGATTTCTTCCTCCAGCGGAACCTCGCTGCTCCCGGGCCTGCTGGATTCGCCGCCGACGTCGATGATTCCGGCGCCTTCCTGCTCCATCTGTTTCCCGCGGGCCACAGCCGCTTCGAGATCGACATACTTACCGCCATCGGAAAACGAATCGGGCGTGACATTCAGTATTCCCATGATGACGGTGCGGTCGCCAAGTGAGACTGTTGTTCGCGGTAGTGTCCAGCCGAAATTCTTTCGCATCGATAAAAAAACAGCCGCGGGCATTGCCCGCGGCCACTGTTTCTTACGGATTTCCCGGCACTCGACGCTAAGCCGGCGCGGGTTTTTCGTGTGGCGGAATTGGAGCGGGCCGCAAACCGCCGCCCTTGGCGGGAGCCGGCGTCGGCTTTTCGCTTTTTGGAGTTTCGGCTCTTTGCGGCCGAAACTCTTCAAGCGGCTGGCCGGCGATCAGCATTTTGATTTCAGCCGCATCCAGCGATTCCCGCTCGAGCAGGCTTTCCGCAATTCGAATCAGCGCGTCTCGGTTTTCGTTCAGGAGTGCTTTTGCCCGGTCATAACCCTGCAGGACGAACTTCCGGACCTCTTCGTCGATGGCAACGGCCGTGTGTTCGCTGTAGTCGCGATGCTGCGCGATTTCACGTCCGAGGAAGATCTGCTCTTCCTGCTTGCCGAACGTCATCGGTCCCAGCGACGACATGCCGAACTGGCATACCATTTTCCGGGCAAGCTCCGACGCCTGTTCGATGTCGTTGCCTGCGCCCGTGGTCATCGTGTCCAGGAACAACTCTTCAGCCAAACGGCCGCCCATCATGATGGAGAGCTGTCCTTCGAGGTAAGCCCGGGGATATGTATGGCGATCGTCCACGGGCAACTGCATCGTAACTCCAAGAGCCATGCCGCGCGGGATAATCGTGACTTTGTGCAGGGGATCGGCGCCTTCCGTCATGACCGCGACCATGGCGTGGCCGGCTTCGTGATAGGCGGTCACTCGTTTCTCGTTCTCATTGATGATGAGTGATTTTCGCGCGACGCCCATCAGAGTCTTGTCCTTGGCCATCTCGAAATCTTCCTGTGTGACCAGTTTCTGATTCAATCTCGCCGCATTCAAAGCCGCTTCATTCACAAGATTCGCCAGGTCGGCTCCCGAAAATCCCGGAGTGCTTCGCGCCACTACCGGGATATCGACATCGTCGGAAAGCGGGATCTTCCGTACGTGGACCGAAAGAATACCTTCACGGCCTTTGACGTCGGGTCTTGGAACAACCACGCGGCGGTCAAAACGTCCTGGGCGCAGCAGCGCGGGATCGAGAACGTCCGGGCGGTTGGTTGCCGCGACAAGAATGACGCCTTCGTTGGATTCGAAGCCGTCCATTTCAACCAGCAGTTGGTTCAGCGTCTGTTCGCGTTCGTCGTGCCCGCCGCCCAGACCTGCGCCACGATGGCGGCCCACCGCGTCGATTTCATCTATAAAGATGATGCACGGCGCATTCTTCTTGCCCTGCTCGAAAAGGTCACGGACGCGCGAAGCGCCGACTCCAACGAACATTTCGACAAAGTCCGATCCGCTGATCGAGAAGAACGGAACGTTCGCTTCCCCGGCAATCGCCCTGGCAAGCAGCGTTTTGCCCGTTCCCGGAGGACCGACGAGCAGAACCCCCTTCGGAATCCTTCCGCCTAGTTTCTGAAACTTCTGCGGTTCCTTCAGGAAATCGATGATCTCCTGCAACTCTTCCTTGGCTTCTTCGACGCCTGCCACATCCTTGAACGTGACCTTCTTCTGGTGTGCGGTCAGCAGCCGCGCCCGGCTCTTGCCAAACGATAATGCCTTGTTCCCGCCGCTCTGCATTTGACGCATGAAGAAAATCCAGAACCCGATGACGAAAAGCATCGGCGCCCATGCCACGAGCGCCGCAAGCCACTGATTCTGGCTCGGCGGTTCCGCCTTAATCACTACGCTTCTCTGCTGAAGGATATTGATGAGTTCCGGATACTCCATCGGAAGGAAGGTTTTGAAAGCCTGACCGTTCTGAAGCGTTCCCTTGACGTTCGATTCGATGAACGTGACTTCTTTTACATTTCCACGCTGTACTTCGTCTATGAAGCGGCTGAAGGCGAAAGTCTCCTCTTGTCCGGTCGATGATCTCTGTACCACCTGATACAGAAGGACGGCCGTAAGGAGCAGCGCGATCCAGAACAAAATCGTTTTAGCTGTCGAATTCAATTAAACCCCCCAAGTCCAAAGTTCGAGTACGTGAAACCTTTAGACTCTCTCTCATCGCTCGTGGAAGCATCCTATTCGTGTTAATCCACGCCTATCCCGACTTACCTCATCCGCTTACATTGGCTCTACGCGGGGAATGCCTCTATAGCGACTATCTTCTCGGAATGTTCACCGGGAGCAAAATCGCGGGAAACTGGAAATGAGGCTACCCAAATAATAGCAGAACCGGTAACAACTACAGGACACGCCGTTCGTAAACTTCTCGGAATTCGGGCCCGCTGAAATAGCTTCTTGAGTTTGCCCGCCGGCAACCCCACTGGCCTGTAATAATCCCCGGGTTTCCAGTTCCGGATTCTAACACACGGTCCGAGTGATCGGGCATCAAGTAATACCCTTTCCGCCTTCGATTCGTTACATTTGCCATCCACAATCTCCGCCCTGAAAGTCCTGCCCAATTCAGGTATGTAAACGCGGCCCGGGATCTGCAATTCGTAGTCGTAAGCGGCTTCAGGCAGGTCCGAGAGCCGGATGACGAGTTCGGTGAACTCCCGTGCCGCGATCGCCCCACCCGGAATCTGAACAAACTTTCCGCTCCTGGGGCCACTCACAAGTCCCCGAATCGCCTCAAGGTGCTCGAACGAAACGTCATGCAGGGAGTGCCCCGCCTTCCTCAGGGCCACCCGAAGCACACGCCGAACGAGGCCCACGGGAGCGGTATCCAGCGCCAGGCAGTCGAGTACAACCTTGTGATCCTGCACGTTGGCGTGGCGGCTGATCCAGTCGTAAGCCTCTTCCTGAAGCCATGCATCTTCGGCCTCCAGGATATTGATAGTTCTTGAGAGTGTTTCGACAAGATTGATATTGAATTCTGCTGCCAGCTGGGGAATTACCCGGTGCCGCACCCGATTGCGGGCGAAGCTCAGGTCAAAGTTCGTCGCGTCGGTTTGCCACGCCTGATTCCTGTCGCGCAGGTAGGACTCGACGTCCGCCCGCCTTGCCTCAATCAGCGGCCGGACCGTTTGTCCTGAAACGGGGGACATCGAGACCAGCCCCTCCATGCCGGATCCGCGCAACAAATGGAGCAGAAATGTTTCCGCTCGATCATCCTGTGTGTGCGCCAGCGCGATCCTCGAGTACCCATGATGACCTGCGATTTCGGCGAAAAACTGTTTTCTAGCCACTCTGCCGGCCGCTTCGAGGTTGCCCTCGAGGGAGGCCTTTCTTCGGAAGAATGCGAGGCGCAGGGTTTGCGCAAGTCGTTCCACAAACAGTTCATCCTGGTCTGCCGCGCCGCCCCTCAGTCCATGGTTAAGATGCGCGACAGCAACCTCGTAGCCCAACTCCACGAGTATGAGCAATAAACAAACCGAATCGGCCCCGCCGGAGACACCGGCCAGAACCCGGTCGTGTGCCTCGATCATCCGATATTTCGCCAGCGTGCCTCGGATGTGGGCCGGCAACGCGGCCGGTTTGTTGACGCTTCTCATTCAGTTGTCATAATGCTCCGCAACTTTCCAGGTTTCCACTTTGGATTTGTTCAGGTTCATTTGTGTCGAGGAGGGGATCCACCATGAAAAGACTGTTGGCCGCGGCAAAGCTGCTATTTCTTCTGTCCGGTCCTATATTCGCACAGACCAGCAACGCGACAGTGGGCGGAACTGTTTCCGATGCCACCGGCGCCCTGATTCCCGGCGTTACGATCACCGCGACTAACACCGCAACCGGTATTCTCAGCACTGTGATCAGCAATGAGGCCGGGGCGTACCAGTTCGCCAGTCTGCAAACGGGTACGTATTCGATTACGGCGGAGCTGCCTGGTTTTCAGACGCAGGCCTAAAGCCGACTTGCTTACTCTCCCCTTTTTCGTTCGAAACCGCCTGATTTACTGCAGCCCGCTCACAGGTCCGATATACGCCATCAAACGACCCGCGGTGACGGCGCCCGCCCAGAAGATCAGTGACGTAAACGCCAGAATTTTTCCGATCGTCGGCATGGGAATCTGATCGATCGATGGATTTCGAAATACATGTTTGTTGAGCGCCTGTATGTTGACTACCGCGAGTCCAATAAACAGAAGCTTTACGTAGAACACCGGGTTGATCATTTTCGTCGATGCGTCGGCTAGCATGAGCAGCGTGCCGGAAAAGGCATTAATCCCGAACCCGGCCCACATTAAAGGGTACAGCTTTTTCAATGGTGTCAGCGGCATGCCGGATGCAAGACCAAGTATTCGCACGTCCATCGCCGCACTCACCCCGACTACAATGCCGAGCCCGAGTGTGTGAAGGAAGAGAACGGTGGGATATGCCCAGATTGTGGGTGACTCACGCACCCAGGTTGCGATAGAGGTCTGTTCCAGCCAGACAAGGAAATCCATAATTCCGTCTTCTTTCGTTGTATTGATTGGCTGCATGTCCACGGCGCGTGGACCGCGCAGGCGGCAAGATATTACACCAGTCTGGATTTTTCGTAAGGAGACTATTTCGCGCGGCAGAGGAGAGGGGACTGAACGCGGAATTTCAGCAACCGCCGCGCCGTGCACCGGCAAGACGGCGGTTGCTGTTGAATTAACAGGAAAGCTTAATCGACGACTTCGCCCGGCCTTGTGCCCCACCCGAATCCATCGGAGTTGCGCTTCAATGTGTTCATTTTCAGCCGATGCTCGCCAGGCGTGCGCGAAGGATTGCCGGTAATAACAACAACGTCGCCAACCTTCAAACTGGTTCTGGTAACGCCCTGTCCGCCCAGAGCGCCAGCGCCGCCCCATTCGACCGCCCAGCGCTGAACCGTCCCGGCCTGGTCGGGAGCCTCAACGTGAACGAAGGAATGCGGATTTCGGAACAGGAATTGGACCAGCTTGCCTTCGATCTTGACGTCTTTCTTCGAATCATAGGTGGCGCCGATCGAGTGATGAGCATACGCGGTCGCGCTCAACAGGAATGCGCCGACGATGACCAGAAAAAGCACTTTACGTGTCATGGGATGTTCCTCCTGGGACTTTAAGTAAACGATGTATGCGCACGTTAGCACACGGTGAAATAGTGGTCAAGAACAGCACACGAAGATGTCGGTAGCACATGATCTGTCCGGTGCCTGTAGCAAATGAAATGTCCGGTCTGAAGGGCAGGGTCGACGTAACGTCACATCCGCACTGGAGGTTAAGAGCGGATGGCGTTATATCCGGCCCGAGCTTGGGAGCGGGCCATGAAGA
>CAMBFR010000109.1 GCA_945865815.1 Candidatus Sulfopaludibacter sp. SbA3
AAGAAAGAAGAAGGCAGCCTGATGGAAATGTGCAAAACCCTGCTGGGTTTCGCACATTTCCACAGGCACGGCGGCGATGAACTTAAAACAACAAAACCGGACAGATCACTTGCTACAAAAACCGGACATTTCTACTTGCTACCGACAACCAAAGCCTGTTCCGGCGATAGGAGGGACCGGCTTTGCACATAAAGTCATTTGTGTCGCCCCTGCGGGGCTTGTTCCGGTGATGTTTTCGTGACCCAGGGCTCACGCCCTGGGCTAGTTTGTATCAACAGCGGGTAGCTCTTAACGATCTCGCGCCAGCCGTTGATGGGCACCGCGACGAGGCGAACGCCCGATCGTAATCGATGGCACAGGAGCGTATTCACGCCTGTACCGTCACTGGCGTTTGAGAAAATCAAGGCAGTAGTATTGCGTGCCTGCGCCGCTGCTTTTCAATATCTCAAGGCCGCAGGTTCGCGCGATTGCCTCCATCTCATCTTCGGAAAACCCGACGCCGGTCCATGTGTCGGCCTGGTGCTCGGCGATAGGATAACCCTGCAACTGGCACTTGAATATGGAGTCGCTCCGGAGGACTCGGCTGACTTCCTCAATGTAGCCTCGGACGATGGCTTTGGTGGGTATATGTTGAAGCACGACCCATGACACAGCGAAGTCAAACGTCTGGCCGGCAAACATCGCCAAATCCGTACCGCTGTTTTGGCAGAGCTGAATATTGCCTTTGCCGCCGAGCGCCGTCCTGGCGTGCCGCAGCATTTCGAAACTGATATCGACTCCATACACTGTCCCGAAAACTCCTGCCAGGGCGTGAGTCAGACGCCCCACGCCGCATCCGATTTCCAGCACCCGCATCTGGGCGGGCGTCCGGCCGCGCGCAATGGACGGCATGCCGGCAACAATGTGTTCCTCGGTCCAATCCATGCCCGACTGGAAGAAATCCGCGTCAGTCCATTGTTCCCTGGACGTGGCTACAAAGTGATGAGGATTTTGCCGGGCGCGCTGATCCCAGTCCGCGCGCATGCGTTCTGCGGCAGTGAGCCTGGCCGGCTTCGGGCGAAGCCAATCGAGCGCCGATGAGAGCAACCTTTTCATGGCCTCAGAACTGGAACCTTAAGCCAACCTCATGTGCAAAGCCCCCAAGATGTCCAGCTTGCAACCCCGTATCCGTAACCGGCGGCCTTAGAATCGCAGCAGTCGCGTGATCTTGATTGCCAGCGATCGGTTCAGCAGCTGCGGGTATCCGGACCCGAGCGTATTGCGTCCGTCGCTATAAACAATGAACAGTTCGCTGCCTCCGCGATACTCCCAGCGCAGCCGGACGCTCGAACTCAGCGTGTGGGAACTGCTGTTGTACTGGATCAGGCTGCTGAGCGCGGTCCTGGCGTTGGGGGTGAAGATGACTCGTGAAGTGATGACCGGCGCCGAAAAATCACCGTATGGGAGCCGCACCCAGTTGAGCGAGACGCCTGGTTCCAGCGCCAGCTGCGGAATCGGTCCGATGCGCCCGTTGTAACTCGCCTCGGTTTTGGTTCCGTTGAAGAGGCTCCCGTGCGCCAGCGCAAGGCGGCCGGCGATTGTCCTCTGCGGTCCCAGCAAATACTGCGCCCGAAGGTTCTGATAGTTGTAGCCGCCGGCGGGAACGGTCGTGCCCGGATTGATCGCGAAGGGCGCCGGAAGGCGCTCGTAGTTTCGTGTGTATTCGACGTTCAGCGTGTCGCCGTTCTGGTACTCGGTATTGAACTGCCCCCGCAACTCCTTCTCATGGACCAGCGCCGCTCCGGCATCCGTTACGTGGTCGACGCTGCCGGTGAAGCTGTATTTCCGGACGCGGCGGCTGTTCCGGGGCCGCGGACTGAATCGGAACTGTGAGAAGTTCCGGCGGAAGTCGGTGCGCCGCGCATAGCCGACTTCGGGATTGAACTCGGGGCCAATCAGCAGATGTTCGGCGATGTATCCATAGCGGTCGTTGGAATACTCGAAGCGCCCGCGGTAGCTCGCCTGGCCGTCTTCGCGCCCGGGCGAGTCGGTGCGCGCGTAGTAGGCGTTCGCCGTCACGCCGCGGAACAGAAAGAAATTGGCATCGGCCCCCAGCAGCACGTTGTTGCCGGTTCCGGCGGCGCGGGGTGAGCGCATCGTCCCGATGACGCCCACGTTGCTTCGCCGCAGGATGTCACGTTTGATGCGCACCGCCGTAAAGTTGGTCGCGACCGCGGCGGCCGCCGGCTTCTCCCTGGTCTGGATATTCACCGCGCCAATCTGGTAACGCCCGCTTCGGCCGGTCAGCCGCGTTCCACCCAGCACGGGTACTTCCTGGCCACGGCTGAGGCCGATCTGGCGGCTGAAGAACATGATCGGCACTTCGCCAGGGTTGTTGCCGCCCAGATTCACGCCGCCGAATGCGAAGACGCCCTGCCCCTCCAGGAAGAAATCGCGCTTCTCCGGAAAGAACAGGCTGAACCTTGTCAGGTTGACCTGCTGCTGATCCTCTTCGACCTGCGCGAAATCCGTGTTGAAGGTGGCATCGAGGATCAGGCCTCGCGTGAGTCCGTACTTGAAATCGAATCCGGCATTCACTTTTCCATCATTGTTGAACGGCACTCGGGCGGCCCGGTCGGTGGTCGACGACGCCACCGTGTACGGCTTCACTTCGAGGTTCATGGATTGCGCCGGCGCCTCGACTCCGACGAGCGTGGCCGCATAGTCCATGCGCGACACACCCGTTCCGCCGAATGACGCGGGCATAGCCGTCACATGAGCGAATTCATTCTTCCACTTGATGATCCGCCGGAAGTTGATGCCCCAGACCTGCGGGCCGGAGGCGGAGTACCGCAGCGACTTGAAGGGAATTTCGATCTCGACAGTCCACCCTTCCTTCGACCGATTTGTCCGCACGTCCCAGATCGCGTTCCAACTCTCGATATTTACATCGTCCACAATCGCCTGGTCGCGAACCGCCCCAAGAGGGTTGGTTTGAAACATGAACCCGTTGCGCTGGTCGTTGAACGTGTCGATCACGATCGTGAAGTTGTCATTCTGAAAAATGTTGACGTTATCGCGGCGCAGCTCGGTCACCACCTCGCGTTCCGGCTGGCTGTCCACGCATCGCGCCGAAATGTAGAGAGCTCTTCCGTCGAAGAATACCCAGACATCGGTCCGTTCTGTCGTCGGCGCGCCCTCGCGAGGCTCCTGCTGGAGAAACCCGGAACTCGGTGCGACGCGCCCATATACCTCGTCGTCGAGCCTGCCATCGACGGCAATCGCCTTCTCGATTCGCGTGGCAATGATTGTGACATCGGACTTTCGGCCGCCGGGAGCAGAGGTCTGCGCCCGCATCGGAAGTCCGGCCGTGACGATCCAGATCGTCGCCACACCGGCCACAATCCACCTTCGAATGGCTGCTCGCTGCACTCTGCTTGCTCCTCCGTCGTACTCCGCCGCGCCAGGCCGCGCTCGGGACGCGTTCAGAAGGATACCATTTAGACGAAATAGAAATCGCTGCCGGGACGCACGATCCGCCGAACGCGGAACTGCCAGCCCACCGCCCGGCTCCCTATGTCGTATTGAAGATGGTTGACCGAGCGCTACTCGCTTCTGGTTGACATGCGCACGAGTTTTGGACCACATTGTGCCGCACAACACTGATGTCCAAACCCAATGTCACATCAACTCAAGGCGAGCACTTTGAACTTCGTCCGCAAATAGAGGTGCTCTATATACTGGCCCGCACTACAAGAAGGAGGATAGCGCCATGGCAGCAAGTCGAGTTAGCACGGCCGTAGGGGCCGGTTTCGCCGGTTTGATTCTTGGAATCGTACTTACTCTTGTCTCGCAGGGTGGTGAGCCGGCGCCGCAATCCGGCGACGTGAGGCGGGTGATTCGTCCCGAAAAAGCGCCGAATACGGGACTCCCCTTCAGCCCGGGCATCCAGGTCGGCAACACCCTGTACCTGGCGGGCCACCTGGGACGCGATCCGGTCACTTCCGAGCTCGTGGCGGGCGGAATCGAACCCGAGACACGCCAGGTGCTGGCGAATCTGGGTGACGTCCTGAGGACTGCCGGAATGGATTTCGGCGACGTCACGACGGTGACCGTATACATCACGGACTTCGCCAGCTTCCCGAAATTCAATGAGATTTACCGCGAGTTTTTTCCAACCGATCCGCCGGCGAGAGCCACTGTGCAAGTTGCGGCGCTCAACGGCGGCGCGGTGGTCGAGATACAGATGATCGCGGTAAAGCGATAAACATGGGATGTCTCAAGCCTCGATCGCCAATGGCCGCTCTTGCAGCGGCATTTGCCCTGACCCTTGCCGCATGCGGCGGAGAACAAACCGGCTCTGCGCCTGAGCGCCCCGGCACGGAGGCAGCGGCCCTCCGGCTCTATGTGTTCGATTGCGGCACGATGAAGGCGGATCCCGCGCGATTCCGGCTGACGAACGAAGAGGTCGCCACGACGGATTTATCCGTGCCCTGCTTCCTGGTCGATCATCCACAGGGCGGATTAATGTGGGACGTCGGCGCCGTTCCCGATGCGGACTGGACGCCCACCGGCGCTCCAGTCGCTCACCATCTCGTGCTTCCCGATTCGGGCGAGCGGGATGTGACGCTGCGGAAACCTTTGATGGCGCAACTGACTGAAGCGGGCTACTCGCCTGCCGACATCACGTACGTTGGCCTCTCGCACTATCACTGGGACCATACCGCCAACGCGAACGCGTTTGCCCAGGCCACGTGGCTCGTTCGGCAGGTCGAGCGCGACGCCATGTTTGCCGAGAAGCCGCCGGGTGTCACGCGGCCTTCGAGTTATGCCGCGCTGAAAGACAGCAGGACGGTTATTATCGAGAACGATGAGCACGACGTGTTCGGCGACGGAACCGTTGTCATGAAGCATGCGCCCGGGCACACGCCAGGCCATCAGATCCTCGTCGTGAAGCTCCCGAAGACTGGAACCGTCGTATTGTCGGGCGACCTCTATCACTTTGCCGAATCGCGCGCGCTCAGGCGCGTGCCGACCTTCGACTTCGACCAGGAACAAACACCGGCCACCAGAGAAACCATCGAAGCGTTCCTTACCCGGACCGGCGCCGAGCTCTGGATTCAGCACGACTCCAGTGGCAACAACAGCCTGAAGAAGTCGCCGGACTTCTATGAATAGGAACAGGCGCTCACAATGAGCATCAGGAAAGGAAAACCACAATGAAGATTCAGTTGAGTTCGATCGTTATTGCGGCGGCGATGCTGGCCGTTGTCCTGCCGCCCATCCCCGCCGCCGCCCAGTCCGCAAAAGCCAGGGCAGACATGAACGGACCGATTCCACGCCTTTCAAACGGAAAACCGGATTTCAGCGGGAACTGGACGCGGCCCTTTACCGGAGATATCACTCTCACCTTCACGAACCCGGACGGGACCAGCAACAAAGGAGAGCCGAATCCACTTCCATTTACAGAGTGGGGACAGGCCCAGTGGGACAATTACGACCCGCCAAGAAACGGCGACTACGCAGGAAGCTGTATGCCGTTTGGGTGGATACGGTCTTTCTCGCCTCATCCGATGCAGATCCTTCAGAACAACGAGCACATTGCGTTCTTGTTTGAGCAGAGCACGATGTATCAGTTCGTCAATACC
The DNA here is from genome assembly GCA_945865815.1 of Candidatus Sulfopaludibacter sp. SbA3. Classification (GTDB taxonomy): domain Bacteria; phylum Acidobacteriota; class Terriglobia; order 20CM-2-55-15; family 20CM-2-55-15; genus CAMBFR01. The sequence continues at coordinate 5,628 of CAMBFR010000109.1, forward strand.
GAGGGGCTGCCCCATCGGCAGGGTTGGGCGCCGACGTGGTTCGGGGACTCACGCGGCAGATGGGACGGAGACACTCTGGTCATCGATGTCGTGAACCTCAACGGATTCTCCAAGCTCGCCACCATCGGTCAGCCGATGAGCGACCAGGCGCACCTGACAATGACGTTCAGGCGGCCCGACATGGGGCACCTCGAATTCAAGTGGGTTCTTGAAGACCCCAAGACCTATACGAAACCCATAACAAACGAACGAGTCCTCGTGTTTACGCCGAATGTCGAACTCATGGAGTACTCCTGTATGGAGGGCAATATGGGTGCACTCCTTACCGGAGCGATCACACCCTGGGTGGAACCCACGGATTCAGCTACAAATCAGGTGTACCCTGCTCCGAAACAATGGGCTGCCTATGACCAGAACCGGTCACAGAAACTTACTGGCGTGATCAGAGAAATCAACTACAGAGGCCGGTATGGCACGATGAAGATTGAGGTCGCTGGGAGGACATCGGACGTCGTACTGGCGCCGCCCGTCCGAATGGATTTTCGCGGGTTGACGATTGAAGTGCTGAAGCCGGGCGTCACCGTCACCATGGATGGCTATCCGAGCAGACAAGCAAGAGATGAATTTCGGGCGACAACGATCACCGTCAATGGAAGAACGACGGATCTGCGCTGAGTCAGGGGCACAGGTCCCCTCCTCGCTCTTGCGGCGGAGCCGAATTCGCCGATGTGGCAGCGCAGCCGGGACGGGGCGGACAATCGGCGAGAAACCGAAAACGGACGGGCAGATGTTGGGCAGACCGTTAGAACGATGATCAATTTCAGCACTTACCGCGCATCCGACGCGGATGAGATGGCCCGACTGCTCGGGGGGATATTCGCTCGCCGCGACCCGCCCGCTGTTGCCGTTGGCCTGACGCCGGCGGAATTCGAGTCGTTTGTCCGTCTATTTTGCCCGAAAGCCGCGGTCGAAGAGCTCACGATCGTGGCTCGATCCGCCGCAACCGGGGAGATGATCGGTGCGCTGCTCACCGAAGATGCGGCCTCAACCCTGCCTGACGGGATGGAGCAGCTCAGTCCAAAATTCGACCCGGTCTTCGACATTCTCGGTCAGTTGGATGCGGACTACAGGACGGGCCGGACAGTCCGCCCCGGCGAATCCCTGCACCTCTTTCTTCTGGGAGTCGCGTCTCATTTCGCGGGTAAAGGCGTGGCGCAGGGGCTCGTCGAGGCATGCCTGGCGCATGGCGCCGGCAAGAAGTATCGATCGGCAGTTACCGAAGCAACGAACAAAACGTCACAACACATCTTTCGAAAGCTGGGATTCCTCGAGCGCGTCCGACGCTCCTACGAGGACCATCTGTTCAACGGGCGATCATTCTTTGGGGCAATCGCTGACCAAGGCGGGCCGATTCTAATGGAGAAGCAGTTGACGCCCTGACAGCTCCCGACGGTCCCGGTCACCACAGCCGTGCCAACGACTCCGCCTTGATCTCTCGGCCACTCGGCCATCCGAATCCGCAGCCATCTTTCATCGTTTCCCCTTTCTCGATGTGCGCGATCCACTCCAGTCAGCCTGACCCGCGAAACCACAAGTGGACAAACGAAGTTTGCCGGATGTATATAAATGGCGGGCCTCACCCCCAAACAACACCCAACAGGATGGAGGAAATCATGAAGCGGCCAGTATTGTCTTCCCTGCTCGTCATATTGTTACTCGCGCCGGGCGCCTGGGCCCAGACCACGGCAACCATCACGGGCATTGTCTCGGATGCGTCCGGAGCGGTAATTCCGGGCGTCGAAGTCACCGTTACAAACACCGGAACTCGGCAGGCGAGAAATGTGGTTACCGACGAAGTCGGCCGCTATTACGCCGCCGCCCTGCCTCCGGGCAGCTACGAGGTCCTGGCGTCACTCGCCGGATTCAACAATGTCCTTCATTCCGGTATTACATTGACGGTAGGCCGCGAAGTCGTCGTCGATTTCAAACTGAACCCCGGACAACTTTCCGAGACGATCGATGTCACCGGAGAAGCGCCGATCGTGCAGACCACGAGCTCGAGCGTGGCCGAACTCGTAGACGAAGCAAAAATCCGCGCACTGCCGTTGAATGGGCGCAGCTTCGACCAGCTCATTTATCTCCAGCCGGGAATCAATGTAGCCACATCCGCGGGCAGCAGCCCGAACCAGGGGCGCGGCGTTAAATTCTCCGCGAACGGAGCGCGGCTCACGTCGAACTACTTCATGCTCGACGGTACGGATATCAACGACTCGCAGAACTTCACGCCCGGCGGCTCCGGCGGCCAGCTCTTCGGCGTGGAGTCCATCCAGGAGTTCCAGGTCATCACGCACAATCAGGGAGCGCAGTACGGCCGCTCGATGGGCGGAATCATCAATGCCGTCACCCGCTCTGGAACCAATGAATTCCACGGCAGCGTCTACGAGTTCCTGCGCAATTCCGCCCTGGACGCCAAAAACTTTTTCGATGATCCCCGGGCGCCCATTCCGCCATTCAAGCGAAATCAATTCGGCGGAACCTTCGGCGGACCGATCAGCCGCGATCACCTGTTTTTCTTTGCGAATTACGAAGGCCTGCGCGAACGTCTCGGCGTTTCCAAGAACGCCCTGGTTCCTGATGAGCAGGCTCGCCGCGGAATCCTGCCGGGCCGGCCGCAGATTACGGTCAATCCGGCTGTCGTTCCATACCTGAATCTCTATCCGCTGCCCAACGGGCCGAGCACGAGTGGAGGTATTGCGCAATACAGATTCACGCAGACGCAGCCGACGACCGTGGACTATACGACGGGCCGGGTGGACTGGATTCCCAACCAGAAGCATTCCTTCTTCACCCGCTACACCATCGATAACAGCTCGAAGCTTCGCCTCGAAGCGGCCGATCACATTGTCGGATTGTTCGCCGAGAATGAACCCCACAGAAACCAGTACGTAACTCTGGGCTGGACTCAGACGGTTTCACCGACATTCATCAACATGGCGCGATTCGGATTCAACCGTTCAACGACACTCGTGGATCTGGAAAAGCTTGGGAACGTTCCCGATTCGCTCGCCTTCATTCCGGGAGCGCCATTCGGCCGGATGACCGTTGCGGGAATGTCACCCTGCTGCGCCACGATCAACGATCCACGCTACTTCCGCATGAATTCGTTCCAGCCGTCGGATGACGTCAGCATCACGGTTGGCCGTCATGCGCTGAAGACAGGCTTTGTCGTGGAGCGATTCCAGTGGAACACCGCCAACTACAACAGGGTCGGCGGCGACTATGTCTTCGACGGTCTCGAGAGCTTCCTGCTGGGCCGGGTTCAGTCGGTGGAATTCCCATTCCCCGGAAGCACGCCGGTTCGCGGCATTCGAGCCACTCTCTTCGGTGTCTACTTTCAGGACGATTTCAAGGTCTCACGCAAGCTGACGCTGAATATGGGACTGCGATATGAACTGACGACGGTTCCGACGGAAGTCAACGGCAGGATGTCGTTCCTTGACGGGCCGATGGATACGACGCTCGAAAACAAGCCTCCATTCGATGGAAATCACCTGAACTTTGCTCCACGCCTCGGTTTTGCCTGGGACGTTGCGGGGAATGGCAGAACTGCAATTCGCGGCGGATTCGGGATGTACTACGACCAGATTCTCCTGAATCAGTTCCTGAACCTTTTCGATCGCCAGCCGCCGCTCTGGAGCTCGACGCGGCTTGGGCCGGGAGCGCCGTTCCCGAATCCGATGTCGGCGGCAGTAAACCCTGTGTTTTCTCCCCAGACCATCGTCGCCGATGACTACCAGACTCCTTACATGTACCAGTACAACCTGACGGTACAGCGCGAAGTCATGGCGAACCTGGGCGTTTCGATCGGGTATGTCGGATCCATCGGAAAACACCTGGTCCAGCGTTTCGACGGCAACACGCCGATTCCTCAGGTCCGTGCCGACGGTTCGTTCTTTACGCCGGCCGGTTCTCCGCGAAGGAACCCGGCATGGGGCGGATTGCAGACGCGCCGGCTCTCCGGATTCTCGACGTACAACGCGCTTCAGTTTTCCGTGACGCGCCGTCTCGCGCAGGGACTGCAGTTCCAGGGCAGCTACTCGTTTGCGAAATCCATCGACACCACCAGCGGATTATTCAGCGAGGAGTCGACCAATGCCGCAACGGGCGCCCTCAATCCGGACAGGCTGTTTAACGAAAAGGGTCTTTCGAATTTCGACATCCGGCACAACGCCGTCATGAACTTCAACTACGAGCTTCCATTCGGCGGGAACGTGACGGGAGCCGCGCGGCACATCGTCTCGGGATGGGGAATCGGAGGAATCATCACACTGGCGGGTGGCGTTCCGTTCACGGTCGAAAACTCCGGCAACCGTTCACGAAATGGAGCGGCGGGGGCGGACTTCTCCGATCGGCCGAATCTGGCTCCGGGCGCCGGCAACAACCCGACCAAAGGTACGTCGGCCGGATGCACGTTCGCGGGAACATCAGTACGGGCGGGCGCTCGGCTCGGCACACCCGAACTCTGGTTTGACCCCTGCGCATTTATTCCGCAGGAGCTGGGCACGTTCGGCAACCTCGGCCGGAATACGCTGATCGGTCCCGGCGTTCAGTTGTTCGATTTTTCCGTCAACAAGCATTTTCAGATTACGGAGAGCACCGAATTGGAGTTCCGATCCGAGTTCTTCAACCTGTTCAACCATGCCAACTTCACCGCTCCGCTGACCAACACCCGCCGTATCTTCGACAATAACGGCCGGCTGGTCGGCAGTCCGGGAACGATAACCCAGACCTCCACGCCTTCACGCCAGATTCAATTTGGGTTGAAGCTGATCTTTTAATTGTGTACAACGCGGGCTCTGGCCCGCGTATCTCTCACCGCGTTCGATGAGAATTTGGTGAGCCGGGTTCCGGAATAGACCAGAAAAGGCCGCCCCGTATGGCATTCAGGCTTTGAGAGAAGTTTAAATGTCCAAAACGGAGGCGGCCTTTCTGATGACCGAGTGGAAACCGGATCGGTTTCAAGGTCTCAGAATAAAACCCAGCTTTGCGAAATCGCGTCAACGCCTGTCCATGGCGTGTCCATGGCAGAGGGCAAGGAAGTTCGTGGCCCTGGCGCCTTGACGTGTGTCACACTTCGTCACGCATTTCAGAGTGGACCCAAAACAGCGGGGAGAAAAAGCATGAAGAAGGCCGTGTTCTTCTTAACATCGATAGTTCTTGCAGCGATCGCAACGGCAGGCATTGCCCAGGTCCGGGACTTCGCGCCTGTGACGCCGGCTATGCTGATGAATCCAAGTCCGGATGATTGGTTGATGTTCAGCCGGACCTATGACGCTCAACGCTACAGTCCCCTCAACGAGATCAACAAGCAGAACGTAGGCCGGCTCACGAAGACATGGTCGAAGGATCTGGCCCCCGGGGTAATCGAAATCATACCCATCGTCTACAGGGGTGTGATGTACGTGGCCGTCCCGGTGCAGACCGACGGCATGACGCGGACGGCCGTTCAAGCTCTTGATGCCACTACCGGCAACCTTCTTTGGGAATACAAGCGTTCTGCTACCGGCGTCTCAAGATCCAAAAGCCTGAGCATCTTTGAGGACATGATCCTGTTTGCGGCGCCCGACAATTTCATCGTGGCGCTGGACGCGCGCACCGGACAGATGCGATGGGAAGTGATGTCGAGTGGACTCACTTCCGGCACGCTCGTTTTCGGGGATAAGGTTCTGACGGGACGCACCTGCGCCGGGCAGCGCGCCGGTTGTTACATCGCGGCACATGACGCGCGGACCGGAAAGGAAGCGTGGCGATTCTACACGGCGGCCGGGGCGGACGATCCAGCCGGAGACGCCAGTTGGGCGGGCGTTCCGGAAGCGACGCGTATCGCGTCGACCTGGGGGCTGGGAGGGTCCTACGATCCGGGCCGCAACATGATTTACTGGGGCGTCGCCAATCCCACGCCATACACGCGGGCGGCGCGGCATGGAGGCAACATCGATGCCATTCCAAGGACTGCTCCTGCCGACCTGTACAGCAATTCAACAGTCGCGATCAATGTAGCCACCGGCAAGTTGAGCTGGTACTTCCAACATCTGCCCGGTGACGACTGGGATCAGGACTACACGAACGAGAGAATTCTCCTGCGGACGAAGGTCGGTCCCGACCCCAAATTCGTAAAGTGGATGAATCCCGATGTTCCTCAAGGCCAGGAAAGAGATGTCGTGGTCAATGTCGGAGAAGGCGGCGGACTATTTGCGCTCGACCGCACCACCGGCCAGTTTCTCTGGGCCAGTCCTTTTCCTTACGACGTTCCGAATTTCCTGATTTCCAACATTGACGGTAAGACCGGTAAAACGACCATCAATTGGGACGTCGTGCTTAAACAGCCCGGCGACCGCCATACCATCTGCGCCTACAATACGAAGAGCTACTGGCCCATGTCCTACCACCCCGGCAAGAATTCGCTCTACATTCCCTACGCAGACGCCTGCCTCGATATGACTCGCGCCGCCGATAGCAGCCAGTCGGACCGCAGGGTCGGCGTTCGGCGTCCCGGGTCCGATCCCGAAAAGTTCGGTGGAATCGCCAAGGTCAATATGACCACCGGCGAAATTCAGCGTATCTACGAAGGCCGAGCTCCCGGTAACGGCGCGACATTGGCAACGGCCGGGGACCTGGTTTTCTGGGGAGACCTCAATCAGAAGTTCAGGGCATTCGATGCGGATTCCGGAAGGATCCTCTGGGAAGCCACCCTCGGAGGACCCATTCAAAACAGCACGATCACATATCGCGTGAATGGAAAACAGTACGTAGCCGTGGTGACCGGCTTAGGGGCGCTCACCGCGAACCTTTTCCCTCTGGCCGGAATCGAGCCACAGCGCAACAACGCAATTCATGTGTTCGCCCTGCCGAACTGATTCGCGGCCAACGGATTCAAAGTAATACGGACGCCTTGGCCTGTCCCCGAATTAGACCACTACCCGGAATTCGGATTCTGCACCCGCAACTAAAAATAGTGTTTTGACAGTTACACGGCACCAGTCTAACCTCAGCACATTGCTTAGGTATTTTTCTCTGGGAGGACAGAAGATTATGATTCCATGTTTTCGGCTTGCTGCACTGGTAGTGATGTTGGCGGGTCTGGTTCAGACAGTTGGCGCCCAGGGCGGGGACGATTACATTGTCCTCTTTCAGCCCGGCACGACAGGCGCTGATCGAGCGGGGTCCGCGCAGCGGGCAGGTGCGGCCTTGCGGTCGAATTACAGCATTGTTGCCGCGGCCGCCGTTCGGGTACCGAACGCCAACGCGCTGCAGGCGCTTCAGCGAGATCCTTCCGTCATTCAGGTCATTCCCGATCGGCGGATAACTGCATTTCAGCAGGCCGACGTGGCAGCCACGGCAAAACCCGGCGGAGGCGGCACCGGAGGCCAGGTTGTACCGGAGGGCGTGAAACGCGTTGGCCCTATGACTTTGTCCTCGGACGGAGCCGGTGTCGGAGTTGCTATCGTGGACACCGGTATCGACTTCACTCACCGAGACCTTTCGATTGCGCCATCGTCTTTTACTGCTTTTGGGACATCCTGTCAGGATAATAACGGTCACGGCACGCACGTCGCGGGCACGGTCGCGGCGCTCAACAACCTGGTAGATGTTGTGGGTGTGGCTCCGCAGGCTAAGCCATACTGTGTAAAGGTTCTCGACAGCACCGGCAATGGGTCCGACAGTACCGTCATGGATGGCTTGAACTGGATTGGGGTAAACCACAATCTGGTGAATCCGCCGATCCGCGTCGTCAATATGAGCCTTGGCCGCGAAGGAAGTCTTGACGATAATCCTGCCCTGCGGGGGGCCGTGGCGGCACTGTACAACGCAGGCATTGTCGTGGTGGTCTCAGCGGGAAACAACCAGAACCTTGACGTCCGAAACAACGTTCCGGCAACGTATCCAGAGGTGCTCGCCGTAGCGAGTACTACGGCAAAAGCGGGGACGAACAAATGCCGTTTTCTGTCGGGCTCGATTCAGGCCGACACCGCTTCGTATTTCACCACCGACGGGGCATTTGCCGGCGGCATTGGCGTGACGGTTTCCGGTCCTGGCGAGGACCAGGAAAACGTGAGCGCGGGCTGCCTGATTTCTGGGGTAGGCATCCTGTCCACGCGTAATGGCGGCGGAACCACCCGTCTTTCCGGAACCAGCATGGCCGCCCCGCACGTTTCCGGCGTAGTCGCCCGCATAATTCAGTCGGGATTGTCAGGAGTAGAGAACATCCGAGGCCTGATTCGTTCAACTGCCGACCGAATCGGAACGGCGCCCTTGAACTCCCCCACGTCCAGCTACACGTTTGATGGCGATAGAGAGGGCGTTGTCAAAGCTCCTTAAGAGTCCCGATTGGTGAATCGCCACCTTGCGGAAGCAACTGACGTAATTAGCCGTTCAGCTGGTCACCGTATTGCGGGTCGCT
>CAMBFR010000110.1 GCA_945865815.1 Candidatus Sulfopaludibacter sp. SbA3
CATTTCCCATTTTTCGTTCACGAAAAATGGGAAATGACCGGCCGGACCGGGAATTTCGGCGCCTGTCCCCTTCTTTTCGCTGCTGGTATAATTCCCCCGGCTTTGCCCGTTCGAAACGATAGCCCGTCTTTATTTTTTTGGGGGAATAATGAAAAAATTGCTGCTTGCGGCGCTGCTGTGTCTGTTCCTATCCATTTACACATTCGCACAAACAAGTAATGCCACTCTGGGCGGAACGGTTTCGGACGCCAGCGGGGCGTTGATTCCGGGAGTCTCCGTCACGGCGACGAACACCGCCACCGGAATTGTGACCACCGTCATCAGCAATGAAGCCGGTGCGTATCAATTCGCAAGTCTGCAGACCGGAGCGTATACCGCAAGCGCGGAGCTGCCCGGTTTCCAGACACAGACCTATAACGGAGTGGCGCTTGGAGTCTCTCAACAGGTGCGGTTGAACTTCACGCTGCAGGTCGGTTCAGTGTCTCAGGCGGTGGAAGTGACTGTGGCTGCCGATACGCTGATCGCAACGACGTCATCGTCGGTGGGATCGGTGCTGCCCGAATATAAAGTGCGCGACCTTCCGCTTGGAGGACGCAATGTGATGGACCTGGTCCAGACAACCTCGGGCGCCGGCCCCAACGACGCCGGACCCCAGGGAGTTGATGGCTATTTTGCTGGTGCGCGGCTCAGCGCCGTCAATACGACTCGGGACGGTTTCGTCGTATCGGACGGCCGGTACGACTTCGGCGCATTCTCGAATACGTATGTCAGCCCGGACCTGGTCGAAGAGGTGCGCGTCATTACGGCCTCGGTGGATGCCGAAGGCGGCCGCGGTTCAGGCCAGGTGCAGATGGTCACACGGTCTGGCACGAACCAGATTCGCGGCAGCGTCTTCTGGAACAACCGCAACTCGGCGCTCGATGCTTCCAACTGGTTCAATAATTTCAACGGCGTTCCGAAGGACTACAACAACCGCAACCAGTTCGGCGGACGGATCGGCGGGCCAATCGTCAGAAATAAGACGTTCTTCTTCTTTCTCGTCGAGGAACAACGGTACGTCTCCAAAGAAACCTTCGTGGGTCCCGTGCTGACCGCGCCGGCGCGCCAGGGACTTTTCCGGTTTTACCCCGGAGCCGATAACCAGAACGCCATAGGCAACAACCCGACGGTGGACATCAACGGCAATCCGATAAGGCCGGCAAATGCGACCGGCGCGCTGCAACAATTCAGCGTATTCGACCGGGATCCGTTCCGGCCGGGATACGATCCCACCGGTTTTATCCAGAATGCCCTGCTCTCGCGCATGCCGGTTGCGAACAATTTCAACAGTTGCGGCCCGCAGGTTACCGGAGTGAACTGCGACGGCATGAACGTGGCGGGTCATCGATTCACGCGCCGCATCAGCGGCTTCGACTTCCAGAACGGAGAAAGCTTCGAAAACACGAACCGCGACCAGTTCAACACGCGAATCGATCACAACTTCAATGCCGACCATAAGCTCAGTTTTGTCTACACCTGGGAACGCGATAATTCAATGACGGCGCAGGCGGGCATCATGCAGTGGCCCGGCGGGTACAACGGCACTTTCAGCAAGAAGCCGAAGTTGCTCACCCTGTCGATGGTTTCGACGCTGTCTTCGAATCTCGTGAACGAAGCCCGCGTGGGATACAAGTGGTCGTCGATATATGTGACCGCTCCGTTTTACGTCGGGCGTGAGGGGGAAGGCGAGCCGGCTGGAAAAGGGAAGGAAGCGTTTGATTTACTGCCGATCCGGAACGGGCAGCCGTTTCTGGTCGGAACGACCCTGTTTCCACAGAATTTCATGAATTGGCCGGCGGGTGACTCCAACACGCGGGGCGGAGAGAGTCCTCTATACAGCTACGGCGATACGGTCAGTTGGAATCAGGGCGCCCACTCGTTCAAGGTCGGCGGCGAAGTCCGCTACGGCAGTTCTCTTTCATGGAACGACACGCATCTCACGCCGCTTGCCCGGCTTGGCGCCGGCGGTGTGCCGGTGCGGAATATCGACAACGTCGCCATTCCGGGTTTGACCGGTAACAGCCAGACAGTGGCCCGGAATCTCCTGACAGATCTTTCGGGCTCTGTAGCCGACATCCTGCAGGGTTTCGACATCCGGGACTCCAAGAACCTGGTCTTCCAGGGCTACGCCGATGGAGTCAAGCTGAAGTATCGCGACTATCAGTCGAACGAATTCAGCGGCTTTTTCAAAGACACCTGGAAAATCCGTCCGTCCGTAACGCTGAATCTCGGTATCCACTATGAGTGGTTTGGCGTCACCTATGAAAAGAAAGGCCTGGCCGGAAAAGCCGTCGGCGCGGAGACAGGCTTGTGCGGCATTTCCTGCGGCGCCACCACGACCATCGAGTTTGTTGGAAAGAACTCGCCGAATCCGGACAAGAAACTTTCGAACAATGATCTGAATAACTTTGCTCCGTCTTTTGGATTCAGTTGGTCTCTTCCCTGGTTGGGAAAGGACAAGACTGTTCTTCGCGCCGGATACGGCTGGGCATACACCGGAAACGCTCTCAAGGGCGTGGTCGGGGGCATCAACGCTGTCGCGGGTTCAGCGCCGGGAGCATTTGCGGGCTTCGGTGCGACCGGACTCACTCACACGCAGGCCAGCTTCATGTCGCTGCAGAACCTCACGCTCCCCATACCGCAACAGTACGCGCCCTTGCGGCCCAGTCCGCTGGACGGCAGCCGGGCCGACAGTATTCAGATGTATGCGACGAACCGGGTGAATCCCTACCTTCAGAATTTCAACGTCGGCATCCAAAGAGAGCTCGCCAGCAATCTGACGATGGATGTTTCCTACGTGGGGACCAAAGGGACAAGACTGTTTGGCGGCATCAATCTCAACTCGGTGGATATTTTCAAGAACGGATTCGTCGAAGCATTCAATGTTACTCGAGCCGGCGGCAACGCGCGCCTGTTCGACGACATGCTGCGGGGATTGAATATTCCGGGCGCAGGAGTGGTTAACGGCACCACCGTTACCGGATCGGCGGCGCTGCGCGCGTACACGAGTACACGGGCGCTGGTCGCAAACGGCAATGTCGGCGGACTGGCTGATTTCCTGAACCGCAACACGAGTATCACGGGAAAGGGCGGCGGTTTTGTCCGGAACAGCGGGATATTCCCCGAGACCCTCTTTGTGCTCAATCCGCAATTCAACAACGTCATCCTGAATACGAATCCGAGCAGTTCGACCTATCACTCCCTGCAAGTCCAGGTGACCAAGCGGTTGTCGCAGGGCTTTACCAATGCGACTTCCTACACGTGGAGCCGCGGTCTTGGCGATAACGATGCCGATGCCGCCATCAATTTCCGCGATCCCAACAACCAGCGGTTGAACAAGGCGGTGCTGGGCTTCCACCGCACGCATATGTTTACCTCCAACGGCACGTACGAGCTGCCGTTCGGTCCCGGGCGTCCCCTGCTCAGCAATGCTCCCGGATGGGTGCAGCGCGTGGTCGAACGATGGCAGTTCGGAGGAATCGTCAGCGTGACTTCCGGAGCGCCATTAACGGTCACGGCTCCCATCTCGACGGTTACCCAGCTTACGGCTGTGAGCACGCCGAACATCGTTGGAGATTTCCCGAAGAGCAGCGGACAGGTTACGAAGCTATCCAACGGTGTAGTTTACTTTCCCGGCATCCGGCAGATTACGGATCCGTCGATCCTTGGTGTTTCTACGCTCAATGGGCTGAGCGGAACATTCACCAACAAGGCGATCACCGACAGTCAGGGTCAGGTTCTTCTTGTGAATCCAGTTCCGGGACAGATCGGGAATATGGGGCTGCGATGGATTGAAGGGCCGGGGAACGTGGGTTTCGACATGAATCTCATCAAACGAGTCAGAGTCACGGAAACCAAGGAATTCGAAGTTCGACTCGACGCGGTCAACGTGTTGAACCGGCCGAATTTCGGCGCGCCGGACGTCAATATCAATTCCACCAGTTTCGGCCGGATTACGACAGCATCGGGCAATCGAAGGTTTACGATCAACGCCCGCCTGAGTTTCTGAGCTGAAGGGGGAAATCTGGGGACAGACTCCGAATTCCGTACTCCAGGAATTCGGAGTCTGTCCCCAGATTTCCGAAAATGGGAAATGACCGGCCGGACCCCGTTTTTTCCTTTCTTACTCTGCCAGTGTTGCTTCTTTGGGTTCCGGCAACCAGTACGACGCGATCAAGCCAACCAGGTATACCGAGGTGGCAACGCCGGCCGCGACGAGCGCGATCTTGGTCGGCGCAAATGCGCGATCACTCGTAATGGCCAGCGTGGCCGTGACCGCCGCAAACAAGGTTCCAATCAGCCGGCCGCCGATGTTCATTGCAAAACTCTCGCCTGTGCCCCGCAGATGCACGGGATAAACGCGCGGCAGGTAGTTGCCCCAGAAGCTGAACTGCGCCACCGTCAGCATGCCCGCAATAAACATTCCGGGATAGAGCCAGTCCAGGTTTGACGTGGCGGCCACGCCAAACACAATCGGCATCGCGATGAGTCCGGGGATCTGAAAGAGGCGAATCAACTTTTGCCGGCTGACGATGCGCACGGCCAGCAAAGCCAGCAGCACACGCCCTACCATTCCTCCGATTTCGTTTGCCCCCGTCACTCTCGCGGCCGTTGCCTGGACAACCTGCGCCGCCTGCGGCGCCGCGAGGCCCTGAGTCTGATCGGTAACAAGTCCGGGAACCATCTGGGCGACCTGGTTGATTGCCCCGAACGCCGCGCCGTAGGACATGGCGACCATCAGCGTGGTGACCAGCGTGGTTCTCCGCAACTCGGGCGCAAACAGTGCGGCAATGCTCGGGCGTTTCAATGTGCCGGCCGCGCGTCTTTCCGCCCATACCGGCGATTCGGGCAGAAACGGCCGGATGAGGATGACCGGAATGGCGGGAATCAGGCCGGTCATCAGGGTATAGCGCCATGCTGCGTGAGGATCCGCGAGTTGGAAACCAAATCCCGCGATTGCCGGAAAGCTCGCGGCGTACGTGACGCACAAACCGTTTGCCGTGGCGACCATCAGGCCGCCGAATGACGAGAATGCCTGCGTGTAGCCGAGCACCTTTTCCCGCTTCTCGGACTCGACGAACAACTCCGCAAGCCACGCCGTTGCCGCCACGAACTCCACGCAAACACCGACGAATACGCAGCACCGCAAAAAGAGCAGCATTTCCACCGAAGTGGAGTAGCCGGAGAAGAACGACCCAAACGCATACAAGAGGATGCTGTATGTGAGCACGCGCCGCCGGCCCAGTATGTCTGTCAGGTAGCCGCCGATCAGGCCGAAGACGCCGCCCGCGAAAGCGGGGACGTAGAAGAGCCGTCCAACCCACATCTGAAACTCGGGCGAGCCGGGAACCGCTCCGGTAAGCTCGAGCAGCGCAGGCCGCACGATCAACTGCAGCATCAGAATCTCGTAGGTATCAAAGGCGAACCCGATAACCGCGATAGCGCAGATCAACCACTGCATGGGGGTCAATCCTGCGACGATGATGCCGGACCCTTCCTTACCTCCCACCTTCGCCATGAAGCCTCACTTGTAGTTTGCGGATGTTCGACGCGCAGTACATTAGTACAAAACCGGGGGCGCGTCTATGAAGCCTTGCGATTGGCGAACACCATCCTTCAACGCTTGACGCAGGCGTTCAAGCTGGTATTTAATCCCGCCAACCAAAAGTTCCATTTTGATCAAGTTTGACCGGGATGTGCGCCATGGTTGGCGCGGGCATTTTAGTTGGAATGAATGCGATGGAGGGGGTCCACATGCAAAAGTTTCTTACCGCGGCGGTGTCTCTGCTGCTTGTTTTCTCTACTGTTACATTTTCCCAGACAAGTAACGCTCAGTTAGGCGGAACGGTTTCCGACGCCACCGGCGCGTTGATTCCGGGCGTAACCGTAACGCTGACGAATACGGCGACCGGAGTCGTGACGACGACGGTTTCAAATGAAGCCGGGGCGTACAACTTCCCGAGCGTCCAGACAGGCGCTTACCAGGTCAGCGCGGAGCTGCCTGGCTTTCAAACGCAGACCTACAACGACGTGAATCTGGGTGTTTCCCAGCAGAGCCGGTTGAACTTTACCCTACAGGTGGGTTCGGTGGCGCAGGCGGTTGAAGTCACCGTCTCCGCCGACAATCTGATTTCGACCACCTCGGCGTCGGTCGGTACCGTTCTTCCCGAATACCGGGTGCGCGACCTTCCTTTGGGCGGCCGCAACGTGCTCGATCTTCTCTCGACGACAGGTGGAACGGGTCCGACCGAAGGAATCACGGACGGCTATTTTGCCGGCGGCCGGCTGAGTGCGGTGAACACCACGCGGGACGGCTTCGTGGTATCCGACGGACGTTACAACCACGGCGCGTATTCGGCCACGTATGTGAGTCCGGATCTTGTGGAAGAAGTTCGCGTCATCACGGCGCCTGTGGATGCGGAAGCCGGACGCGGCGCCGGCCAGATCCAGATGGTCACGCGCTCCGGGACGAACCAGTTCCGCGGCAGCGTCTTCTGGAACAACCGCAACTCGGCTCTCGACGCCAGCAATTGGTTCAACAATTTTAATCGGGCGCCGAAAGACTGGTCCAACCGCAACGTGATCGGCGGCCGTCTGGGCGGCCCGATTGTGAGAAGCCGGACGTTTTTCTTTGCGCTATATGAATCGCAGAGAGACGTCGTGAAGCGAAGCTTTGTGGGTCCCGCACTGACAGCCACGGCGCGCCAGGGGATCTTCCGGTTCTATCCGGGCGCCGACAACCAGAACGCAGCCGGTATCCGGCCTACGGTGGATCGCAACGGCAATCCGGTCCGGCCGTCGACAGCGGCCGGCGATCTGCAGCAGTTCAGCGTGTTCAACCGCGATCCATTCCGTCCGGGATTCGATCCGAGCGGATTTATTCAGAACACGTTGCTGGCCCGCATGCCTGTAGCTAACGACTTTACGTCCTGCGGACCTCAGGTCACAGGCGTGAACTGCGATGGTTTGAACGTGGCCGGTCATCGCTGGGTGCAGCGCGTGAGCGGTCAGGATGAGTCCGATGGCCAGGGCGGCGAACAGGCGAACCGCGACCAGTTCAACGCGCGCATCGACCACAACTTCAACCAGAGCAACAAACTCAGCGTCATCTACACGTGGGAGCGAAACCTGAATCACACGGCTCAGGCGGGCATTGCGCAGTGGCCGGGCGGTTACGACGGCGCCAATAACCGGTGGCCGCGGGTGTTCACAGGATCTTTTGTATCGACGCTCTCTTCCACGATGGTCAACGAGCTGCGTATCGGGTACAAACTCACGAAGCAGTTCAGTTGGAACCCGTTCTATGTCGGAAGACCCGATGAGACCGTGGAAACCGGCGCGGAAGGCAAGGAAGCATTTGCCCTGTTGCCACAGAAAAACGGAATTCCGTACTCGCCGATCACCACGTTGTTCACGCAGAACATTATGAACTGGGGCGCCAATGCCGGCTCCACCCGGTTCACGATCAGTCCGCAGTATACGTATGCCGATACCCTGAGCTGGAGCAAGGGAGCGCATTCGTTCAAGGGCGGATTCGAATTGCGCATGGCGAGCACAAAGTCCGGCGGAGACACGCAGATGACGCCGCAGGTGGTTCTGGGCGCCGGCGGAGTGCCGGTGGCCAACATCGACAACGTGGCCATTCCGGGACTGAGCGCCAACAGCCAGACGGTGGCGCGAAACCTGCTGACCGACCTTTCCGGTTCGGTCAATCACGTCCTTCAGGGCTTTGATATCCGGGACCCCAAAAATCCGGCATTCACCGGATACAAAGATGGATCCAAGTACAAGCTTCGAGAGTGGTATGCGAACGAGATGAGCGCGTTCTGGAAGGACACGTGGAAAGCCCGCTCGAATCTAACGTTGAACTATGGCATCCATTGGGAATACTTCGGCGTGCCGTATGAGGGCAAGGGTCTGGCCGGACGAGTGGTCGGCTGGGACCAGGGCTTGTGCGGCATTTCCTGCGGCGCTTTGACCTCGATCGAATTTGTCGGCAAGAACTCGATAAATCCCGACAAGGCGCTCTATGACAAGGACCTGAACAACTTTGCCCCATCCCTCGGCTTCAGCTGGTCGCTGCCGTGGGGCGGGCAGGACAAGACCTTGCTTCGCGTCGGCTATGGCTGGAGCATTACGGGCGGACCTCTGAAGCAGGCGTCTACCTTCCTCAACTATATTTCGGGTGGATTGCCCGGCACGTTCGGCGGGTTCAGCAATACAGGCTGGACAGATACGCAGGCGGGCTACCGGTCACTGGCGACCCTGTCGCTGCCCATACGGGAGCAGTTTGCGCCGTTTCAACCCACTCCCCTGAATGGAAGCCGCGAGGACGAGATCATGTCGTATGCCCGGAATCGCCTGGATCCTTACATTCAGAACTTCAACTTTGAGCTCCAGCGAGAGGTTACCCGGGATTTGAACCTGAGCGTCGCTTATATCGGGACCAAGGGCACCAAGCTCTGGGGCGCGCTTCCGCTCAACGCAGTGAACATCAATGCCGCGTTGCCCGGGGGACAGACCTTCCTGGACGCTTTCAACGTTACACGTGCCGGTGGAAGCGCGCCGTTATTCGATCAAATGCTGAGGGGATTGAATATTCCCGGAGCCGGCGTGGTGAATGGCACCACGGTTACAGGATCGGCAGCGCTGCGCGCATACACCGCAACTCGCGCGTTTGTCGCAAACGGGAGTGTCGGACAGCTCGCGGACTTCCTGAACCGCAGCCGAAACATCACGGGTCAGGGCGGTGGTTTCGTCCGGAGCAGCGGATTATTCCCGGAAAACTTCTTTGTTCTCAATCCGCAGTTCAACCTTGCGACGTTCCATACAAATCCCAGCAGCTCCACGTACCATTCATTGCAGGTGCAGGTCACAAAGCGGCTGGCGCAGGGATTCTCGAGTCAGACGACCTACACCTGGAGCCGGGCGATGGGCGATAACGATGGCGAAAGCGTCATCAACTCCCGTGATCCGAAGAACCGCTCATTGGACAAGGCGGTCCTCGGATTCCATCGGACGCACGGTTTCTCGACAAACGGCACGTTTGAACTGCCGTTTGGTCCGGGCCGGCCATTCCTTGCCGACGCTCCTGGAGTCATCCAGCGGCTGGTCGAGCGATGGCAGTTCGGGGGTATCTTCAATTTCACTTCCGGCGCGCCTTTAAACGTGGCGGCCCTGACCAGCTCCGTCTGGCAGACTACCAGCCAGATGACTCCTGTCCTGGTTGGCGATTTTGCAAAGGATGCCGGTAAGGCTACCAGGCTCGCCAACGGCGTATCCCTATTCCCTGGAATCCAGCAGATCAACGATCCGTCGATTTCCGGCGTTTCGGCGGCCAACGCATTGAGCGGATCGTTCAGCAATAAGGCGATCACCGATGCCAGTGGCAATCTGCTGCTTATGAATCCCGCTCCGGGTCAGGTCGGCACGCTCGGCCTGCGATGGGTCCAGGGGCCGTCGCTTATCGGGTTTGATGCAAACCTGATCAAGCGCGTTCGTATCACCGAAACCAAGGAGTTCGAATTCCGGCTCGATGGAGTGAACCTTCTGAACCACCCGAATTTCGCTCCTCCGACAGCCGCTAACCTGAACATCAATTCGCTGAGCTTTGGTCGCATCACGAGCGCGACTGGAAGCCGGCGATTCGTCGTCAACGCCCGCCTGAATTTCTAGATCTGGTGAGATCTGGGGACAGACTCCGAATTCCTGAACTTCGGAATTCGGAGTCTGTCCCCAGATCTCACACACCGGCCGGACCCCGTTTTTTCAAGAAATCCTTACCTCCGCCCCGAATTCCGCCGGTATAATCCCCGCCGCAACGTTCTAGTTGATTAAGGTCTGAGGTTCGTTCCACAGAAACTTCAGGCCGCCGCGAATTCGAAGTGAAGTATTTGGAGGGGTCCACATGCAGAAATTTCTAACTGCAGCAGTGTGTCTGCTGCTCGTTTTTTCTACTTTTACATTTTCCCAGACAAGTAATGCTCAGTTGGGCGGAACGGTTTCCGACGCCACCGGCGCGTTGATTCCGGGCGTAACCGTGACGCTGACGAATACGGCGACCGGAGTCGTGGCGACAACGGTTTCAAATGAAGCCGGGGCCTACAACTTCCCGAGCATTCAAACCGGCGCCTACCAGGTCAGCGCGGAGCTGCCTGGTTTTCAAACGCAGACCTACAACAACATCAATCTGGGAATTTCCCAGCAGGTTCGATTGAACTTCACGCTGCAGGTGGGTTCGGTGTCGCAGGCGGTTGAAGTGACCGTCTCCGCCGACAATGCGATTTCGACCACCTCGGCGTCGGTCGGTACGGTTCTTCCCGAATACAGAGTGCGCGATCTCCCCCTGGGTGGACGCAACGTACTCGACCTTCTCACCACGACAGGTGGAACGGGCCCGACAGAGGGAATTACGGACGGCTATTTTGCCGGCGGCCGTCTGAGCGCAGTGAACACGACGCGCGACGGTTTTGTGGTCTCCGACGGACGTTACAACCATGGCGCGTATTCGGCCACGTATGTGAGTCCGGATCTTGTCGAAGAAGTTCGCGTCATCACGGCGCCTGTGGATGCGGAAGCCGGACGCGGCGCCGGCCAGATCCAGATGGTCACCCGCTCCGGGACGAACCAGTTCCGCGGCAGCGTCTTCTGGAACAACCGGAACTCGGCGCTCGACGCCAGCAACTGGTTCAACAACTTCAACAGGGCTCCGAAAGACTGGTCCAACCGCAACGTGGTCGGCGGCCGTCTGGCCGGACCCATCGTGAGAAACAAGACGTTCTTCTTTGCGCTGTTCGAATCGCAGCGAGACGTCGTGAAGCGAAGCTTCGTGGGTCCCGCACTGACGGCCCAGGCACGCCAGGGGATCTTCCGGTTCTATCCGGGCGCCGACAACCAGAACGCAGTCGGCATCCGGCCTACGGTGGATCGCAACGGCAATCCGGTCCGGCCGTCGACAGCGACCGGCGATCTGCAGCAGTTCAGCGTGTTCAACCGCGATCCATTCCGTCCGGGATTCGATCCGAGCGGATTCATTCAAAATACGCTGCTGGCCCGGATGCCGGTGGCCAACGACTTCACGTCCTGCGGACCTCAAGTCATCGGCGTGAACTGCGATGGTCTGAACGTTGCCGGTCACCGCTGGGTGCAGCGCGTGAGCGGTCAGGATGAATCGGATGGAAATGGCGGCGAACAGGCGAACCGCGACCAGTTCAACAGCCGCATCGACCACAACTTCAACCAGAGCAACAAACTCAGCGTCATCTACACGTGGGAGCGGAACCTGAATCACACCGCGCAGGCGGGCATTGCGCAGTGGCCGGGTGGCTACGACGGCGCCAATAACCGATGGCCGAGAGTGTTCACGGGATCCCTGGTCTCGACAGTTTCTTCCTCGATGGTGAACGAACTCCGCATCGGGTACAAACTCACGAAGCAGTACAGTTGGAATCCGTTTTATGTCGGCCGGGCGGAAGAGAGCGAAGAAACCGGAGCGGAAGGCAAGGAAGCGTTTGCGCTGTTGCCGCAGAGGAACGGAGTTCCGTTTTCGCCTATCACCACGCTGTTCACGCAGAACATCATGAACTGGGGCGCCAATGCCGGCGCAACGCGGTTCACGATCAGTCCGCAGTACACGTATGGCGATACCCTGAGCTGGAGCAAGGGCGCGCACTCGTTCAAGGGCGGATTCGAATTGCGCATGTCGAACTCAGAATCGGGCGGTGACACACAGATCACGCCGCAGGTGGTTTTGGGCGCCGGTGGAGTGCCGGTGGCCAACATCGACAACGTTGCCATTCCTGGACTGACCGCCAACAGCCAGACGGTCGCGCGAAACCTGCTGACCGACCTGTCCGGTTCGGTGAATCACATTCTGGAAGGCTTCGATCTCCGCGATGCGCGAAACCCGCAATTTATCGGGTACAAGGATGGGGCCAAGTACAAGCTACGGAAGTGGTATGCGAACGAAATCAGTGCGTTCGTCAAGGACACCTGGAAGATGCGTTCGAACCTGACGTTCAACTACGGCGTTCACTGGGAATACTTCGGTGTGCCGTATGAACAGAACGGTTTGGCCGGACAGCCGGTGGGAGTCGAAACAGGACTGTGCGGCATTTCGTGCGGTTCGCTGACTTCAATCCAGTTTGTCGGAAAAAATTCCCTGAACCCCGACAAGCTGCTCTACAACAGGGATCTGAATAATTTTGCTCCTTCTGTCGGTTTCAGCTGGTCGCTTCCCTGGGGCGGACAGGACAAGACGGTTCTGCGCGTCGGTTACGGCTGGAGCTTCACCGGTGGTCCCCTGAAGGGCACATCGACGTTCCTGAACTTTATTTCGGGCGGTTTGCCGGGCTCGATCGGCGGATTCAGCAACACCGGCTGGACGGACACGCAGGCGGCCTACCGGTCCCTGGCGACACTGTCGCTGCCGATCACGAAGCAGTTTGCGCCGTTTACTCCTACCCCGTTGACCGGAAGCCGCGAAGACGAAATGCAGGCCTACGCGACGAACCGTGTCGATCCTTACGTTCAGAACTTCAACTTTGAGCTGCAACGGCAAGTGACGAACGATCTGAACTTCAGCGTCGCTTATATCGGTACCAAAGGCACGAGGCTTTGGGGCGCGCTTCCGCTCAACGCCGTGAACATCAATGCGGCGCTGCCTGGCGGACAGACGTTTCTGGATGCATTCAACGTCACACGTTCGGGTGGAAACGCACCGCTGTTCGACCAGATGCTTAGGGGATTGAACATTCCGGGAGCGGGTGTCGTGAACGGCACCACCGTTACCGGTTCCGCGGCGTTGCGGGCGTATACCTCCACTCGTGGGTTTATTGCGAACGGCGCTCCGGCGCAGCTTGCCGATTTCCTGAACCGCAGCCGAAACATTACCAATCAGGGCGGCGGTTTAGTTCGGAACAGCGGACTGTTCCCGGAGAACTTCTTCGTGCTCAATCCGCAGTTCAACAACGTGTCGTACCACAGCAATCCAAGCAGTTCGACCTATCATTCGCTGCAAGTGCAGGTCACGAAGCAGTTGTCGCAGGGCTTCTCGAACCAGTTGACCTATACATTGAGCCGGGCGCTGGGTGACAACGATGGCGAGGGCGTGATCTATTCGCGCGATCCGAAGAACCGGTCGCTCGACAAATCCCTTCTGGCCTACCATCGGACCCATGCCATCTCAACCAACGGGATGTATCAGCTTCCGTTCGGCGCCGGCCAGCCGCTGCTTGCCGACGCCCCTGGATTCGTCCAGCGGATTGTCGAGCGATGGCAGCTTGGCGGAATCTTCAGCGTCACGTCTGGAGCTCCTCTGAACATCATTGCTCCGATCGGAACGGTCAGTCAGCTCACGGTCGGTACTCCGGCAGCTCCGTTCAACACTCCGATGATCGTCGGAGGCTTCGCTAAGGACGCCGGAAAAGTGACAAGACTCGCCAACGGCGTGTCGTTGTTCCCTGGTATCCAGCAGATCAATGATCCGTCTCTCGCCGGCGTCTCAGCGGCCAACGCCCTGAACGGCGCGTTTACCAACAAGGCGATTACCGATACCAACGGTAACCTGCTTCTGGTCAACCCGGCTCCCGGCCAGGTCGGTACTCTTGGCCTTCGATGGGTCCAGGGTCCGATGCGAGTCGGGTTCGATGCGAACCTGATCAAGCGCGTTCGTATCACCGAGACCAAGGAATTCGAGTTCCGTCTGGATGGCGTCAATATTCTGAACCGTCCGAATTTTGATAATCCGACGAACGCGAACCTGAGCATCAATTCAACCAGCTTCGGCCGCATCACCACCGCGGGTGGAAGCCGCCGATTCGTTGTGAACGCCCGCCTGAACTTCTAGGGCGGATCGGGGGGGATAATTCCGGGG
>CAMBFR010000111.1 GCA_945865815.1 Candidatus Sulfopaludibacter sp. SbA3
TGCGGGAAATCTGCACGCCGGGTTCTGCTTGGGGAGACGAGATCAAGTGACCATGCCTACTCGGTGAGAGGTGCTCGCGAAAGCGGTGCACTTCGTCAGGCTCCGCACGGGCTACCGTCCTCAAGACTCGTCTCTACCATCCTCGTGGACCTCTGGTTCGAGCGGAAGATCCAACCGCAGTTTCGTGGCAAGGCAGCACTTGTCCGTTACGCGGATGACCTCTGCTTGTTCTTCGAGCAATCCACAGACGTGGATACGATGAGGACCCTGCTTCAGGCGCGTCTGGCTCAGTTCGGGCTCACGCTCGCAGACGAAAAGACCCACCAGACCAATCTCGGTGGGAGAACGAACACCGAGAACCATGAGCGCCGCAGGTTGACGTTTCTGGGCTTTACGATTTATCGAGCCCGGAGCCTCAGTCAATCCGCTCGCAAGACGGTGTTCCAAACGGAGGGGAAGCGCTTCAGCCGGGCTAAAGCCGGAATGAAGGAGCGGCTCCGCCGGATAAAGCACCATCCCGTGGAAGAGCAGGCCCGTGCGATCAACCGGATCTTGCGGGGTCACTTCAACTACTACGGGATCGCGGGGAATGCGAGGAAGCTCCATGCGTTTTGGAACTTTACCCGGCGGGAGTGGAAACACACCCTCTCGAAGCGGAGTCAGAACGGGCGGCTCACTTGGGAGGCCTTGAAGGCTCTCTTGGCACAGCACCCGCTGGCGCCGCCTCGTATCCGGATCAGCTACCCCCAGCTTGCCGCTTACTCACGGCTGTAATCCGACTCTTTCCGAAGAGCCGTATGCGGGAAATCCGCACGTACGGTTCTGTGGTGGGGCCGACTTGGTGACGAGTCGGCCTACCCGATCGCAACCCACACGATTTCTTTCTGTAAGAAATCGCTCCCATGCACCACTCACTACCTGGAGACCACAAAAAGGTGTCCATAGGACTTTAGGAGGTCAACTATGAGTTCAGGAAATGTGAAGTATGGCGTTTTGGGAGGCCTGGCAGGCGGAATCGTATTTGGAGCAATGATGGCCATGATGGGCATGTTGTCTATGATTGGGCAGATGGCAGGCGCACCCTCGGCAGCTCTGGGTTTTGTTGTTCATTTGTTGATCAGTGCGTTTATTGGCGGCTCGTTTTCGTTGCTGTTTGGCCGTCAGGTAACCGACGGGACAGCCGGGCTCAGGTATGGACTCCTGTACGGCGGGATCTGGTGGATCGTTGGACCGTTGACTCTGATGCCACTGATGATGGGAATGGGTGTGACGTGGACTATCGCCGCGGCAACGCAGGCGATTCCCAGCCTGGTGGGACATCTAATCTATGGAGGCATTTTGGGTTGGACTTATGCTCAACTGACTTGCCGCAGATGCTCTATATCAACCGCTGCAGCGCAGTAATCTGAATGAAGGATGACGATATTGATCTTCCCATTTTCGTGGCTCGGCTGCGCGAAGGGGATCGCGATGCTCTGGAAAAGGTCATCAGGCTCTACCTGCCCCAGGTGCTTCGCGCCGCGCGAGCTTCCGGCCTGCAAACGGAGCAGGCCGAAGATATCGTCCAGGTAGTGTTTGCGACGTTCATCGAAAAGATTGGAGAGTTCGAAGGCCGGTCTCGCGTGCGTACCTGGTTGTTCGGAATCCTTTATCGAAAGATCCTGGAAGCCGGACGCCAGAGTGAACGAGGGCGTCAATTCGACGATCTGGCTGACGTCGATCACAGCAGGTTCCGTCCAGATGGAACATGGGCTCGTCCGCCACGGCCCGCGGATATGGCGGTCTACGGCCGAGAGGTCCGCAAATACATTTCGGACTGCCTGGATAGAGTCTCGGAAAAGCAGCGGATGGCCTTTGTTCTACGCGAGGTGGAAATGATGGAGACCAACGAGATATGCGAGATCCTGGACGTCACTCCAACAAACTTCGGTGTTCTGATCCATCGTGCCAGAAATCAATTGCGCGACTGCCTTGAAGCCAGGGGAATTGGGACATAAGTTATGCTCAAATGCCGGGATGTCGAACAAAAGATCGGAAGCGACGAGATCCGCCACGCGGGACTAATGGAGCGCCTTGCGGTACACATTCACTTGGCGATGTGCCGCCACTGTGGCAACTATGCCCGCCAGCTTCGCGCCATCGGTAACGCCGCACGGAGCGTATGGAAAAGCTCTGAGGAGGATCCGACGCGCCTTGCCCGGCTGATCGACCGGATTACAGAACGATGACTAATCCATTCTCGATCTTGCAATGACTCGCACGTCCAATCTTCACCGTCTGCGCGCGCATGCGATTGCTCAATCGCTGTTTCCACCAACCACTCTTAGAGCTGCGATTGACAGGCTTGGCTTCATTCAAGCCGATCCCATTCGGTCGCCTGCGCGAGCTCAAGACCTGATTCTCCGGCACCGCGTGAAGGGATATTGCGCCGGCGACCTGGAGCAGCAATACCCTTCACTCGATGTCGAAGAAGACTATCTCTATGCCTACGGATTCATGCCTCGAACAATCTGGCGCCTGGTTCACCCTCGGAGCAGGACTGGATTGTCCGCATTGGAGAAAAAGGTTCTCGACCTGGTGTCCAGGTACGGCCCGACACATCCGAGGACATTGGAGGCGCATCTCGGACCGAAGCGCGTCATCAACGCCTGGGGCGGTTATTCGAAGGCGACAACCAGCGCTTTGGAAGACCTGCACTACCGCGGTCTCGTGCGAATCGCCCGGCGTGAAAACGGCATCCGAATTTACGAAGCTGCCCCGCCATTCGATGAATCCGCTTCGCCGGCGGAGCGTTTGCGAAAGCTGATCATGACTCTGGTCCACATTCTCTCGCCGGTTCCCGAAAAGACTCTGCACGCGAACATCGCGCGCTTGCGTCGTCTCGGGAACCCGAGGACGATCTTAGGCGAGATGCTGCGCGCGGGTGAACTGGAGAACGAAACGATCGACGGCGTTCGCTATCTTTGGCTGCCGTCCACACACTTCAAGGATCTGGAACTGCCGCGCGTGCGATTCCTGGCTCCCTTTGATCCTCTGGTGTGGGACAGGCGGCGATTCGAGCATCTGTGGGGATGGCCGTACCGGTTCGAAGCGTACACGCCTGCGGCAAAGCGCGTCCGCGGATACTACGCCATGCCGCTACTATGGCGTGACCGTGTCATTGGATGGGTAAATGCGAGTCTGAACGGCGGATCGCTGGATGTCGAAACCGGATTCGTTCAAAAACGCCCGCGCGAAAAAGAGTTCCGCACAGAAACGGACGCCGAAATTGCGCGCATGGAGAAGTTCCTCAACGTTTAATCCTCGATTTCCCATGTAACCTTCCCGCGACGCTCCGGTATTAACACTCGAATCTGCTCGTATGAAAAAACGATTCCATCGCTATCGATCTTACTTCTGCTGCTATGGAGTTCGCCTGCGAATGCGCAAGCTCGGACCTTCGACGACGTCATCCAACTAGGCACGCAAGCGTCGGGACGTGGCGACTATGCCGCCGCCGAGGCAGGAGCGGCTACCTGAACTGCCGCAGCCACAGCCAAACTCGCAACCAGGGTCCTCACAACGACGCCCTCATTCCAGACTCCTCTCCTGTCCTTTTCGTGAACATACGTGCCGAAAGTGGGAAGGTTACAGGCGCGGCGGGGCAGCGGCCCGCGCCACAGTAATCGGGGTGGCGCGGGCAGTCGGCGGGCAGCGTCAAATCAAAACACGTATTTCAGCGCTATCTGCATGATTCGCGGATCAGCGGCAGACAGTATCCGGCCGAAATCCTGATTCGACAGGATGGTACTTGGGTTTCCGGGGTTCACGTGATTCGGAAGATTGAAAGCTTCGGCGCGGAACTCCACGGATTGGCTCTCACGTATGCGGAAGCTGCGCGTAAGACCCATATCCACACGCATAGTCCCCGGCCCGACGACACTGGACCTGCCCACGTTTCCATATGTGCCCGCCGCCGGCTGCACAAACGCCGCGGGGTTGAGCCATAACGCCGTGCTCTTGTTCGAAGCGTAAGGTGACGCGAGTACCTGGTTCGGCCGCTGGTCGGTGGTTCCTGAAAAAGCATTGTCGAGTCCGGAAGAGACTGTCAGGTTGGCGCCGGTTAGGACACGCACGATTCCCGAGATCCGCCATCCGCCGCCAAGTATTCGCAATGTGCTGTTGGAAAACTGGGGAGTCTCATATACCGTCGACAGATTGAAGTTGTGACGCCGGTCGAGTTCACAGTTGCCGCGGCTCGCACGCCGCCGCTCCGGGATTCGGTTTCCATTGGTCTGGATTACATCGGTCGTTCCATCATCGATGCAGTGAGACCATGTGTAATTTGCCTGTACGGTGATCCCGCGGCTGCGGCGGCGCTGGAGTGAAAGCGCCAGGGCGTTGAAGCTTCGCGTGCCGCCGTCGTCGGCGCGAATGATATTGCTGAAGTACTGCCCCTTATCCGGGTCTTGCTGAAACAGAATACGCCGTTGGTTTGTGTTCGCAAGTTGAGAGCACGGCGTGTAGGTCCGGCCCGCGATGACGCAACTGGGCCGCGGATCATAAACGGCTGGGTTTGCTTCCTCTCTATCCAGCACGTGGATCACGTTGTTGCCGATGTAATTTCCAGCCGCGAGCCAGTTGCTTCCGAATTGCTTCTGCACGCTGAGATTCCATTGGTTGATGTAGGGCTTCTTCAGGCCTAACGGGAAAACGGTGTAAACAGCTGCGGTTGGGAAGGCCATGTCGGGACGGATGACGAGCGGCAGGGGATTTCCTCCGGGATAGCCTGCCCATGGATCATCAAAGCCCCCCGCGGGATTCGTCAGTGTAATGCGGCCGCCACGTGGCGGCGTGTCTCTCAGCCCGCCGTGATGGTTAAAGTGGGGATAGTCGAACAAAAGTCCGTATGCGGCTCGAATCGTCATCAGGCCGTCGCCTTTGGGATCCCATGCCAGACCCAGACGTGGCGCAAAACGCGCCCATATGTGAGAGCTCAGAGATTTGGTGTCCGGCAATTGCGGGTCCCCGGTAAACAAGATGCCGGCCGGAGCGTTCTTGAATTTTTGGCTGCGCAGTCCCTGATCGAACCACTTCTTATCATAGTGGCCAACGCTGCCGAACTTGTCGTAAGCCGGCACGTACGGCTCCCATCGCAAGCCGGCATTGACCGTCAGGCGTGAGCTCGCCTTCCACGTATCCTGCAGGTAAGCACCCATGTAGTTCTGACGATAATACTGGGTCCCGATATTGCTTTGGCTCCATTGATTCACCCTTCCCAACATCAAGTCCCCGAGCGAAAGGCCCGTGTTCGACGCATTGAACGAGAATGAACCGGGCGACTGCGTGCCCGCCGAGTAGTTCATGTTGGAATGGATGTGGTTCGCGCCGAAACCGATTTGATGCGCGCCTCGAATCCAGCTGATGTCCTCGGTGAACTGGTAAATGGTCATGTTCGTCACGCCGGGAGTCGTTTGGCCGCTTTGAATGTTGAAGGCGCCGGAGACGCTGATGATCGCCATCTTTCCCCATCCCGCGGGGTAGTAGGGACTCTTGACTCCGAGGTCGCTCAGCGTGAAAAAGTCTTCCGCTAAGTACTTGTCGTTCACTGCGCGAAGAAGGGTCCCACGGAAGGAACTGACCAGGCCGCTGCCGACTGTGTAGGTGTCGCCCAGCACAACGGAGTGCGCCCGCCGGTCATAATCGGGCTGGTTTATGGAAAGCTGGTTGGCGCCATCGAAGTTGTTGGGCTGGTCCATGCGCACCATTTCATAGCGCCCAAACAGATTGTGCTTGTCGCTCGCCTGGTAGTCCACGCGTGCGACGAGTATGTGCTCGTCGAGTTGGCTTCGCCGGCCGAACTGGACTCTGCCGCAGGGATCTGTCGTGGTGGGGAGCCGTCTCACCAGATTCAATGCCGAGGGCGAAAAGGCCGAGGGATCCACTCGGTTGTTGGAAAACGGCGCTCTCAGCGCGACCTGCCGTCCGTTGTTGCACGCGGGCGAGGCGATCGCCGTCCAGTCGCCGGCGAGCATCGCGGGTGTTGGAACGAAAGCCGTGTTATCGGTCGGCTCCGAGCGTTCGAGCGTCACCTGGTGACCGGCGAAAAAGAACAATTTGTTTCGGACTATCGGTCCGCCTATCACGCCGCCAAACTGGTTACGCTTCAGACCGTCTCTTCTCTGCGCGAATGTGTTGCGCGCATTGAACACCTTGTTGCGAACGAATTCAAAGGCGCTGCCGTGATACTCATTGGTGCCTGATTTCGTTACGGCATTCACTACACCCGCCGAGTGCTGTCCGTACTGCGCCGGCAGCGCGCTCGTTTCGACCTTGAATTCCTGTAAAGCATCGGGGAACGGCAGCGGCATGTTCAGATTCGCGTAGACTTCGTTGTGCGTGCCTCCGTCCAACTGGAAAGTCAGGCCGTCGTTCAGCCCGCCTCCCACGGAAATCACATCCGTGGGATAGACCCGGTTCGTCGCCAGGTTGCCTCCTCCCACGGCCGCGCCGGAAAGGATGATTAACTCGGTAACCCGGCGCGCATTGAGAGGGAGTTCCAGCACGCGCACGTTGTCGATCAGTTGACCCACGCTCGTGGTTCGCGTCTCCACCAGGGCCGCATCCGCCTGAACCTCGATCGTCTCGGCAACCTGGCCAACCTCCAGCGCAATGTTGATCACAGGATTGCCGCCAAGCTGCAGGACGATTCCGGTCTGCGCATAACTGCGGAATCCGGGCAGCGCCGCTTCTAATCGGTAAGGCCCGACCGGCAGGTTGGGCAGAACATACGACCCTGTCTCATTCGTCACTACGTTGCGTGTGAGACCCGTTCCGGTTTGTGTGGCGGTCACCTCCACGCCTGGCAAAACGGCGCCGCTCTGATCGGTCACCGTCCCGCTGACCTGAGCCGTCGATTGTGCCCACGCGGCGCCGCAGATGATGCTGCCAATCAGAAATGCAATTGATATCCAGCGCATTCGTCGCTCCTCCATGTCATTAAAGAGTCTCAAACGGGACAAGGTTTGAAATTCTTGTATGCCGGGAAACGGGAGTACTCCGCGGCCCATCCCTGTTCTGCCAAGACTCTAAGAATTCGTCAAGTTGTCGTGAAAGATGCGCGCACTATACCAACGCGGTAAATGGCGGTCAAGAAGTCGTAAGACATTCATGGCGTTCAGGAGAGCTTGGGACGAGCTGGACGGCGAACCGAAATAAGGGTCGCGGGCTACTTTGAATCGGTGCCTGGGGTCAGACGCTTGTTTTATCAGCGTTACGTGTCTGACCCCGAATTTGCCGATTCAAAGTAGCGCACTACCGAAATAAATCACGTTTTGACTGAACCAGACAGACTGCTATACTCAGCCCCATTTTTCCGGCACAAGAAATTCTTCGTTAAGTATTGGTTTCACAGCGTGTTCGCTCCGTGCGAACTTTGCAGGCATTTGGCTTTTGCCCGAACGGAAGGAGACAGCTATGTGTTCAATTTCGAAACTGACGTGTTTGCTCAAACCGATTCTTGTCCCGTGTGTGCTGCTTGCTTTGTTATCTCTCGCTCTTGGCTCGTCTCCGGCCTGGGCGCAGTCCACTGCTCAGGTCAGCGGCTCGGTGACGGACCAAAGTGGCGCCGTGCTGCCGGGTGTCGAAGTCACAATGACGCAAACCGCCACGGGTCTCAATCGCTCCGGGGTCACGAACGAAACGGGATCCTATGTGCTGACGAGCTTGCCGATCGGGCCTTACCGGTTGGAGGCCTCCCTGCCTGGTTTTCGCACCTACGTACAAACCGGAATCGTGCTGCAGATCAACAGTAATCCGGTGATTAATGCCGTCCTCGAAGTAGGTCAGGTGTCCGAGCAAGTTGAAGTGCAGGCGAATGCGGCTCTGGTCGAAACGCGGAGCACGGCGGTAGGTCAGGTCATGGAGAACGTCCGGATACTGGAATTGCCGCTCAATGGCCGCCAGGTGACAGATCTCATCGTTCTTTCGGGCGCGGCCGTCGGTGGCCAGGCTCAACCTGCGGGGGGCGCACCCGCGGGCCGGAATTATCCGACCGATTCGATTTCCGTCGGCGGCGGGTTGAACAACGGCCTGCTGTATACGCTGGACGGAGGAACTCATAACGATCCTTACAACAACCTCAATCTGCCGTTGCCTTTTCCCGACGCGCTGCAGGAGTTCAAGGTGGAAACAAGCGCATTACAGGCTCAATACGGACAGCACTCCGCAGCGGCGGTGAATGCCGTGACAAAATCCGGCACGAACGCATTCCACGGGGACTTGTTCGAATTCGTGCGCAACGGTTCGCTCAATGCGCGCAATGCGTTTGCTGCCAAACGAGACTCACTGAAGCGCAATCAATTTGGCGGAGTGCTTGGCGGGCCGATCATCAGGAACAAACTGTTTTTCTTCGGAGGCGACCAGATCACTACTATGCGCTCCGCTCCCACGGAGGGTGTTGCTTTCGTTCCGACACCGGCGATGCTTGCGGGAGACTGGACCGCCATCACTGCGCCGGCGTGCAATGCCGGACGGCCGGTAGCGTTACGAGCGCCGTTTGCGAACAATCGGGTTGATCCGTCGGTGTTCTCGGCCGCGGCGGTCAATCTCGCAAAGCGCCTGCCGGCTCCGAGCGATTCCTGCGGCCGGGCTACCTTCGGCCAGAGTATCAAGTACGATGAGCACGTCATCGTCGGGAAGGTGGATTACCAAATTAATGAGAGGCATTCACTCTACGGCCGGTACATGCTCGCGCGTCTGGATCAACCGACGACCTACGACGGCGTCAGCGTTCTTTCCTTGCTGGAGGCCAATAAGACGCTGCGGGCGCAATCGTTTGTTCTGGGTCATACCTGGGTGCCGAATGCGCAAATCGTGAACTCCCTCCGCGCCACGGTCTTGCGATCGATCAGCGAAAAAGGTTTGGATGACTTCTTTAACCTCAGTGATCTCGGAGTGAAGAATTTTTACTATCCCGCGGGACTACCGAAGTATCTGATCATCGCGGTCACGGGAGCTTTTGCAGCAGGGAGCCAGCAGACATCGCCCGGTTGGAGCAATAACACCGTAGCTCAGGTCGCGGACGATATGAGCTGGATAAAAGGCGCGCATCAGATTGGATTCGGCGTCAACTACATCCACTCCATGCTCAATGTGCTCTCGGTATCGGCAGCGCCCGGATCAGCGACATTCAACGCTACGAACACGGGCCTGGCACTCGGCGATTTCATGCTGGGAAGGATGAACCAGTTCACGCAACAAAACATCACAACCCATTATCCTCGTCAGGATTACGTTGGCCTGTACGCTCAAGACACCTGGAAAGCCGGTTCCCGGCTCACGGTGAATGCCGGGGTCCGATGGGAGCCGTTCCTGGGACAGCGTGATAAACAAGGCCGGATGCTGCATTTCCAGCAGGATTGGTTCGACCAGGGACGCCGCAGCACGCTGTACAAGAACGCGCCCGCGGGACTCTTATTCCCCGGCGATACCGGAGTTCCGAACGATGGCTTCGCGCGAAAAGCGATGCTGAATTTTGCGCCGCGCATAGGACTGGCATGGGATCCGCAGGGTGACGGGAAGATGACGGTTCGAGCGTCCTATGGCATCTTTTTCGACTCTCCGCACCTTTACCAGTTTTCCGGCTTGCGCGACTCCCCGCCGTGGGGACGACGGATCATCATTACCAATCCTGTCGGCGGTTTTGATGACCCGTGGCAGGGGTACCCGGGAGGAAATCCGTTTCCCCTGAAGCCGGTTGGCGCAGATACGGAGTTTGCGGCGAATACCGTGATTATCAACCTTCCGCTTGATTTCAAAATGCCCTACATCAATCAGTGGAACCTGAGTGTCCAGCGGCAGTTCGCAAGCGATTGGCTGGTCTCGGCAAATTATCTTGGCAGCATGGGAGTGCATGTCCTCAACAGCACCGAAGGCAATCCGGCGATCTACTTGCCGGGCGCCAGCTGCGTGATTAACGGGAGGACATTCACTCCCTGCTCATCAACAGCCAATACCATCCAGCGCCGCGCCTTATCCTTGAAGAACCCTGCTGAAGGCCAGTTCTATTCCAATATCGTCAATGCGGATGATGGAGGAACACGTCGATATCACGCTTTACTGGCCACCGTACAACGCAGGGCCAGCCGGAGCGTCACAGTCCAGGGGAACTATACCTGGTCTCATTGCATCGATCAGGGACAAACAACGATTGTTCAGGTCAATGGCGGGCAAATTCCTGAACGGCGTGGATTGAATGAAGGCAATTGCGATTCAGATCGAAGGCACAACTTCAATCTCTCATCCGTGTATTCAACGCCGGAATTTTCCGGCCGAGCGCTTCGAATGCTGGCCACGGGCTGGAAGGTTTCGGGAATTCTAAGAGTCCTGTCAGGGCCGGCGCTGACCGTCGCATCTGGTCTGGATACCGCATTGTCGGGGACAACAGACCTGCGTCCGAATCAGGTATTGCCCAGCCCGTACGCGGCGGAAAAGAGCGCTGCAAGGTGGCTCAATCCGGCGGCGTTTGTCCAGGCTCCGACCGGGACCTATGGAACAATGGGTGTCCGCAATGTCCGCGGCCCCGGCAGTATCCGCATCGACATGGGATTAACACGCGCCTTCCAGATTCGCGAAGGCCAGTCTTTGGAATTCCGCGCCGAGGCTTTTAACGTGCCGAACCTCGTTAATCTGGGTCTTCCGACTTTGGTCTTGACCAGCGGAAGCTTCGGTCAAATCCTGTCGGCGACGGATCCGCGGATTATGCAGTTGGCATTGAAGTACGTGTTCTAGAAGAAAAGGGACGCACACTTAAGAATTCCTTTTACCCTGGAAATTCTTAAGTGTGCGTCCCTTTTTTATTGCCTGAGAGCTGGAATGCTGTCCACCGCCGGCGGGGCCGGGAATGTCAGCAGGTAGGCGTAGATATCCGCCAATTCCTGGTCCGTTACCATCTTCAGTGAGTAGGGGGGCATCTCGTCTCGAGGCGTCCTGATGGCGCGTGTGAACGCAGGAAATGCGATGGGTCGCGGGGCCAGCCGCGGTCCGGCGCCGCCGCCGTTCGCCGCGTAGTTGTGGCACTGATAGCACCCGTAAGCAGTGAATATCTTCTTCCCGTTTTCGGCGTTGCCGCTGGGCGGAGCCTGTGGATTCTGCTGTGCGGTCACCGCGGAAGCCATCATTGTCAGGATCATCAAAATTACGAATCGCATATACCTGGCCTCCTGGATTATCGCGGTTGAGTCACAACGTCGATTAATGCCGGTTCACCCTTCTCGACCCGCTCGACTGCGATCTTCAGGGCGGGCGCCAGGTCTTTCGGATCGGTAATCGGTCCGGCTCCGTAGAGACCCATGCTCTTCGCCAGTTGTGCGTAATCGACGTTCGGATCGGTGATCACACAGCCGATCTGGGCATTTCCGATACCGCGCTGGCGGCGGCTGGCCATCCGCTGCAGGTGCATTACTTCCTGGTGATAGGCACGGTTGTTATGCATGACCAGCAGCATCGGGATGCGATGGTGCGCGGCTGTCCACAGCGCTCCAGGTGCATACATCAGGTCGCCGTCCTGCTGAATCCCGACGCAGATGCGGCCGAACTTCTTGTGCGCCAGCGCAGCGCCTACCGAGATGGGAAGACCTGAACCCACGGCGGCTGCACCGCCACCACCGGGCGTCTGGTAGAACTTTTCGATATTCCAGAGGCGCGAACCGCCGCCGCCGATCAATGCCCAGTCCTTGCCCTTCACCGCGTTGTACAGTTCGACCGACATACGGGTTGTCGAGATCGGACTCGCGTCCCAGGCATATGTCGCTTCCGTGCGCGCACGAGCCAACGCCTGCACGTTTGCGGCAGCGATCTTCTTGCCGCGCTCATCGAGGGCGCGTCTGCGATCCGCGGTGATCAACCGCTTGCAGGCTTCGATCAGGGATGGCAGCGTTGCTTCGGCGTCGGCGGCAAGCGCCATATCAACTTCCGTGAAGCGCTGGAAGTCCTGGTAGTTGCTCTTTATATAGAGATCGTTGGACGAGATGCTGATGATCTTCGCGCCGGCCTTGGTAATGGTTTGGTACGAGCGTTCCTGCTGATCGCGGAATTCGTGAGTGGCTCCCCACAGATCATCGACCTGTAGGCCGAGAATCACGTCCGCGCTGGCTACCGAGCCGCCTCCGGCAAGGGGATGCCGGTTCGGCATGTTGCGTCCGCCGCCCTGCACCGGCGCTTGAAGCGTTTCGGCAAGCTCCACCATGAGCTTCATTCCCTGTTCGGTGCGGACAGTACGGCCCGAGAGGATCAAAGGATTTTCCGCCGCAACAAGCAACCTGGCCACTTCAGCAACCGCAACCGGATCGCCGACAGGAGGACTCGTCAGCGTCAGCTTCGGAATACGCAGCTTGGAGCGATCTTTGGCCGCGTTTTCCTGCAGGTCGCCATCGGCTACCAGGACGACGGGTCCCATCGGTACGGTCATGCCAATCTTGTAGGCGCGAACCGCCGATTCGGCGAAATGTGGGAGCGAAATGGGCGTGTCGTCCCACTTGATGTAGTCGCGAACCATGGCCGCGCAATCCTGCACGCTGTGATTCCATTCGACACCGGGACGGCGGGCGTTCGCGTCGAGCGCGTTTCCAAGAACGATGATGACGGGATTCCGCGCGACGAAGGCGTTATAGATGTTCATCGACGCGTGCTGTAATCCGACCGTGCCGTGAGCCATGGCGATCATGGGTTTGCCGGCTACCCGGAAGTAGCCGTCCGCGATCGCGATCGACGATTCCTCATGCATGCAGGTCAACCACTCAGGGCTGCGGTTACCGCCATATGTAATGAAGGATTCCTGAAGGCCGCGGAAGCTCGATCCCGGGTTGGAGGCGATGTACTCGATGCCCATTGATTTGAAGACGTCGACCATGAAATCCGAGCCCGCGTTCTCGACGGTCATTGCATGGCCGTCCGCCGACAATAGCTCAGTTTCGGCCGCCAACTGGGCCGCTGACGGCGGTACTGCAGCGGGCCGCTGCGGCGGCGCCTGTTGTGCGCCGGCGGCTTCAACCAGCGGAGGCGCTACCAGCGCTGCTGCCCCTGCTGCTGCGCCTGCGGCCGCGCCTTTCAAAAAACCACGACGATCAACGCCATTCTTCTTGGATTTCGCCACGGGATTCGCTCCTTTTATTGTCTTCGGCTATCGATTGCGTTTTGAACTGCACCGCATCATAGGCGACGCGTTCAAAACATAAAAGAAAATAAGCGGTGCCGCATTGCGTTCATCCCGTCCAGTAGGGGTGTTCCGCTTCTAAAGCCGTTTCGTCTGCCGCCCCCAAGGCATTGATGACGAAGAGTCCTGCGCGCGGCAAATTCTTTCCACGCTTGCGCGCCGCGCGTACCGCGCACCTGTCAGGGAACGAGACCTGGCGGGGCTGCTCAGCAATCCGTGGTGTTTGTTTTGACACGCTGCATCCTTTAAGCTAGCGTTGTCCCCCAAATTCTGTGGAGCATATATGTGATGTTAAAGAGAATTTTCGTGTGGACCGGAATTCTGCTCGCGAGTCACGTCTCGCCGGCGAGTATGCGGTCTTCAAGTCTGATGGGATGTTGCATCAGCAGAGTTCTCTTTTCGTTACGTTTTGCGCTTCTGGCCGGATTGGTGACGTTGGCCGCCGGCTGCTCGGACCGCGAGCCGGCGTCACTGAACGGGGCTAAGACAGCATCCGAAGGCGCGGCGGGAACCTCGACACCGTCGGACACGCCCGAAGAGGTCCCGATAGTGAAGGATCCCATACCTGCTCCAGCCTCAGATTTCGCGTTTGGCCCGGTTCCGCGTTCGGCCCCCGCCCTTGATCGCACGCCCGCTCCCGCAGATTCATCGGCTTCGGACGGGGGCGACATTCCCCCGCTCCTCTAT
>CAMBFR010000112.1 GCA_945865815.1 Candidatus Sulfopaludibacter sp. SbA3
CCCATCTTTGCAAGGCAGACCTGGCCAGCCGCATGGTGGTGGAGATGACGGCGCTGCAGGGCGTGATGGGGCGCGCGTACGCGTTGCGCGCGGGCGAGCCGCCCGCGGTGGCGCAGGCGATTGAGCAGCACTACTGGCCGCAGGCAGCCGGTGACCCACTGCCCGAATCAGCTGCGGCTGCAGCGGTGGCACTTGCAGACCGGCTGGATACGCTGGAGACAGGATGGGAATTCGGACATGCAACGATGATCGATCGAAGACGTTTTATAAAGGACGCGATTCTGGCCGGCGCCGTTGCCGCCGCCGGATGCGGCCGCACTCGCAGCACGGAATCGGCCGTTCCCGCCCAATCCACCACCCTATCGTTTGAACTCGAAGAACTCACGATCGCAGATCTTCAGGCGCGCATGGATGCCGGACAATACACGGCGCGCTCGATTACCGAAGCGTATCTTCGGCGTATTGGCGAGCTCGATAAGCAGGGACCGGCGTTGCGGTCGATTATCGAAACAAATCCCGACGCGCTTCGGATTGCGGATGCCCTGGACGCGGAACGCAGGTCCGGCGGCCCACGCGGGCCCTTGCACGGAATCCCGGTCCTGCTGAAAGACAATGTCGGCACGGCCGACAGCATGACAACGACTGCCGGCTCCCTCGCGCTGGAAGGGTCGATTCCCGCCACCGATTCTGTTGTTGCCGCCAGACTGCGAGCCGCCGGAGCCGTCCTGCTCGGCAAAGCCAATATGAGCGAGTGGGCGAACTTTCGCTCAACACAATCGACCAGTGGCTGGAGCGCGCGCGGCGGGCTGTGCCGGAACCCGTATGTGCTCGATCGCAATCCCTGCGGCTCCAGTTCGGGTTCGGCCGTGGCGACTTCAGCAAACCTTTGCTCGGTTTCCATCGGCACCGAGACCGACGGTTCCATTGTGTGTCCCTCAAATGCGAATGGACTTGTCGGCATCAAGCCCTCGGTGGGCCTGGTCAGCGGCGCGGGCATCATTCCCCTGGCGCATAGCCAGGACGTGGCGGGTCCGCTGACCCGCACAGTCCGCGACGGCGCGATCGTTCTGGGAGTCCTGGCCGGCGTCGACTACACGGCGTCGCTTGATGGCAACGACGGCAACGGACTACGAGGCGCCCGAATCGGTGTGGCGCGGAACCTGTTCGGCTTTGATTCCGATGTCGACAAACTGATGGAAGCCGCGATCGATGTCATGCGGCAAAGCGGCGCCGAAATTATCGACGCAGCCAACATTCGGACCATCGCTCTGTTCAGAACGACGGAACTCGAGGTGTTGAAATATGAATTCAAGGCGGATCTGAATTCGTATCTTCAGAGTCTCGGGTCCGCGGCGCCTGTGAAATCTCTTCGAGAGATCATTGATTTCAACGAGAGAAACAGAGACCGGGAGATGCCATTCTTCGGGCAGGAGCTTTTCCTGCAATCCGAGGCGAAAGGGCCGTTATCGAGCGGTGAATACCTGGCCGCCCTTCGAGCCAGTCAGCGTCTCAGCCGCGAACAGGGAATCGATTTGGTCATGAACATGGACCGCCTGGACGCCATATGCGCTCCTACAGGCGGTCCGGCATGGATCAGCGATTTAGTTCACGGGGATCACGTCGATGGAGGCAGCGCCGCCCCTGCAGCGGTAGCCGGATATCCCAACATCACGGTCCCCGCAGGTTTCATACAGGACCTGCCGATCGGGATTTCGTTTTTTGGCCGAAACCGGAGCGAGCCGGCGTTACTGCGCATCGCGTATGCCTACGAGCAGGCAACCAGGCACCGGCGCCCTCCACATTTCCTGCCGACTAGTCCGGCAGGCATTTGATTGTGATACGCTTCTTTCACACTTAACCAATTTCAGGGAGAGAGTTATGAAAATGGATATTGTCTCGATCAACTGCGCGGCACGGAGCATGGAGAAGGAAGGCCTGTAGGGACGAATCGTATTCTTTGATCGCCCGCTTTCCGTAACGCCCGCCTTCCATCTCTAACCCAACAACATTCGTATTTCCATTTTGGAGAAGACCTCGTGGTGCATTTAAGCGCTTTGGGTTGGAATTCGTATTTTCAAGAACATTGGGAATCCATCGTACAGCCGGGATGGGAACCGGTTCGCGTGGCTGAACAACAGAAGGAGTCGTATCGCGTTGTCGGAGAAACCGGAGAAATCACGGCTGAAGTCAGCGGGCGGTTTCGTCACACGGCGCACGACATGTCGGCATTTCCCGCCGTAGGGGACTGGGCCGCGGTCAGTTCCCATGGCGGCCGCGGATTGATTCGCGCAGTACTCCCGCGCAGAACAAAGCTTTCACGAAAGGCGGCGGGACTGAGAACCGATGAGCAAGTCCTCGTCGCGAACGTTGATGCCGTGCTGGCAGTGACGTCCCTCAATCAGGACCTTAGTGCCCGGAGAATGGAACGCTACTTGAGCGCGATTTGGGAGAGCGGGGCTCAACCCGTTCTTGTCCTGAATAAGGCGGATCTTTGCCCGAATCCGCGGGAAGCAGCCGCCGAGATCGCGGCGGTTGCTCCTGGGGTCAACATTCATGTGGTGAGCGCAGCGACCGGAGAAGGCTTTGACGATCTAGGCTCGTATATAGGGCCGGGCAATACCGTGGTGTTGGTCGGCTCTTCCGGCGTTGGCAAATCGACAATCATCAACCGCCTGCTGGATTCCAACGTCCAGTCGACTCGCGACATACGATCGAGCGACGAGACGGGCCGGCACGCTACAACTTATCGGCGGCTGTTCATGCTGCCGGGCGGGGGCGTTCTCATCGACACGCCTGGAATCCGCGAGCTTCAACTGTGGGATGCCGGCGAAGGATTGGACGAAACGTTCGAAGACATCGGGCGGCTTGCCGCGGAGTGCCGGTTTCGAGACTGCCAACACGAAACCGAACCGGGTTGCGCTGTCCGCGACGCGATTGGGGCGAGCCGCCTTGAGAGCTATCGAAAGCTGAAGCGCGAGCTTCAACACCTGGACCGGCGGCGCGATGCCGCCGCCCAGTCCGAGCAAAAGAAGATATGGAAACAGCGGAACAAGGCCCTGAGGATTTTTTACAAGGAGAGAGAATGAGATTTATGTATCAGCGGAAACCAGACTAACCGCATGGAATCCGGACCAGCAAGTTGATAGATTCCGGCGCGCGCCGATCTTCGGAAACATATGTCTCATCAGGGTTTGCGGGTTGGCGATGCACCTGCCGGTTCAGGTCAACTGAGGGAGGTTTACTATGAGAGTGATGATAATCGGTCTCGTCATAGCGATTGTATTTCTCGTTACAACCCTCGTTTCAGGGATGGAACGAATCTGGTAAAAAAAACGGGGGTCTGACGGGTGAATTCCCATTTTCTTCTAGGAAAATGGGAACTCACCCGTCAGGCCCCTGATGTTTTTATGGGTTCGTCGCACGCGGCAGCGGTTTCCGTGGCAGTTTGTCCTCGCGGTTTGCCGTGTGATACACGAACGACGCAACGATCACGGCATTCTTCATCATATCCGCAGCCTGAATCCGCTCGTAGACATCCATGTTGGAATGGTGCGTCCGGGAATCGTATTCCACGGGGTCCTGAATGAATTGAAAACCCGGCAGGCCGACCGCATCGTAGTTCACATGGTCCGTGCCGCCGGTGTTTCGGATTGCCAGCGTGGTCATGCCCAGGTTTTTCAACGGCTGCATCCATGCGTTAAAGATTGGCGCCACGGCTTCGTTCCCCTGCAAATAGACACCGCGAATAGCCCCGGTGCCGTTATCGACGTTGAAGTAGGCCGAGAGCTTTGCGTGCCCGGGTTTCAATTGCATGTCTTCCCGCTTGGCAAAGTGTTCGGCGATGTACGCGCGGGAGCCCAGCAGCCCTTGTTCCTCGCCTGTCCACAGCGCCAGCCGGACCGTTCGCCGCATCTTCAGCCCGGTTGCCTTCAGAATGCGCATGGCTTCCATCATGACGGCCGAGCCTGCGGCGTTGTCGGTGGCGCCGGTGCCGGTGTGCCATGAGTCAAAGTGGGCGCCCAGCATGACGAGCTCGTCGGGTTTGTCGGTGCCCGGAATCTCTGCGACGATGTTGAAGGTGTTCAGATCCTCTTCGTGAAACTTGTTCTGGATGTTCATTTCCAGCTGAACCGGTATGCTCTTGCCGAGCATGCGCAGCAGGCGGCCATAGTGCTCGATCGCCATCACGACCTGCGGAACATTCGGATCGTTGGGATTGCGCGACACGCCGCCGCCGGCAAGAAATACCGTTCCACTATCGCCCTGCGCCGGATCGATCAGTGCAGCAACGCCCTCGTCCAACCAGAATTGCATGCGCCGGCGCTGGAAGTTCTGATTGTTGCCTCCGCCACCGCCGCCCCGGTTGCCGGGAACGCGTGGAGACTGCGAGGAAAGAGTTTCCAGTTGTTCGTCGGTCAGACGGCGGGCCGGCGCCTGGAATTGCGCCGGCACCTCACGCATGGCGGTCGTCATGACGTACTTGCCGCGAAGCTGCCCCCGATATCGTGCAAAATCCTGGTCGTTCTGAATGACCGCGAGGACGACCTCGGCTGTCACCGGTCCTGCTGTTCCGGGAGACCACGCCTTCGAGTATGCGATTACAGGGAATGGGGGATTCGACACGACGTGAGCCGTAAATCTTTCGTTGGACCATCCGCGTCCGAACGGGCCCCAGGTTTCGAGCTTCACGTTGACGAGTTCCCACTCCACCAGCTTCTTTCGGCTCCACTCGGCGGCAGCCTTGATACTTGGGGAGTTCGTAAGCCGCGCGCCATAAACATCGGTAAGGTAGCTCGTAATGTCCATGACCTGAGAGCGCTCGAAGCCTTCGTCTTTGATCTTGTAGATCGCGTCGAGGTCCACTTTTTCCTGCAATTGCGCGGTCAGCGGTATTGCAAGCAACAAGACCAGTATCGCAGCCGTCAGTTTTACGGGTTTCATGCGCGTCTCCTCATTATGGATCGGGTGATTATACAGAAAAGCGCTTCAGAACCGCACGAGCGGCATGGTACCCGCACATGCCATGAACGCCGCCTCCCGGAGGCGTCGATGAGGAACAGATGTAGAGATTGCGCAGCGGAGTCGAGCAGGGAATCCAGCGCCATGCCGGCCGCGCTATGATCTGCCCGATGTTTTGAAGGCCACCGCTGATGTCGCCACCGATGTAATTGGCGTTATACGATTCGAGTTGGGCCGTCGAGGTCTTGTGCTCCGCGATGATGCAATCTCGAAAGCCCGGAGCGAACCGCTCAATCTGGGCGGCGATTCTGTCCGTCATATCGACGGTAGATCCGTTTGGCACATGACAGTATGCCCACACTGTGTGGATTCCTTCCGGCGCGCGCGTTTCGTCGACGACGCTCTGTTGCGCAAGAATCACAAACGGATGTTCCGGATGTCCTCCATTCACAACGATGGCCTCGCCGGCGGCAATTTCCTCGAAGGATCCGCCAAGATGAAGAGTGCCGGCCCTGCGGCAGTCCGCCATCTTCCATGGAATGGGTTGCCGCAGCGCCCAGTCCACTTTGAAGACGCCGTTACCGTGCCGGAACCGATGGAGCTGGCGCTGGTACGAACGCGGAAGCTCATCACCCGCGATCGCCGTCAGTTGCCGTGGAGTAACGTCGCAGATCACAGCGCGGGCGGCCGGCAGTTCCTTGAGCGAGGAAATGCGGGCGCCGGTGACGATCTGCCCTCCCAGCGACTGAAAGTACGCCCCCAGCGCGTCTGTCAGCTTTTGCGCGCCTCCTTTCACGAACGGCCAGCCAACGCGATGGCCGGCGATCGCAAGAAGCAAGCCAAAGGCTGCGGTGGGTGACCTGTCCAGGCGCATGCCGGAATGGCCTGCGATTCCGGCAAACAGGCCGCGGGCATTTACTCCGGAGAAGTGCCGGTCTGCCAGGCCCGATGCCGACTGCAGCGCCTTGACCGAAAAGCGGGCCGTGATCAGCGGGCTCCGTGGCAGATGTAAAGGGGCGAGGATCTCCGGCAACAATTGATCGGCGTGATTGACGAACGGCGAAAACAAACGCGCCCACGCTCGGCCATCGCCCCCGAGCGCATCGCACGTGCGCTCGATCGATCGGTGCAGCAGAGCGGCCGTGCCGTCGTCAAAGGGGTGAGCCAGCGATATGGGTGGTGCAAGCCATTCGACGCCGTAGCTGGCCAGGGGAAGTTCATTAAAGAACGGAGAGGCTGCGCCGAGGGGGAAGACGGCGGCACAAACGTCGTGCGAAACGCCCGGTAATGTCAGCTCTGCGGATCTCGCCCCGCCGCCGATTGTTTGAGCCGCTTCGAAGAGACAAACCGACCAGCCGTTCCGCGCCAGCTCAATGGCCGCCGCCAAACCGTTCGGACCGGCCCCCACAACAACCGCATCAAAGTCCACGCGGCTACCTTACCAGAAAAACGCACGGTCACAGACCAGTCCGGAAGTCGGATAATACCGGCATGGCAAAACGGCAATTGCAGGACAAGGTCGTCATCATCACGGGCGCGTCGAGCGGAATAGGCAGGGCGACGGCTTTGGCCCTGGCTCGCGAACGGGCAAGGCTTGTAGTTGTTGCGCGGAGACGGGAGTTGCTCGATCAACTGGTAACGGAGGTTCGATCCCGCGGAGGGTCGGCAATCGCTCTGGTACTCGATCTGCGGCTGCGGGAAAATGTCGAGACCATGATCGCGGGAACACTCGGCCAGTTCGGAAGAATCGATGTCCTGATCAACAACGCCGGATTTGGTTACTACGGAAGCGTCGAAAACACTCCGCAGCCGGTCGTCCGTGAAATATTCGACCTGAACTTCGAAGCGCCGCTGCTTGCGGCCCAGCTGGTAATTCCGATCATG
Organism: Candidatus Sulfopaludibacter sp. SbA3; assembly: GCA_945865815.1. Classification (GTDB taxonomy): domain Bacteria; phylum Acidobacteriota; class Terriglobia; order 20CM-2-55-15; family 20CM-2-55-15; genus CAMBFR01. The sequence continues at coordinate 6,844 of CAMBFR010000112.1, forward strand.
CGCGCGCAGGGCGGCGGGCACATTGTGAATATTTCGTCGGTTGCAGGGAAGAGGGGACTGCCGTTCTCAGGGATATATTGCGCCACGAAATTTGCGCTCAATGGGTTGAGTGAAGCATTGCGGCTGGAAGTCCGAAACGACAACATCGATGTGACGATTGTTAACCCCGCAGGGACCGAATCCGAGTTCGGAAAGAACATCCGCAGGGGAGATGTTACGTTGCCCTTCAAGCCGATCGGATACATCCAGCCGGCCGAGGACGTCGCCGAATCGATTGTGTCCTGCCTGAAATCGCCGAAGGTCGAAATTTATCCGTACCGAAAAAGCCGCTTGTTTGCGTGGCTCAATGTCCTTGCGCCTTCACTGCTCGATCGGATAATGCTCAGGGTTGTCCGCGATCGGCTGCAAGCGAGAAGAGCGCCAGCGGCCCGGCAGTGACACGGGAGGTCCGCTGTGGGCGCGGGGCTTCAGCACCGTGCCTGAAGTTTGGAGGTTCTACGTCTTCAACTTCACGCTTCATCCACACGTATGTCGAGCAAGCGAAACGTGAGTCCGAACTCCCCTGCTGTGTTAGGAGGGGTAGCTGCGCCACCAGGGGAATGGTCCCGTTCCTGATTGGCGCAGACGGGGTGGTACGGAATGACGCGAAGCCACCTTATGGATGCTCGCGTAGCGCTCATTCAAATCGGTGCGCTACGCGAATATCTGGATTGGACACCACCCCGCCGTTCGCTGAAAAACGCGCGAACGGCACCCCTCCTAATCCAGGCGGGGAGTTTTTGCGCTACTCTCCCACAAATGTCCAAACCCCAGGGCACGGTGCTGAAGCCCCGCGCCCTGGGGTAGAACGCTACGCTTTTCGGTCCTGCCATTCCTCATGCCACGCCATCTGGATGGCCTCCAGCTTCTTTTCGTTGGAGTTCTTGGCGTCATCGTTAAAGTCCGGAAGGGCCATGACCCACTTGTGAAGGTCCGTGAAACGGACCGAAAGCGGGTCCGTCTCGGGATGTTTGTCGCAAAGGGCGATGGCAATATCTTCCGTGCTGGTCCAGGTCAATGGTCTGTTCATTGGACTTCTCTCACGCGTTTATCTTTCAGCGCTTTGGAAATGGCGCCGTTCATGATGAGCTCAGCCAGGCGCATCGTGGCCTCAGACAGGCGTTCGATCGCGTCGCGGATCGCATGATGATCTTCCAGTTTCACGGTCTCGCGCAGGTGTTGGGCAGCCGCGTTGATCGCGGATTGTTCGTCGGACGAAAGTTGCTCGTACTCTGCATTGTTCAGGCCTCTGGCCGTGGCGTTCAAAACCGTTTCGGCTTCGATGCGGGCCTCGATGACCAGCCGGGCGTCGATGTCGGCTTCGGCGTATTCAAAGGAATCGAGGATCATGCTTTCAACTTGTTCGTCGGTGAGACCGTACGTCGGCTTGACCTCGATGGACTGATACTTTCCGGTTCGTTGTTCCTGCGCCGACACACTGAGGATGCCGTCGGCATCAATCAGGAACTTCACTTCGATTCGGGGCAGTCCCGCCGGCATCGGCGGAATGTTCTTCAAATCGAATTGCGCCAGGCTGCGGCTGTCCTTTACGAGTTCGCGCTCGCCCTGCAGGACGTGGATCTTGACGTTCGTCTGGCCCTCGGCAAACGTGGTGTACATTTCCGTTGCGCTGGCCGGAATCGTCGAATTCCGTGGAATGATCTTCGACATGACGCCGCCCATTGTTTCGATTCCCAGCGACAGCGGTGTAACGTCCAGCAGCAGCATGTCGCGCTTGCCGCCTGCGAGAATGTCGGCCTGGACAGCGGCTCCAAGCGCGACTACTTCGTCGGGATTCAGTTCGGTGTGCGGGACACGGCCGAACAGTGACTGGACGCTTTCGCGAACCAGCGGTATGCGAGTCGAGCCCCCAACCATGACCACTTCGTCGACTTCCGAAGGCTTGATTCCCGCGTCCTTCAGGGCCTGACGGCAAGGCGCCAGAGTGCGCTCGACGATGGGTTGGATCAGCGCGTTGAATTCGGAACGGGTGATCGTGCGCCGGTAATTCAAGGCATCGACGGCGATGTCCGCCGTCTCAAAGGCGGAAAGCTCTTCCTTGGCTTTGACGACCGCTTTTCGAATCGCAGGAACCCCGCGCATTTCCGGAGTGTGCCTCAGTTCCGCCAGGACGAGCCGAATCAGTTGTTCGTCGATATCATCGCCGCCCAGGTGTGTGTCGCCGCTCGTGGAAAGAACTTCAAAGATGCCTTCGCTCAATTTCAGGATCGACACGTCGAACGTGCCGCCGCCGAAGTCGTAGACGGCGATGACGCCCTGTTTGCGCTTATCGAGGCCATAGGCGAGCGAGGCTGCCGTCGGCTCATTCACGATGCGAAGTACGTCCAGGCCGGCGATGCGGCCCGCATCCTTTGTGGCCTGCCGTTGCGCATCGTTGAAGTACGCAGGGACCGTGATGACCGCATTCTTGATTTCTTCGCCCAGGGCGGCTTCAGCATTCCGCTTCAGATCTCGCAGGACGAAAGCCGAAAGCTCCGGAGGCGTGTAATCGCGGCCGAAAATCCTGAGCCGGATGATGTGCTCGCTTTCGGGTGAAACATCGAAGGGGAGCAGCGGAAGGTCTTCACGGACGTCTTCGATACCCTTGCCCATGAAACGCTTGATCGAGAAGATCGTGTGTTTGGGGTTCTCGACCATCTTTTCCTTCGCGCGGTTGCCGACCAGGACTTCGCCGTTCTCGCTGAAATAAATAACCGAGGGCACGAGGCTGTTCCCATCAGAATCCGGAATTACTCGAGGCGTGCCGTTCTCAACGATTGCGACCAGGCTGTTGGTTGTACCAAGATCGATTCCGACAATTTTTCCCATGGATTAATGCGTCTCACCTTCAAGGTTTCGTATGTACGATGACTCGGAAACAATTTCCGTGAGCTTCTCAAGTTGTTGCTTGAGCTTTGTCTCTGGCGCGCCGTCCGCAACAAGACTGTCCCACTCCCTGGACGCCGCCTGAAGCTCGGCATCAAACCGTTCGCGTTTTTCGCGTATCAGCCCGGCCAGGCTGCGAGCCTGCTCAGGGCTTGCGGTTCCCGACCTGACTTCCTCGATCTGCTCATTGAGTTCGAATATTTCCATCAGGAGCGCCTTGGGCGCCTTGCTGCCGTCGGGCTTGAATCCGTGGATGTTGAGCAGGTACTCCACGCGCCGTTCCGGATGACGCAGGGTGCGATACGCATCGTTCAATATGGCAGTCATGTGAAGCGCCTTCTGTTTTTCGATTTCCGGAGCGGTCGTGAAGTAGTCGGGATGATACTGACGGCTCAGCTCGTGGAATTTTCTTTCCAGCGCCTTCGGGTCAATGTTCAGGATGCGAGGGAGATTGAAGACTTCAAAAAAGTTCACGTCGAGAAAGAACTACCGCAGCCGCAACTCTTTTTCGCATTGGGATTCATGAAAACGAAGCCTTTGCCCATCAGGCCGGCGTCATAGTCGAGTACGGTGCCGTTTAAATAGATGTAGCTTTTGAGATCGCAGAACAGCTTGACTCCCTCGCGTTCAAACACCTTGTCGCCCGTGCGCGTCAGGGTCTCAAACGTCAGGTTGTAGGAAAGGCCGGAGCATCCGCCGCCTTTCACACCAACGCGCAGGCCGGCAGCATCGACCTTTTCCTTCTGCATCATTCGCCGAACTTCAGATACGGCGTTGTCACTGATTTCTATCGCCACTGCTTTCGATACCTCGCTGTCAAACCCGCTTGCGATCGAACAGGTTACTGTTCGTGTTTCTTTTTCCAGTCGGTGATCGCTGCCTTGATGGCGTCTTCTGCAAGCACCGAACAATGGATCTTTACCGGCGGAAGGCTGAGTTCCTTCACGATGTCGGTATTCTTGATCTCGAGCGCCTCAGCCAGGGTCTTGCCCTTGACCCATTCGGTGGCGAGACTGGAGCTGGCGATCGCGCTGCCGCAGCCGAACGTCTTGAACTTGGCTTCCTCGATGATTTCGGTCTGTTCATTGACCTTGATCTGCAGTTTCATGACGTCACCGCACTCGGGGGCGCCCACGAGGCCGGTTCCCACATTGGGGTCTTCCTTGGGAAGCGCGCCGACATTTCGCGGATTGTTATAGTGATCGACGACCTTGTCTGAATATGCCATTTGACTCTCCTAATTTTCCGTCGCCCAATGTACGGTTTTCAGATCGATGCCTTCCTTGAACATCTCGTACAGTGGCGACAGCTCCCTCAGCCGGCGGACCGTCTCGATGACGCGGTTAGCGACGTAATCGACTTCTTCTTCAGTGTTGAACCGGCCGATTCCGAACCGGATCGAGGTATGCGCCAGGTCTTCGCCGACACCCAGAGCTTTCAGTACATAGGACGGTTCCAGACTTGCCGATGTGCAAGCGGATCCGGAAGATACGGCGATGTCATTGATTCCCATCAGCAGCGATTCACCCTCGACGAACGCGAAACTCATGTTGAGATTGCCGGGCAATCTGTTCTGCATGTCACCGTTGATATAAAGCTCGTCGAGTTCTCTCTCCATCGTTGTGCGCAGTCTTTCGCGAAGCGCAAAGGTGCGCGCGGATTCCTGCGGCAATTCCTGAGCGGCGATTTCCGCCGCCTTGCCGAATCCCACGATGCCGGGCACGTTGAGCGTTCCCGACCGCATCCCCCGCTCGTGGCCGCCGCCATCAATAATGGGAGTCAGAAGAACACGCGGATTTCGGCGCCGAACGTACAGAGCACCCACGCCTTTCGGCCCGTACATTTTGTGGGCCGACATGGAAGCGATATCGACATTCAGTTCATTGACGTTGAACGGCACCTTGCCTATCGATTGCGTCGCGTCGGTGTGGAAAAGAACGCCGCGCTCGCGCGCGATCCGGCCGATTTCCCGGATGTCCTGCAGAACGCCGACCTCGTTGTTGGCGTGCATGATCGAAATGAGGATTGTTTTGTCGGTGATCGCCTTCTTCAGGTCATCCAGGTCGATGAGTCCGTTGCTCGCCACCGGCAGGAACGTGACGCGGACGCCTTCCTTCTCCAGGTGTTTGCAGGTGTCCAGAATCGCCTTGTGTTCGGTAACCGCCGTGATGATGTGATCGCCTTTTTCGCGATACATTCCGGCGACGCCCTTAAGCGCCAGGTTGTCCGACTCCGTGGCTCCGCTGGTAATGACGATCTCTCTGGGATCGGCGCCAATCAGGCCGGCAATCTGTTTCCGCGCTGCTTCGACGGCCTGCTCGGCTTCCCAGCCAAACTTGTGGTTCCGGCTGGCGGCATTGCCGAACTGATCTTTGAAAAAGGGCATCATCGCATCGAGCACTCGCGGATCGAGCGGCGTCGTTGCGTGATTGTCCATGTATATCGGGAGCTTTACCATTTTCGGAATCCTTTACCTCTTATCGCTCTTATCTAAGTAGTCGCCAGTTCGTAAATCGATGTGTCGCCCAGCACCCTCACCACCTTCGCCTTGATCTTCAGAAGAGGATCCTTCACCGAGCACATTTGACTCTGCTGGCAGTCCGAACCGCGTTCGCAGGGCGTAATGGCAATCGGGCCTTCCAGTGCCTCGACAACCTCGGCAATGGAAATGGAAGCGGGGTCGCGCGCCAGCACATAGCCGCCATTGGTTCCTTGCTGCGAAACCAGTAAGCCCTTTTTTGCCAGTTTTTGGAGGACCTTGGCCATCAATTCGGCCGGGATTTGGTAATGAGCGGCCATCTCGCGGGCACTCACGGATGCGTTCGAATGCTGCGCCAAATGCTTCAAAGCAATAAGTCCGTAATCGGATTTTTTTGATAGCCGAAACATCGAGAACCGCCTTTTCCTCAGACCTGTCTATATCCGACCATTTCAATACCCGATTAATTCAGTCGGGTATCTACGAAATGTAACCCCGTCGCTGCAATCCAGTCAAGAGGCAGTTTTGTCTACGAGGGGAATAACTCCGAGGAGGTCTGGAATTCGGCATATGTGGCTGGCTCGAGGATAACGATCTTCGCGGTCCACCAATGCCGCCTGTAGCCCAACGCGCTCCGCCGCTTCGACGTCATCATGCAGGCTGTCGCCAACAAGGAGAATCTGGGAAGGAACGGTTTCGAGGGATTGGGCGGCCGCCCGGAAAATACGCGGATCGGGTTTGGCGAACCCGGTTTCGCTCGAAATAGTCACCGAGCTGAAGTAGTGAAGTATTCGCAGCGCGCTCATCACGGAATAGACCCTGGAATCGAAGTTTGAAATGACGCCCAGCTTCAGACCGCGGCCTTTCAGGTTTTCCAGCACCTCGATGGTTTCGGGGAACAGCGCCCATCCGGTGGCATCACGGAATCGGTCGTAGACCTTGTCGAAGAACTCGTCGAAGTCGCGGACCATTCCGACCTCAATGAAGACGCGGTGGACGACGTCCTTCCACCATGCTTTTTCGTTTGCCGGGGAAAGCGGTCCGGAGTGGCGGAATTTACGCATGAATGCGGCATGTATGGCGCTCGAGTCCGCGGTTGAACCGTATTCGCGCGCGACATTGCCGTAGATTTCGCCGACTGTTCCGCGGGTATGGAACAAGGTGTCAGCGGCGTCGAACAGGACCGCGCGAAGATTCATGTCATTAACGCCTGTGTGGATGGCGCGTTATGTCCGATTGTCTGCTTCGAGATGGTGTGGCAGGCGGACTTCAAGGTGCGTGAGATTCACAACGGACTTTCCATTGGAGTCCTCCCCCCATGGGATTCGAATGACGAGCGATTCCTTCGTGGCGACAAGCTCCGTGTCGCGGGATTCGGACTCCAGTTCGTGCATGATCAGCGTGCGGTAACCTTCACCATCGAGATAACGGCGGAGCGTCGGAACAGCATCCTGGTAGGCTCCGTCCCAGTTCTTACCGAAGTCCTGGTTTTCCAGAAATGCTTCCAGTCTTCGGACCAATGCGTCTTTCATAAGTTCAGCTATCTTAGCGGCCTGGCGGTTTCATGTCAAAGCCGGGGTCTGA